>JAFGPX010000112.1 GCA_016935975.1 Deltaproteobacteria bacterium
GGTATTCAAGCGAGCGGCGACGCAGCAGACGGGCCGGAATCCGCCCGAACGGCGACGCGGAGACTTTCGCCACGGGCTGCTAGCCCCCACCCTCGCCGTACACCATCTCCAAATTCACCTGCCACGAGGCCGAATCGTCCTCGCTGCCGGCCGCGATGGCGTCGACCGCCATCATGGCTGTGAGCATCGAGTGATCCTGGTTGTTGTAGCGGTGCATGCCGTTGCGGCCGATGCAGAACAGGTTGGGCACGGCGCTGGCCCAGCGGCGAATCTCGTCGAATCTCGCGTAGCTGCCGAAGTAGGCCGGATAGGCGTCGGGCATGCGCAGCACGCAGCCGTCGCGCACGTCCGCGCCGCGGGCGAAGCCGATCTGCTCCACCTCGCGCTTGGCCACCTCGACAAGCTCGGCATCGCTTCGGCTCCACAGCTCGTCGCCGCGGTTGCCGAAGTACTCGAGGCCGATCCACACGGTGTTCGCGTGATCCGCGGCCAGGTAGGGACTCCAGTTGTTGAAAATCTGAATGCGTCCCACGCGCACGCCGGCGTCCTGCACGTAGATCCAGTTGTCGCGCACCGAGGCCTGCGGCGGCCTGCCCTTCTCCAGCACGTGCAGGCGATCGAGCAGGAGCCCGACCGTCAGGAAATCGCGGTAGCGCAAGCCGGATGCCACCTCGCGCACGGCGGGCGGCGGCGGGGGTTCGACCATGGCGACCAGATCGCGCACCGGCATGCTCGAGAGGAAGAAGTCGCACGGCAGATCCTCGCCGCGCCCCGAGGCCTCGTCGCGCACCCGCACGCTCGCCACGCGGCCGCGCTCCACGCGCACCCCAACCACCCGGAAGCCTTGCCGGATCTCGCCGCCCGCGCCGCGCACCTGCTCGGCCACGGTCTCCCACATCTGCCCCGGCCCGTACTTGGGATACCAGAAGCGCGTGATGAGCGAAGTCTCGCGGCGGTGCTGTTCCTTGCGGAAGTCGCTGGACAGGAGGTCGTGCACGGCGTGCGCCACAGCGCGCTTGAGCGACAGCCCCTTCACCCGCTGCGCGCCCCATTCGGCGCGGATCTCGCTGCACTTGACCCCCCAGACTTTCTCCGTGTAGCCGTGGAAGAAGATCTCGTACAGGCGCCGGCCGAAGCGGTTGATGAAAAAGGCGTCGAGGTAGGTTTCGTCGCGGCGGGGGAAAAGCTTGGCCCACAGGAAGCTGAGCGTGATGAGCGCGGTGTTGAGCAAGCCGAGACGCCAGGCCGCGGTCAGCGTGATGCCCAGGGGGTAGGGAAAGAAGTGGCGGGCGAAGTAGATGCGCGACAGGCGCGGCCTCTGCAGCAGCACGCGATCCTCGCGCTCGGGATCCGGGGCGGGTCTCGTTTCCTGGCGAACGCGAACCGTTTCGCGGGCGGCTTCGGGCAGAAGGCAGCGCAGCACGACCTCGGTGGCCAGCTCGACCTCGTGCGCGAAGGCCACGTCGTCCGAGGCGGGCGCACCTTGTCGCGGCAGCATGCCGAGCCAGAAGTCCATCACCCGTTCGCTCTGGGTGTAGAAGCGGTGCCCGCCGATGTCGATGCGGTTGCCCTTGTACACGTAGGTCTGCGCGATGCCGCCGATGGCGGCGGTAGGCTCGATGACCACGGGCCGCACGTCGGTGCGCGCCAGCAGCTCCCAGGCCGCGGTCAAGCCGGCCGGCCCGGCGCCCGCGATGACGGCAACGCGCTTCACGGCCGGCTCACGCGCGCTCCACGCGCCGCTCGGATTGTCGCACCTGCTCCACGGCGGCGCAGCTTACGCCTCCCGAGTCCGTTGGCACACGCAAAAGCGGCGTGAAGCCTCCCAGGGTTCCCATCAACATCGCGTTGGCGTAGCCGGGCTTTGCCCGGCGGAGCCAGAGCGCGGGAGGGTATGGGAACCCTCCCAGGGTTCCCATCAATTATGGAAACGACGGATCCGCGGCGCGTGGGGCGAAAGCGAAGCGCAAGCCGCGGTTGTAGCCCTCGGCCTTGGTGCCCGCGTGGCGCTCGCCTTCGATGAGCCGAAAGCCGTAGCGCAGGCCGGACAGGTCGCGCGTGCGCAGGCGGGCATCGAAGCGCTGGGCGCCTTCCAGAATCATGGGAACCTCGTCCTCGGCGGCGGTCACGAACAGGCGTCCGCGCAGGGAGCGTCCGCTCTTGTGGAACTCCGCCTCGAAGTCCAGCAGCCAGTCGTTCGCCCACTGGGCCGCGGGACTGACCGCGACGATGCCGTAGAATAGGTCGGGCCGCGCCAACATGGCGTACAAGGTGAATAGGCCGCCGAGCGAGCTGCCGGCCAGCACGCGATAGCGCGCGTCCCCGCGGTACTCGCGCTCGACGAGGGGAATGATCTCGTGCTCGATCACCGAAAGGAACTCCTGCGCGTGGCCGCTCGGCCCGTCGAACTCGGCGCCCTCGTACTTGGCGGCCGTCGGCGTCAGGTCGTAGCGCCGCAAGCGCCCGACGTTGGGGCTATCGCCGGGGTAGCCCAGACCCACGATGAGGATCTCGGGCACGGCCTTGTCGACCAGCAGGTTGGCCGCGATGCCCTTGACCATGGCGAAGTCCCAGTAGGCGTCGCACAGGTAGAGGACCGGATAGCGCCGTCCGGGCTCGTCGGCGAAGGAGTCCGGCAGCCCGATGTGGAGCTGGTAGTCGCGCCCATTCGCCGCCCGGGCCAGCGGCCGCACCTCGGTGTTGGCGAGGCCATGGCGAGGGAAAGGGCCGCGGACCTCGCACGTCGTCGCTTCGCGCGAACCCGAACGCGTGCATCCCGCGCACGCCAAGAGCAGCACAAGAATGCTCCGCCAGCCGAAGTGACCCGTCATGGGCGGATACTAACCGATCCCTTGCCGAGGGTTGTCTACCGGCCGACCGAGAGCCGGGGCCGGCAACGCGTCGTGCACCTGCAAGGTCAACCGTCTGTGGCCAGCATCACAGTCCACGATCCGACACGGGACCGTTTCCTGTCAAAATGCCAGGCCGAGGTATTCGGAGTCCATCATGAGCGCATCGTCACTCTCTAGCCGACTCTCCTTGCTGACCATAACGGCCTTGGTTCTCGCCGGGGCTGCCTGTTCGTCCTCCAAGCCCGTCAAGGTGCCCGGCGATGCGGCCACCGGGCCCGAGGCTGGGGTGCCCGGCCCGGACGCGGCCGTGCCCGGGGCCGACGCGGCTCCGCCCGGCCCCGACGGGGCTGCCACCGGCCCGGACGCGACGGATCTGCGCCGCGAGGCACAGCCGGCTCCCGACACCGCGCCTGCCGGCAAGGACACGGGCGCGACGGATCCTCCTGCCGCGAAGGACGGAGGCGCCACGGACCTTTCCGTACCCGCCGGCGACGGCGCGATACCCGATGGACCGCACCGGGACGGCCCGGCCGCGGAGCTGCCGCGCGCCGACTCTGCCCCAGATCTCGGCGCGGTCTGCACCCCGGGCATGGACCAGACCTGCAACGACAACCCCATCGTCTCCTCGATTTTGGGGCAGTGCACCGCCGAGGGCGTCTGCGTGTGCAACGCCGGCTTCGTGGTGAACCCGGCGACCGGGCGCTGCATGGTCGCGCCCAAGAGCGACGCCGGGGCCGGCAGCGACGGCGTCTTGCTCTGCCCGGGAGAGTACGACGCCTGCGGCTGCGGCTGCTGCGACGGCACGCCAATGAGCATGGCGTGCTACTACCCCACCGCGGGAGACACGCTGGAAGCCATCAAGGACGCGGACGACGAGGTCAGAGCCACCACCAATTGCCAGACGGCCGGCTGTAGCTCCGGCACGCGCTACGTTTGCTGCCTGCCCGCCGACCCGGACCCCCCAGGGAGCGCGACCTACGAAATCAGCGCGTGGAGCGGCGGCCTGGACCACCTCGACATCTCCAAGACCGGAGCCGATTGCGCCCACCTTGGGTTTGCGAGCGGTCGTGATCCGAGCCCGGAGTTCCGAATCGAGACTCCCGAGGGTTGGATCGTGATGAGCGCCGTGATCGACAACTGTGGCGACGGCGGGACGGGCCAATGGGCCGATGGCGCGCTCGGCACCATGGCCTTCCGCAAGAACGCCGATTTGTGCCTGGCCGACGTGCACGTGACCCTCTTCGCTTTCACCACGGCCGGCGAGGTCAGGACCATCCGCGTCGACATCGACGGCGCCGAGTTGCCGGGAATGGGCGAGATCTTCTGCCGATAGAACATCGGCTCTGCTGGCTCAAAACCCCATCACCAGGCCCAGCCCGAAGGCATCCAGCCGGCAGCCGCTGGCGAGATCCGCGCACTGGCCCGAGGGGAACAGTCCGAGGATCTCGTACGAGATCTGCAAGCCGAGGTTGCCGCCCGTGGCGATGACCACCCCCGCGCCGCCGCCCGCCGCCCAGGCATCCGCGTGGTCGGCGATGAACAGGCGCCCGCCGCGCCCGATGAGGAAGAGCGCGAAGCCGTGGGCGCGCACCGGCACCAGCCGCAGGGTCCCGGTCACGGCCGCCGTGGTCAGGATGTCGCTGCCGCCGTTGATGCTGACGTCCGCGCCCGGCGCCACGCCCGCAAGCACGAAGTAGCCGAACCCGGCGCCGCCGCCGTAGCGCATGCCGCCGGCTCCTCGGCCCGCGCCGAGCGAAAGCCCGAGGTGCATGCTGTGCCGGCGGCCGTACCCCCCGCCGTCGTCCTCGGCCGTCGCCTCCTGGGCAAAAGCCAGGCGGGGCATACCGGCCAGGGCGAGAAGCCCCACGAGGCAGGCCGTGCAATGGGCGGCTCGCATTGGCGGAAGTCTAGCAGGTTCGTCATGGCGAGCCCCGTTTGGCGAAGCGAAGCACCAGTACCTGGACGGCGACCGAAGCGACGAGCGCCGTCGAGAACGCCGCAGCGATTCCCGTGGGCACGAGCAGGAGCGATAGCAGAAGACAGAACACCGAGAACGACTGCAGCCCCAAGAGCAAGCCGCGCAGCACGCGCACCGCTGCGGCCGCGCCGCCGGCGTGATGGGCGAAGACCACGAGGACCGTGCTGGCCACGGGAAACGGCGCGAGCAGGCCGCTTCGCTCGGGACCGAGCGCGCCGGCCGCCCAGGTCAGGCTCAGCACGAGCGCCGCGGTGGCCAGCATGCGCACGGGGATGTCCCAAGAGCCGGGAATGGGCGGCTCCCTCACGAGCGCCAGGCGGGGCAGCAGGGCGAGCGCCGCGCGCAAGGCGACAAGCGCCGCGGCCAGCCCCACGACGGCCGGCGCCGCCAGATGGCGGAGCAGCCAGGTCAGCAGGGCAAAGGCGCACCAACCCAGAAGCAGACTCGCCACCCAGCGTCGCCGCAAGGCCACCCAGGCGTAGGCCAGAGAGAAGCTGGCCAGCGACACGAGGCCAAGCAGGGTCGAGCGCGCGGCGCCGGCGGCGAAGTCGGATCCCTGCTCGATGGCGAAGAAGAGCAGGATGGGGCCCGCCACGATGGGGAAACCCACCACCCAGCCGCCGACGACCGGGCCAAAGCGCCGCGCCACCAGGGTCGCGGTTGCGACCAGGGAAGGAGCGACGAGCAATTTGAGCACGAACATGCCCATGAGCGGCGGGCACTTCTATCCCACGACCGCGCCACAAGAATCCAGAGGAACGGGCCGCTTCGGAACGAAGACACGGGAACCGCGCATGGCCCTTTGCGCGCGTGGCGGTATCCTGTGGCTTGCGGCTGGCCACGCTGCGCCATCCGGGCACACGGCAACACACTGCCGCGAAACGATTGACATCGCTCAAGAAAACGTGTTTCCACTCTTGGGCACACGGCAACCCGGCAATCCTGAAGGCACGAAATGAGTCTGCAGCAAGCACGACGTGGCGAACGCCCGTGCCTCGCAACCCTCGCGGTCGCGACCCTTGGGTGCCTGGCCCCCGGCCAGATCACAAATTCCCCCACCGTGACGAAGGGTGCCGCCGCGGGCAGCACGCGCATCGAGGCCGAGGCCATGAAACGCAAGGGTGGCAACTCGTTGTCGGCCACGGGGTGGAACGGCGCCATTCTCTACCAGAACCAGGACGCCCTGAGCGTGCGCTTCAAGTTCGCGGCCCCCGGCCGCTGGCGATTCGACTTGCGCGGCTCCTCCAGCGACGGGCGGCCCGCCGGCGTCGCCGTGTTCGTCGACGGACAGGCGCGCGCCTCGGGCTGGTTCGTCTCACCGCAGCCGCAGGTGCTCACGCTCCTGGCCGACGTGGACAGCGCAGGTGAGCATGAGGTGCGGCTGGGCCAGACCACCGACGTCGGCGAGAACGACGCGTATGTCGATTGGGTCGAGATCGTCCGGGCCGGCGACCTCATGCCGCCGCCCGTACTGCCCACGCGCGGCGCCGTCCTCACCGGGAAGTGGCGCAACCTCTTCGTCGAGCGTGGGTACCCGGAGGCCGAGGCGACACGCAAGATCGAGAGGGCGTGGGCGCAGCTCTTCCACGGCGATGCCAAGCGCGAGGCCGTATATTTCCAGAAAGACCAGAACGCCAACGGGCCGCTCGCCCACATCATGGACATCGGCCACGGCGATGTGCGCTCCGAGGGCATGTCCTACGGCATGATGATCGCCCTGCAGCTCGACCACAAGGCCGAGTTCGACGCCCTGTGGAATTGGGCCAAGACCTTCATGGCGCACCCGGATCCCAAGGATCCGATCCACGACTACTTCTCGTGGCAGCTACGGCCGGACGGCACAATCGTGGATCCCATGCCGGCCCCGGACGGCGAGGAGTATTTCGTCACCGCCTTGTACTTCGCCCATGCGCGCTGGGGCAGCGGCAAAGGCATCTACGACTACCACGCCGAGGCCGACCGGCTGCTGCGCGCCATGCGCCTGCGTGCCGATATCCCCATCCCGGGCGGCCACAGCCCCCGCGACGCCGTCACTTCGCTTTTCAACCGCGAGCTCAAGCAGGTCCGCTTCACGCCCAACATGGCGGACTTCGCCTGCAACGGCGAGCACACGGATCCTTCGTACCACCTACCGGCTTTCTACGAGATCTGGTCGCGCGTCGGACCGGTTTCCGAGTCGGAGTTCTGGGCGGCGGCGGCCAAGACCAGTCGCGACCTGTTGGCGCGCGCGGCGCACCTGGTGACCGGCCTGGTGCCCGACTACGCCGAGTTCGACGGCCAGCCGAAACCGCGCAAGGGCGATGCCAGCGGCGGCTGTTTCCGCTACGACGCCTGGCGAGCCGCCATGAACTGGGCCGTGGACTATGCCTGGTGGGCCGCGGACCCGCGCGCCATCGAGCGCAGCAACCGCCTGCAGGCCTTCTTCGACCGGCAGGGCCTGTGGACCTACGTCAATCGCTACCACCTGGACGGCAAGCCCATCGGCAACGAGCGCTCGCTCGGCCTGGCCGCCACCAACGCCGTGGCCAGCCTCGCGGCTACGGACGCGCGCGCCTGGCGCTTCGTCGACGAGCTGTGGAGCGCCCAAGTGCCGCGCGGCACCTGGCGCTACTACGACGGCATGCTCTATCTCATGGCCCTGCTCCATGCGAGCGGCCAGTTCCGGCCGTACCTGGCGCCGGCGTAGCCGCGTGTGCCCGCCCGGTTTGGGTTATAAAGCGCTCGCGTGATTCGCGACCACCTCCGCAAAGGCTCCCCCCGCGCCACGGTCGGCCCTCGCCTCGCCCTCCTTCTCGGCGCCGTGAGCGCCGTTCTGACCGCCGGCTGCGTCGGCACGTCGTGCCCGCCGGTCGCGGCCAAGGCGGGGGTTCGCCAGGCGAGATTCGCGCCTCTGCGTCAGACGGCAGCGACGGCCAAACGCCGCATCGGAACCGCCCTCATGAGCCGCCACCTCGAGAATGCGCGCCTGCGCTCGCTGGTCGCCGCGCACTTCGATTCGCTGACCGCCGAAAACGAGATGAAGTGGGGCGCCACCGAGCCCCAGCCCGCCTCCTTCTCGTTCGCCGCCGGCGACGAGCTGGTGGCGTTCGCGGCCCAAAACGGCATGCGCATGCGCGGCCACACCTTGGTGTGGCACCAGCAGCTCGCGGACTGGGCAAAGGACCTGCCGGCCGACGAGCTGCGCCCGGCGATGCGGCGGCACATCGAGGCCCTGGTCGGCCGCTGGCGCGGCCGCATCGCCCAGTGGGACGTGGTCAACGAAGCCATCACGGAAGACGGCAAGCTACGCGACTCGCCCTTCCTGCGGCTCGGCGAAACCTACCTCGACGAGGCCTTCCGACTGGCGCACGCCGCGGATCCGGAGGCACGGCTCTTCTACAACGACTGTGGCATCGAGGCCGGCGAGGGCAACACCAAGTCCGACGCCGTCTATCGCCTGTGCGCCCGCATGAGACAGGCGGGGGTGCCCATCCACGGCATCGGCATGCAGATGCACGTGGATCCCCGCCACTGGCCCACCGCCGAGCAGATCCGGAAGAACGTCGAGCGCTTCGCGGCGCTGGGCCTGCTGGTCGAGTTCACCGAGATGGACATCGCGGTCGGCGAGATGCCGGGCAGCCTGCCCGAGAAGCTGCAGCGCCAGCGCGCCATCGCCCACGACATCGTGGCCGCGTGCCTGCACGTCGACAAGTGCACGGGCATCACCTTGTGGGGAGCCAGCGACGCCGACTCCTGGCTCTGCACCGAGCGCTGGGCCCGCTTGCGCGGCCGCGGGCCTCACTACCCGCTCGCTTTCGACGCGGATCTCGATCCCAAACCCATGTACTTCGGCATCCTGGACGCCCTTGCGGGAAGGTGATCGCGCCAACCTAGCGATCGCTGCGAAACGGCGCGGCCGGCAGGCCGGCCCAGTTGCGTAGCGTGTTCGGCGGGTCGTCGGCCCAGCCGTAGCGCACGGCAAAGGGCGCGAGCACCTGCGCGCTCCACACCACTACCCCATCGCCCTCGATGCGGGCCTCGGCCGGGCGCCACACCCGGTCGTGGCCGGCAATCACGAACCCCTTGGGCGGCAAGCCGTCGCCGGTGAGCAAGCCTCCTGCCGCCGAGGAAAAACGCACGCGCATGGCATGCCCGTCGCGCGCGGCCGACGCGAAGATCGGCCCCGAGGAGATCACCTCCTTGCCGTAGACCAGCCGGGCCGCGGCCAGCGCCAGCCGGCGCCCGACCTCCTGTTTGTTGCGGGGGTGGATGTCGCCGGATTCGCCGATGTCCAAGGTCACGACCATGGCGGTGCGCGGCTGCCCCAGCGCCGCGGTCTGCGCCTC
The DNA here is from genome assembly GCA_016935975.1 of Deltaproteobacteria bacterium. GTDB lineage: Bacteria > Myxococcota_A > Polyangia > Fen-1088 > Fen-1088 > Fen-1118. The sequence continues at coordinate 9,156 of JAFGPX010000112.1, forward strand.
GCGCAGCTCGGCCCAGGCGCCGGTGCCGAGCGCTGGGGTTTTCGCCGCGCTCGCGACGGCGTAGTTGGGAAGCTGCACGAACAGAAACGGCAGGGCGGGCGCGTGCCAGGCCGCGCGCCAGGCGCGGATGAGGGTCGGAAACAGAACGCGGTACTGCTCGGCGCGGCCGACGTTGTTTTCGCCCTGGTACCAGATCACGCCCGCCACCGGCAGCCCGGCCAGGGGCGCGACCATGCCGTTCCACAGCACCGTGGGGCTTTCCGGATCGTCGGGGCCCAGCAGGCGCGGGCGCGCGTCCCAATCGATTGCCGCCGGACCAAGGCGAGCCTCGACCTGGTAGAACCAGGTGCCCGCCAGCGAAATCGGGGCGGCGGGCGCGGCCGTGGCTCCTTGTACCGCGGGTCGCACGTTGAGCTCGGGGGCGGTGCCGGCGAAGCCGCCGTCGCCGGCATGATCGAAGATGCGCACGGCGACCGCGTTCTTTCCCGGGCGCACGAGCCGCCCCGGGACCGGGTAGCGCCGAGGCACCCTCCAGTGCTGTGGGGTATCCGCGCCGGTCGCGCCGACGCGCTCGCCGTTCCAGTAGGTCACGTCGAAGTCGTCCAGGGGGCCGAGCGAGAGCAGAAGGTCGCGGCCGGACCAATCCTCCGGAACGTTCACCTCGCGCCGGAACCAAACCGCGCCGTCGATGGGCAGACCGGCGCTCTCCCACGTCTGTGGAAGCTTCATCTTGGCCCAGCCCGGGCCGCCGCCGCCCTTGCGAGCGAAGCCCCTGGCCTCCCCGCGATTGCCGCGATCCTTGCGGTAGCTCTTGGCTTCCCAGTCGGCAAGCTGCTGCGCCCGCTGCTTCTGTTTGCTCGGATCCCGCACGCTCTGGTCCAATGCCTCGACCAGCGGGCGCAGGGCAGGCTCGCCGAGCAGGGCGCCACGGGGCGTCCAAGCCTCGGCTGGCGTGCCCCCCCACGACGACAGGATCAAACCGACGGGAACGGCGAGCGCGCGTTGGATCTCGCGACCGAAGTAGTAGGCCACGGCCGAGAAGCTGGCGGCCGTGGCCGGGTCGCAGGCCTGCCACGCGCCTTCCCCCTCGGCGCGCGGGGTGATCGCCGTCGCGTGCGCGACCGAAAACAGGCGCAAGCCGCCGCAGCCGTCCGCCGCAGCCTGCTCCGCGCCGAAGGCTCGCCCGACGGGAAGCTCCATGTTGGACTGTCCCGCCGCCACCCAGACCTCGCCGCTCCAAAGGTCGCCATAGGTCAGCGTGTTCGAGCCCGCGACGGTCAGCGCGAAAGGCCCGCCGGCCGGCCGGCCGGGCAGCGCCAGCGACCAGCGGCCGTTTTCGTCGGCCTTGGTGGTCGCGGTCGCGGCCGGGCCGCGCCCGCCCGCCAGCGACGCGCGAATCGCTTCGCCGGGGGACGCCGTCCCGACAAGCCGCACTGGCTTGCCCTGCTGGAAGACCATGTGCTCCCCCACCGGCGGCGAGACGCGGACTTCGCCACGCGCGGCGCTGGGGGCCAAGCAGAACGCGGCCGCCAAGGTGGCGGTGACTACGTACAGGGAATGTCGTTTGTGCAAGGGCTTCCTCCTCGGCGAGTCCACGACGAGGGTAGTCGACGACCGCCCGCCTGTCATTGCCCGATGTTGCCGCGCACGAAGCCGCCAGGCAGCCGGCGCGACCTTCCACGATTGCGTGGGGCCGGTGGTCAGTAGATCGCCAGCCCCGCCGTGAACGTTGACGTGCCGGCCCAGCCGTGGATCTCGGGCGAGGTCCGCGCGGTGGTGTAGTCCCAGCGTCCGGTCAGGGCCAGGCGCGTGGTCAGGGCGAGCTCGAGAAGGACGCCGCCGCCGAACGCCGGGCCATCGCGCTCGCCGAATTCGTCGTTTGCGACCTGCATGCCGCCGTGACCGAAGCCGCCCAGGTCCAAGCGCCACCAGTTGAGGGGGAAGACCTGCGTCTCGAAGCTGGCCGAGTGGCGCTGGAAGGTGTGCTCGAGGGCGCTCGTGCCTCCGCCCAGCGTCAGGCTGGCGAGCAACCCGACGCGATGGTGCGGAAAGTAGCCGAACTGGATGTTCGAGGCGAAGCCCACGGCCGAGTAGCACGCGCACAGCGATTCGAGCGAGCCGAGATCGACCTTGAAGGCGAAGCCGCGGCGATCGAGGGGCCGCCGGTGCGCGAAGCGGAGGCCCCAGTCCTCGTCGTCCCTGACCACGGCCTCCTGACTGGCGACGACGTCCTCGGGGCCAAGCGCGGCCAGAGGCACCGGACGCGCGCCGCCGCGCTCCTTCAGGTAGACAGGCTGCTCGGGATGGAGCTGGACGAACCCGTCGTAGCGGATCCCCTCGGTCACCGCCAGGCCGGCCGCGGCCAGGACGGCCACCGCGACTGCGACGATGGCAACGACGGCGAGATCATCGAGGCTGCCGCCCCCCTTCGGGCTGCTGGCCTCGATGATGTCCCAACCGTTGACGAAGTTCGGGTTCCCGCCGCGTGCCCCCGGCAGGCCCCGCGGCCAGGAACTCGGGCGAGAGCGGGGGCGGCCGTGCGCGGTTCCGGTCGGACCCGTGTCGAGGAGCGACAAAACATCCAGGTTCTCGGCGGCGGCGAGATCCGCGGGCTGGTCGTAGAGCACGAACTCATCCGCGTACGCCTGCGCCGGCACGGCGTCGCGGTTGTCGACCGGCCACTCGTCGCGCGAGCCCAGCTCTTGCACGACGTGCACGTGCGCTCCGCGCTGGCTCGGCGGCAAGTAGGCCAGCCGGGCCAACTCGCTCTTGGAGATGACGTATTCGTTGGAGAGGCAGCCCCCGCAAAGGAGCGAGAGGTAGGTCCCGACCGCGACGAGAGCCACGCAACGCGAGGGTTTGGTTTCCACCGGGTCTCCCGCTCAAAGCGTGTGGCGCTTGAGCACCGTCCAGCCCAGGCTGGCGTTGTTGTATTCCTGACCTGCCCCTTCCTTGGTGCACAGGATGACCTCGACCCCGCCCTGGCAAGAGGAATGCGCGACGCACCCGTTGCTGTCCTCCGCCGACGGCGGGTCGGTGCAGCGGTCGAGCTCCGCCCATTTCTCGAAGGTGGCTTGCGCGCCGAGAAAGGTGACCGCCATGCTCGGCACGACGGGTGTGGCGGGGGTTCCGCCGCCGAAGGGCACGAACGTATCCGCGGCGCCGCGAAACGAGACTACGGTGATCGGCCGTGTCGGCTTGCAGTCGGTGACGTTCTCCTCCAGGAGGTCGAAGGCCCAAGGCGCGATGGCCGCGAACACGTCCGCCGCATGGCAAGCAACGTAGTAGGCCATGCCGCCGCCCATCGAGGGCCCGACGGCATAGACGCGTCGCGGATCCACGCACGCCAGGTTGCGTACGTCCGCCACCACTGCCCTGGCGAAGGCCACGTCGTCGACGTCGGGCACGCAGCAAGGCCCCACGTTCCATGCCGTGCCCGAGGGTCCCGGCAAGCCGTCGGGAAAGGCCATGATCGCGCCCTCGGGATCGGTCTGCGCAGGATAGGGGGAGGTTGCGCGCTCGCGCGCTCCCGTGCTGGGCAGGGCATGGAAATCCAGGACCAGCGGGACAGGCTTGCTGCCGTCGTAGGTGGACGGGACGTGCAGCACGTAGCTGCGCGTGTCGCCGTCGACCTCGACCGTCTGATTCGTGTCCCCCGCAGGTAGCACCGACGAAGGACAGACCACGCCCTCCGGGGGTGCGATGGCGTCGAGGGCCGCGCGCGAGCAACCGACCACGGTGGCGAGTAGGCCTGACCAGGCCAGAAGAACGATGCGCGAGAATGTCGTCCCGGACGGGATTTCGGGGCGAGGGCCAGACCGAAGCCTGGCGCCCAGATCCTTCGCATCGAGTGTCCCCGTGTCCGAGAACCCGTGCAGCTCGTGCCGGAGGCCTGGCGTGGCGCTCGCGTGCGCAGCCGCGGGGTGAGCCCGGGGGGGCGCGAGGAAGCGGTATGGCCGGGTCCTTGGCACGAGCCATAGTGTACCCCACGACGTCCCCGACCAGTCCGCGTCTCTCAGTTCACCCAGTCTCCGCGCCTCGCGCCTCTCGGGCCGCCTGCGGCATCGGGCGAGCCAGGTGTTGCTTCTCCAAGACGGCGGGAACCACTTGCGGGCGAGTGCGACATCCCGACCTCCGTCGGCTCGTGCCCGTGGCTGCCCTCCGGATTGCGCGACGAAATGGCTCGACGGCAGCCCCCTTCCGCCTACTCTCCGTTTCCCCGACCGTACGGATTCGCCGGCGTCACCGGGTCGATTCCGGCGCGCGTGCTGCCGCGCAAGCGGCTTCGCGCAACCGGCGTTCTCGACCTCGGGTTGCGCAGAAAAAAACGACTGGCCAAGCACAGCGACGCCCGGGCGCCCCGGCTAATCCGTCGATCTCACACGATGGATCTGGAATCCCTCGTCGCCGCGCAACGCGGGCTTGGTCTCGAAGAGCAACTCGTACCGGACGCCCGGCACGTTCTGGCCGTCCATGTCGCGGTTCACAACCAGGAGTACCGGCTTGCCTCGGATGCGGATGATCTCCTTCGCCAGGGTCAGGATCTGGGGCACGGACGGATCCTCACAGCGGCGACTGTGGTACACGACGGTTTGGGCTTCGGTGCGGCTCTCGACGAAAAGGAAGTGGCGGTCCAGGTAGCCGGCCACCGTGGAGGCCGGATGGTCGGCCGTGGCCAGAATCGTCTCGTCGGCCAGTCCGTGGTCGCGCAGGAAGTCCGCCGCCTCCTTACCGCTCGAGAACGGGAACTCGACCTCGGCCTCGACCGCGCGTACACAGGTGACCCCTTGCACGAGCAGGGTCGCGCCGAGAAGCACGGGAAGAAGCACGGCAGGGCGCTTGCTGTGCTTGGCGTGCAGCCAGACCAGCAGTACGAGCAGCACGAAGGCGTGCGCCCAGTGGCGCAAGTATCCTCCGTATTGGTAGGCCTGGGAAAACGCCATGCACACCAGACCCACGAACAAGGTCACGACGGCGGCGGGAACCCGGCGCAGGCTCCAGAGCCACAACGACAGGAAGGCGCCGGCAAACACCGGCAAGTACTCTTTGACGAACGGGTCACCGTAGCCGAGGAAGCCGGATACGATCCAGGAGCCGTCCCGACGCGCCGGTATCTGCCAGGGCAGAAGACCCGCCCAGAACTGGTGGGGGAACCCGTCGGCCGAGAGGATACTGGCCCCCGAGATCGGACCGAACCAGGAATCGGCCGGGAGCAACGATGTCACGAGGTGGAGGTAGAGGGCGAAACCGGCGAGTCCCAGCCCCAGGGACCACTGTCGATGGAGGGCTCTGCGTTGCCATCGTGGGAGCTGACCCGACGCGAGCTTGGCGATGCTCTGCCACAGCAGGAAGACGCCGAGAGAAAAGGCGAGCACGGCCCCGTAGAAGCTGGTGAACGAGAGCAGGAAAAGAACGGGAAAAAGCCGCCCGATGCGCCGGTCGCGCGGGTCGTAGAGCCAGCAGAAGAGGAAGCCGAGCAGGATCCCCAGCGCGTACGAACGCGAGATGACGCCGTACTCGAAGAAGAAGCAGTAGCTGCCGAGCAGCAGCAGGCGGAGGATGCGAGGCAGACCCGAGTGCCTGACCCACAGGTACGCCGACGACGTGGCAACGACGATGGTCACGAGGTGCAGAACCACCTCGGAGCGCGAGATACGGGACGCCAGGTGGAGGACGTAGTACCAGAGAAAGGGATGGCCGTCGTAACGGCGGTGGCCCGTGAGCAACTCCCACAGCCCGTCGCTGTTGCGGGCAAGCGACCAACAATGGATCTCGTCGCGCCAGAACTCGTGGTGGTGGTGCACGATCGACAGGGCCAGGCAGAAGAGCAGGGACACCGTGACGCCGAAACAAGGATGACTCTCGCGCTTGTCTGCGAAGAGGTGTCCCGTCTTGGTGAGGACGCTGGTCAGAGACGGGGTCATCGGCGTGGGCTCGAACGCGGCATTGCTGAACCCGCGGGGAGCCACGAGGCAGAGGGATGCGGGCTGGCGGCAAGCATACGTGAGCCCAGGCAGGCAACCTACAACGGAATCCTGCAACCCCGCGTTTGGCCTGGTTTCCCTAGCCCCTACTCCACGAAAACCTCGCTGTGGCTACGTGAGGATCCCTTGAAATCGACGAAGCAGCCAACAAGGCGGAAAAGCAACCCTACGCGTCATGGAAATGCGATGCGTCTATAAAATCGATCCCCTCCCTAGGTGTTCTGTAATACACTTGATTGGTGCCCGGAAATTCGAGAGTTCCGGGCGCAGGAGGGCCCATGCCAAGCGAGAGACCACGCCATCACTTCTCCCTTCTGGCCGCAATGTCGCCTCCGCTCCTCGGGGGGCTGCTGCTCGCCGCGGCCTGCGGAGACCCCGGCTCTGTCGGAACCGGCAGGAATGAAGCCGACGGCGGACTCCGCGACGCGCCCGGGCCGGGCCCGGTGCTCGTCCTCCCCGACGGTGGTGTCACACTACTCGTCATCGACGGCGGGTACTGCTATCCCATCGTGAGCTGCGAGTTTGGCAGTGGCCGCTACTGCGGCGTCATCGATGATCGCTGCAATGGCAAGCTCGACTGCGGCGAATGTCCCGACGGGCTGTCCTGCATGGGCGGCGTGTGCGTCGGCGGCACCGGCTACGACGCCGGCCCAATCATCTCGTGCCAGTCCGCCGGCGGGCAGTACTGCGGTGAGATCGGCGACGGCCTGGGCGGCCGGCTCTCCTGCGGTCCCTGCCCGGGGGATTGGCTGTGCGACCACGGCTTGTGTGTCGGCAATCCTGCCACTTGCGTCGCCCAGACTTGCGAAACCAAAACGGGCAAGTACTGCGGCACCATCGGGGACGGCTGCGGCCACGCGATCGACTGCGGCGGCTGCGCCGCCGACCAGGTCTGCGCCAACAGCTTGTGCGTGCCGGCGGCCTGTGTCCCCACCACCTGCAATCCTACGGGCGGGCAGTACTGCGGCGGCCTGCTCGGCGACGGCTGCGGCGGCTCGCTCACCTGCGGAGACTGCACGACACCCGGCTGGACTTGTCAGGATCATCTGTGCAAGGGTGGCCCCTCCTGCACCCCGGTGACTTGCGGCACGGGCGTGGGCAAATACTGCGGCGTGATCGGCGATGGCTGTGGCGGCAGCCTCGATTGCGAGACCTGCGCCGCCGGAGAGACCTGCACGAACCACCAGTGCGTGCCCACGGTCTGCACGAAGCTCACCTGCAATCCCCCGGGCGGCCAATACTGCGGCACGCTCGGCGACGGATGCGGCGGGCTCCTCGAATGCCCGCAGCCCTGCCCGGCCGGCTGGACGTGCCTCGGCAACCTGTGCGTCGGCGACGCCACCTGCCAGCGGCGCACCACATGCGACAACGGCACCCCATTCAACTACTGCGGCGACATCGGCGACGGGTGCGGCGGCACCCTCCACTGCGGCACCGACTGCGCCGCCGGCCAGGTTTGCGAC
>JAFGPX010000113.1 GCA_016935975.1 Deltaproteobacteria bacterium
CCGAGAACGCGACCAATACCCTCGCAGTTGACGGTGGTCCCCGATAGCTCCTTGCATACGGGCGGCAACGTGAACAGGTACTCGCCCTTCGTGACCGTCTCGTCCGTGTAGGTCCCACCGGACTTGGCGGTCCACTTCCCGGTCACATCCAGGGAGCCCGTCACCGTCCCGGTGGTGCAAGCCAAACCCACCTTCGCGCTCGGGTCGAACTGACCAGACACCTTCAGACACGATGACGTCACGTTCCAGGTTCCGAGCACGTCGCCACCGCAAGGCGTTACGTTCTCACAGGATCCTCCCCCTCCCCCGCTGCCGGAGCTTCCGCCCGAAGCCCTGGTTCCCCCGCTGCTGGTGCTCCCACCTTGGGCCCTAGTGCCGCCGCTGCCAGAGCTTCCGCCCGAGCCAGTCACTCCCCCGGCTCTGGAGCTTCCGCCCGAGGCAGTCACGCCCCCGCTGCCGGAAGTCCCCCCAGACTGGGGCGGCGTGCTCCCGCCGCTTCCCGGCGAGGTCCCCGAGGCCCCTCCGCCGCATGACCCGAGAATCATTCCGAATGGGATGGCCATCGCAAAGACAATGCTCTGGAGCTTCATCGAACGTCTCCTTCCGAATAGGGTACTGCTCTTATGGTGAGGGGCTCGGCCGTCGCGTCTACGCCACGTGATTTTGGGCACTTCCATCGCTTCTCGGTAGATCTGACAGCTTCCGGGCAACTTCGAGGTATTGTCGTTGGGGGCGATTCTTGTCATCCGCTCGGCGCCTATTCTGAGGCCGTCTTGACATCGCCGCATCGCGACTCAGGAGGTTCGGTATCCTGCGGTGCGGATTCGATGAGATTCGATGATCTGCGGAGATCCGTCACTATCTTTCCCCACGTGTTCGCATGGACAGGCAACCTGGGAGGCCGGCTCAAGGGCCAAATTGGGCTGTAGTGCTGCCCATTGGGTTGCAGCGCATCGTCGCCATGATCGTTCGACAGACCTGCGTTGTCGCGATGCGAGAATGCGGCGACGACGATGCATGTCGAGCTCCCATGAGACAGCCAGAACGGATCGTACGAAGGACAACGGCTCATTCGACCACGACGGTGGCGGTCGTGAAGGCAATGGTTCCGGTACTGTCCTGTGCCTCGACAAGGAGCATGGCCTCTACCAGATTCCCGAGCTGCAGGCCCAGATCGACCCACTTTGAGAAATGCTCGGAGATGGAGATGTGCCCGCACTGGCGAGCCGTCTGCCGGACACTGAAATACTGGTCGAAGGTCTTGTTGTCGCCGGTAATGGCGGGTTTGTTGGTTCGCGTGTGCTTCCAGACGTCGTAGGTGTCTCCGTCCACGGTAATCGTGCCCACATGGGTACGAGGTGTCCCGTCGGACGCAGTACCAGCAGGCTTCGTGCTCCCCCAGTCGTCGAGGATGTAGTACTCGCGCAGGGGGTCGACCGTCCACCCATAAATTCCGATGTATACCAAACCGCTGTTGCCCGTCTTTGTCTCCGCGAAGTCCGACGAGATGTACCCTATTTGGGCGGGAGTCTTGGTCTGGTCGAACTGCAAACCCACACGGGCCAGGAAATCCTCAACATCGGTCCAGGTCGCGCTGAAATTCGCGTCGACTCCGTGGACGGTCATGCATCCCGACCCACTGCCACTCGCCCAGAGCTCATAGGAGTAGCCGCCGCCTGCGTTGCCCTTGCCGTTCGAGCAGTACTGCTTGCCACCGGTCAACGGAGTGGCCGGCGGGCAAGTGCTCGCTGTGCCACCCGTCCCGGTGTTGCCGCCGCCGCCACCCCGCCCCGTGGCACCGCCCGTGCCAGGTGCGCCGCCCGAGCCCGTGACGCCACCCGCTGCGGTCTTGCCGCCACTGCCGCCGCCGCGACCGTTGACGCCGCCTGTGCCGGTGATACGGCCGCTGCTACTCGCGCCGCCGATCCCTGTGGTGCCACCGGTTCCTGGTGCGCCGCCAGAACGCGGCACCCCGCCGGAGCCCGCGATGCCGCCCGCCCCCGTACCGCCGCCAGACCCTTTGGCGCCGCCAGACCCTTTGGCGCCGCCAGAGCCCGTAGCACCACCCGACCCCGTAACGCCACCCGACTCCGCAACGCCGCCAGACCCTGTAACGCCGCCAGAGCCCGCGACGCCCCCCGAACCCTTGGCACCGCCCGACCCTGTAGCGCCGCCGGAGCCCGTGACGCCGCTGCCGCCGCCGGCTCCGCCCCCTATGGTTGCCCCACCGGTCGACGCCCCTCCGCTGCCACCCTCGCCCCCAACGGGCTCGGATTTGGTGCATCCGGACATGTCCCCTACGGCAAGACAGGCGGTGATGACACCGATCAACCCGCGAGATTGACGTGGGCTACACATGATCGTCTCAACTCATGGTCTCAACTCGCCCGAGTCCACTCTTCCGGATCTCGGCGGGTTCTTATTCTAGCACTTCCCACGGATTCGCGAAGGCATGGAACTTGGGAAGGCGAGCCTGGGACGACACGGTAGCCCGCGCTGGTGCCCGTGACGCCGCAGCCCGCCATTCCGTGATCGCCGCCGCGAGCAACGACCAACTGCAGCGCAAGCCCGGCTACGTCGAAGAAGAAAGGCGCCCCCTCCAGGAACAACTCGACGCCGCCGGCGATCGCGAAGAGACCTCCCGCACCGCCCGCCAACGTCGCCGTCACGCCGAGGCCGGCAAGCCACTCACCCGCGACTCGGTCAACTCCGCCGTCGACGCAGCCGCCGGTACCCGAGCAGGAGCCCGAAGACGGACAGCCATCCCAGCGCCGCGGGGCCGGCTGCGGACCGTCCAAGCTCGCAGGAACACCCCGTCGAGCTCCCGCCGGCGTTCTTTGAGGGGGAGCCTCCGGATCCGATCGAGCTACCGCCACTACCCGCAGAGGCGCCGCCAGCGCCGCCTGTAACTCCACCGGCGCCGCTGCTGGCGCCACCGCTCCCACCACCGCTCGCTCCCACCGTGCCACCACTTCCGCTGGTGCCGCCCGCGGCTCCACCACTCCCGGTGCGAGCGCCGCCACTACCGCCCACGCCCGAGCCGGACGCGCCGCCGCTGGCGCCACCGCTGCCAGTCGTTCCGCCGGTAGCCGGCGTACCGCCGCTCCCGCCACCCGCGCCGGTCGCGCCGCCGCTGCCGCCCTGGCTCGTGGTCCTCCCGCCAGACGAAGTCGCGCCGCCGCCCCCGCCGCGACCGCCCGTGCCGGCGGTACCGCCGCTGCCGCCAGCGCCACCTGTCGTGCCGCCGGACCCGCCGGAGCCACCCGCTCCGCCCGTCCCCACCGTCGGGCAGACGACATTGGGAGTAGCAGTCCCGCCCGCAGCGCCGGACAGAAGCCAGTAGATGCCGTACCTGTCTTTGTAGCGTAGGTAGTGGGGAACAAACACGAGCTTGCCGTCCGAATCCGTGTTCTTAAGATTGAACTCGAGCTTCCCCGGGGTCTGAACCAGATTGCTCTGGATGTTGGCGAGCCATCCATTGATGGTGGTGCCGCTGTCGATGGCGATGGTCTCCTGCAGGCCCGAGGGCTTGGTCGCCTTGAGCACCTGCACGCCGTGCGACGTCGTGGTCATGCTGGCGTTGCCCAGCCCCGCGGAGAGAACGATCGGCCCGTACGTGAAGGCCACCGAGTTCTGGTTGTCCTGGAGTCTCGACACCTGCACGAAAAGCGGGAACGCGATCTCCACCTCGTCTCCCGCCTTCCACACCTGGCCCAGACCGAGGAAGCCGTTGGATTCGACCGGAGTGACCGCCTGACCGTTGACCGAAACCGCGACCTCACAGGGCGAGACCCAGTAGGGCTTCCTGAACTTCAGGTTCACCGCGTCGGTCGGGGCCGCGGTAATCGCGAAGCTCACCTTGTTGGTCAGAGGAAGATCCGTTGTCTGCGTCAGCGCCAGCCCGCGGTCCTTCCAATTCAATGTCGAGCTGACGTAGTACGTCACCCAGAGGTCCTTGGCATCGTGGAAGTAGATGCTGTCGTTGAGCCGGGTGAAGTTCTCCATGCCCGTGCCGGTGCAGCACCAGAAGTGGTCCGTCGGAGAGCTGAACACCTTGAAATACCCCGTCCCCATGGCTTTGAAGTAGGTGGTCATTCCCGAGTCGGGATTGATGGACGAGAGGATCTCGTTGATGTGGACTCTCTCGTAGAAGTCCGCGTACTTGACGTCGGCAGTGGTTATGAAGAGGTCGCGCGCAAGCTTCGACATGTTGTAGGAGTTGCAGGTTTCGTTGTTGACGTTGTCGCGGTATCGGTCCAGTTGTCCGGCCGTGTGAAAATGCTCATCTTGGCTATTGCCACCCGTTATGTAGGTGTGATTCTTCAGCACGATGCTCAGGAACTGGTCGGCCGCCGTGAAGTAGGATTGCTCGCCCGAGCCCAAGGTTCGATAGCGATTCAGGGCGCCGATGAACTTCGGAATCGTCGTGTTGGCGTGCTTGCCATTCAGGGTATCGTTGCCCGCGGCCGTGGTCGTGAACAAGTTGGTCTCGTCGAAGATGTGAGCAGCCGTCAAGTGGTTGGCGCTGTTCGTGAGCTTGTACAGCTCGTACAGGGCGTCGTTCATGCCGCCGTACTCCATGCCGAGCACCCTCGATCGGGTGCCCGAATCCCACCCGTTCGCTCGGCTGTAGATCCAGTCTCCCAACTTGCTCGCGACCGCCAGAGCGTCGGCACTCCCCTCGTATTTGGCCACGTCCACCAAACCGGCGAGGATCTTGTGCATCGTGTACCAGGGAACCCAAGAGCTGACGTTTTGTCCCTCTGGGGCGCCGAACTGGTCTACGGGCGTTGCGAACAGGAAGCCATTGGATAGCTGATAGGACTTGAGCATCGAGATCACGTGGTCGAGCTTGGTCTTGATCTGACCGTTCGAGGCGTCGTCGTTGCCCTTGGTTTGCTGATAGGCGCGCGCCATTGCGGACAGCCAGTGCCCCATGGTGTGTCCGCGAATGAGCGAGTTCTCCCAGCCGCCATAGAGGTTCGCCGGGTTCGTCCCCTGAGACACCGCCTTGAAACCGTTCAGAAGCCGATCCGCGTCGAGAGTCGTGTTGAGGTAGGTTATTTCCCTGGCGAAGAGGTTCTTCTGGTATTGATCCGTGATCTGGACTTGATCGAGGGGGAACTCCTGCAGCTTCTCCACGGAGCTCTGGGCCAGCGCTGGGAGGGGCGCCGCGGCACAACAGAGCAGCGCCAATGTCGAGATGGCGGCAAGCGGGCTACGCTGAGAGTTCCGGTTCGTTTCGATCATGACACGACCTCTGGGTTCTGGATGGCCTGTTGCGTTGCGAGGATGTCGTGGCGACTGCCCGGTCAATGGGGACGGCGGCAGATCCGCCTGGCATCCGTCGACGATTGCGGCACTTGGGGCCGCCGAACACACACATCATGGGGAAAGCGACAGACGGTTGGGGGTCATGACTTACTGTCGCGGGCGCAACGATTGTGCAATGGATTCCGGCGACCAGAAGTGCCGCGGCGCGTGTGGGCTCTCCCGACAGGCTTCGAGTCCGGTCATGTCCGGGAAAACACCGCCGACGTTCGAGCGGCCTTGCGATAGCGGGCGCGGGCCGGTGCGCGAGGGTGGTGCCAGAGGACTGCTGCCCGAGCTTGATCGCGCCCGAGGGCACCCAGGGCCACCAGACCGCAGACACGGCAGACGAGGTTGACTTCGGCCGAGGCGATGCCATGGAGTTGCCTCCCTCGATGGCGGTGGAGTCCGCCGAGGACCGCGACGTATCGAGGCCGCCGATGACTCCTACGGGGATGTTGGTCCGTAGGATCCGGTTCCGGCCTCCGTACCGGTCGGCCCTGCGAACCAGCAGCCCCGCGGCCTACGCAGCAAGGCAACTGACCGTGTGACCGGGTGCCAACTCGACGGAGGACTGCGGCCAAGATCTGGCTTTCGGCGCGCAGTCGCAGCAAACTCGGCGTGCGCGACCACCTGCCGCCCTCCTAGCACCGATGGCCATCATCAACCGGGACCACGCCAAGCTCATCTGCGACATCGGGGAGTTGTCTGCCATCATCACGGACGCGTCCGATCTCGGCGCCATGCTGCAGAAGATCGTCGACACCGTGGCTGGGCACATGCAGGCCGACGTCTGCTCGGTGTACCTGTTCGACGATGCCGGCCAGGAACTGGTGCTGCGGGCCACGCACGGCCTTCTGCCGAGCTCGGTCGGCTACGTTCGCTTGCGGCCGGGCGAGGGACTGACGGGTCTTGCCTTCTCCGAACGCCGGCCAGTCCGCGAGGCCGACGCGCCGGCACATCCCAACTACCGCTACTTCCCGGGCATCGGCGTGGAGGGCTACCGCTCCTTCCTCGCTCTGCCCATTCTCCGCGGCCGCCGTCCCGTCGGCGCCATGACCCTGCAGAGCAAGCAGCCCGATCACTTCTCGGCCGAGGATGTCCAGGTCTTCCGCGCCATTACCATGCAACTGGCGACCACCATCGAGATGGCCCGCCTGCTGCTCACCCTTGAGCGCAAGCCGGCCACCGCCACACAGACGAGCGCTCTGCCCGAGCCGCGCTTGGTGCGCGGCCAGATTGGCGCCGAGGGCTACGCGGTGGGCGAGGCGGTGCTCATCCGCCAACCGTCGCTGGCCGAGATCCGCGCGCTGCTGGGCAGCGCTCCCCTGGACCTGCCGGACTTCCGCCGCGCCGTGCGCGCCACAGAGAAGCAGATCGAGAACCTCGAGAAGCTGGCGGGAGAGAGACTGTCCGACGTCACCGCCGTGATCTTCTCGGCGCAACTCCTCATGTTGCGCGATCAGAGCTGGCTGGGCGCCATGGAAGAGCAGATCGCCGCGGGCACCGCCCCCGCCGAAGCCGCGTATCGGGTCATTCTCAACTACGTCGAGCTCTTCGACCGCATGGACAACGCATACATGCGCGAGAAGCGCTACGACGTCCTGGACGTGGGCCGGCGGCTGCTCGCCAACCTGACGGGCCATCGCGACGTCGACTCGCGTCGCGAGGGGCGCATCGCCATCGCCGCCGAGCTTCTGCCCTCCGATGTCCTCAAGCTCGGGCTGGAGAAAGCCGGCGGCATCGTGCTCTTGTCCGGGGGCGTGACCTCGCACGTCGCGGTGCTGGCCCGCTCGCTCGACTTGCCGCTGCTTTTCGTGGACGAGCCCCACCTGCTGCAAATCCCCGAGGGCACGCGCCTGGTGCTCGATGCCCATCAGGGCAACCTGGTGGTGGCGCCCTCCGAGGACGTCGAACGACGCTACCGCGAGCAGGACGAGGCCCGCCGCTCGGCCCCACACCTGGCCGAGCGCATGCGCGAGTCAACCCACACCGCGGACGGCACGCGTGTCCACCTGCTGGCCAACATCAATCTGCTCGCGGACGTCGAGGTCGCGCGCTCGTACAAGGCCGAGGGTATCGGCCTCTATCGCACCGAATTCCCCTTCATGATCCGCAACGACCTCCCCAGCGAGGAGGAGCAGCTGCGCATCTATCGTCGCTTGGTGGAAGGCATGCCCGGCCGCGAGATCACTTTCCGCACCCTCGACGCGGGCGGCGACAAGGTTCTGTCGTACTTCGACTACGGCACCGAGGCCAATCCGTTCCTCGGGCTGCGCTCGATTCGCTTCGCGCTGCGCCACCGCGACATCTTCCTGCAGCAGGTGCGCGCCATCCTGCGCGCCGCCCACGACACGCAGGTACGCATCATGTTCCCGATGATTTCGTCCCCCGACGAACTGGCCAGCGCCGCCAACGCGGTGGCGGAGTGCCGGGCCGACCTGCGCCACGAAGGCCTGCTCGCCTGCGAGCACGTGCAGCTCGGCATGATGCTAGAGGTCCCGTCGGTGCTCGAGACCATGGACGAGCTGGCCGAGCGCGCCGAGTTCTTCTCCATCGGCACCAACGACTTCGTCCAGTACATGTTGGCCGTGGATCGCACCAACGTGCACGTCGCCGATCTGTACATTCCGCAACACCCCGCCGTGCTGCGCGGCCTGCGTCGCGCCGTCACGGCGGCGCTACGCCACGGACGCGACGTCTCGGTCTGCGGGGACATGGCGCACGACCCGCGCTTCGTGCGTTTTCTGCTTGGCATCGGCGTGCGCAAGTTCAGCATGAGCGCGCGCTACCTGCCGCGCGTGCAGGAAGCCATCTTCGCCACCCACCTCGACGAGGCGCGACACTTCGCCCAGCGCCTCCTGGCCGAGAGCACGGTCTCCGGCGCCACCGAGGTGCTCGATGAGGGCTAGAATCCTCCCGTGACCAAACCATCTCGCCAGGCCGCGATCGAAATCGTCCGCGCCGACATCACCAAGCTCGCGGTCGACGTCATCGTCAACGCCGCCAACCAGACATTGCTCGGCGGCGGCGGCGTCGATGGGGCCATCCACCGGGCCGCAGGTCCGGATCTGCTCGCCGAATGCCGTACCCTCGGCGGGTGCGCCACGGGCGACGCCAAAATCACCGGCGGCTACGACTTGCCCGCACGCTTCGTGATCCACACCGTGGGGCCCGTGTGGCACGGCGGCAGGCACGACGAGGACGCCTTGCTCGCCTCATGCTATGCGACCTCGCTGCGTCTCGCGCAGAAGCATGGACTGGCGTCCGTGGCGTTCCCGGCCATCAGTTGCGGCGTCTACCGCTTTCCCGTCGAACGTGCCGCGGCCATTGCCGTGCGGGCGATCCGACAGACCTTGCCAGCTTGCCCGGCCGTCGGGCGCGTGCTACTGGTCGCGTTCGATGCGGGCACCGAGGCGGCGCTGCGCCGCGCTCTCGCCGAATCCGGGTAGAACCGCCCGCCAGCGTAACCGCCGCGCCCCGTGCCCCTGTTCGGCCCCACGGTCGAGCTGGTGGCCCGCAAGGATCTGCGCCCAGCCCTGTCGGACTCGCTCGTCAGCGCGGCCGAGGAAGCGCACAGCGGGCCCGACATGTTCCGCAGCGTCGGCCAGGCGTTTGCCGGCAACCGTCTGCGCCCATCGCCACGCCAACTCGATCGGTCTTCGATAGCATCATGCGGAGATCCTCCTTTTCGATGCACGTCGACTTGCCACGTCGACTTGCCAGACGCCCTCCCAACGCAACGCCCAGTCGTTTCCAGTCCTTCTCAGAGCCGGGTCACTCCCCTTCGGGTGGCAGTGCCGGCGGGGCCGTTTCCTCGGGAAGCAGGACGCGAGGTCGCGTTGCGATCTCCTCCAGAACGGCGGGTTCCTTCTCGCTGCGCGCCCCCAGATCCTCCAGCTTGCGAATGGCCGGCCGCACCCTGCGCTCAAGGGCGCCCACCGCCTGGTTGTAGCTGTCCGTCGCCTTGCCGAGAGCCGAGCCCAACTTCACCCAATGCTCGAACAGGCTCGCCAGGCGCACGTGCAGCTCGCGCCCCTGCTCGCTGATTTCCTGCGCGCTCTTGGCCAGCCGCTCTTCGTGCCACCCGTAGTGCGCCGCCCGCAAGAGCGCGATCAGGGTCATCGGTGTCGCCACGAGCACCTTCCTGGCCACCCCCTCCTCGAGCAGCGCAGGCTGCTCTTGCAGAGCCGCGCCGTACATGGCCTCGCTGGGCAAGAACATGAGCACGAACTCCGGCGTACCGGGCAACTCGGACCAGTAGCTCTTGGCGGACAGCTTGAGGACGTGGGCCCGCACCTGCTCGGCGTGCCTCGCCAGATGGGCCTGGCGGGCCTCGTCGGTGTCCGCCTCGATCGCGCCGAGATACGCCTCGAGCGGCACCTTGGCGTCGACCACGATCTCGCGCCCGCCCGCCAGCTTGACGATCATGTCGGGCCGCAGCCGGCCGTCCTCGCCGGAAAGGGTTTCCTGCTGGACGAAGTCGCAGTGCTCCAGCATGCCGGCCAGCTCCACCACACGTTTGAGCTGGATCTCGCCCCAGCGGCCGCGCGTCGCCGGGGCGCGCAGGGCGCGCACCAGGTTGCCGGTTTCGGACGACAGCTTGCTCTGGGATTCGCCCAGGCTGCGCAGGAGCTCGGTCAACCGCCCGTAGGCCTGCCCGCGCTCGCGCTCGATTTCCGCCATCTTGGCGTCCACACGGTCCAGCGACTCCTTGACGGGCTTGAGCATACCGTCGATGGCGGTCTGCCGCGCCGCCAACGCGGCGTCGGTCTCCTGCCGGGCCGCGCCCAGTTTTTCGGTAGCCAGCGTGAGGAAGCCTTCGTTGTTGGCGGCCAGGGCCTGCGCCGCCAGGGCGCGAAAGGTGTCGCAGAGCTTGGCCTCGGCGCTGTCGAGCAGGGCCTTCTGCTCGTCGAGCCAGCGGCGCAGCTCCGCGTTTCGGGTTTCGGCGATGGTCCGCGCCTTCTGCGCCTCGCCGAGATCGGTCGCCAGGCTTGCCGCCCGATCCTCGGCCACGCCCAGCGAGCGGCGCAGCTCTTCGGCCGTGGCCTGGCCCGCGCGCGCCGTACCCTCGATCTCGCGCAACCTGGCCTCGCCGCGCGCCCGCTCGCGCGCCGTGGACAGCAGCCAGCCCAAGAGCGCGCCCGCGACCAGAGCGGCCACGGCGACAAGGACGATTCCCACTCCCGACATGACGGCAAGCCTATCCGAATGTTCAGGTGGTGGGTAGGGGCGATCCGCCAATGCCCCGCGCTCGTTCCGCAGGGCGAGATCAGTAGCTCAGTCCGAAGCCGTACGGGAAGAGCGGGTCGTAGCTCGCGTCGCCCTGGTTGATCGGGATCTGCTCGACCGAGCGTGGCCAGGAATGCGGCAGCTTGCCCGTGGGCTTGTAGTCGCCGAACAGCACGTCGGCCACGCCGGAGCCCTCGGTGCCGGGCAGCCAGGCCACGACCAGCGCGTCGGTGAGCGACAGCCAATCTTGGATGACGAGCGGCCGGCCGGTGACGAGCACCGTGACCACGGGCTTGCCAGATTCGCGGGCGCTCTCGATGGCCCCGCGATCGGAGCCGGACAAGGTGGGATTCCTGTTGTCGCCCGAGCCCTCCGCGTAGGGCGTCTCGCCGACCACCACGACCACGACATCCGCGTCGCGCGCGCTGGTCACTGCGCCACCCGCCGCAACGGCATGCTCGATGGCTCGCTGGATGGTGGTGCCCGGCGTGACCGGTCCGGTCCTGCCCTGCCAGCCCATTGTCCAACCACCGCACTGCGAGCCCATGTCCTTGGCCTTCGAACCGGTCACGCTGACCTTGGCGGTCTTGCCAAGGGGCAGCACACCCTTGTCGTTCTTGAGCAGCACCATGCTCTGGCGGACGGCATCACGCGCGACCACTCGGTGCTCGGGCGAGCCGAACTCGGCGGCCAGCCTTCGGTTGGCCATCGGGTGCTCCCAAAGACCGGCCGCCGCCTTCACGCGCAGGATGCGGCGAACCGCATCGTCGACGCGCGCCACGGGGATGCGACCGGCGTTGATGTGCCGCTTGAGAGTGCGGATGAAAGACCGGTAGCTCTTGGAAGTCATGGCCATGTCGATACCGGCGTTGATCGCGTTCTCCACGTTCTCGGCGAAGCTGGTGCTCATCTGCTCGATGCCCTCCCAGTCGGAGACCACGAACCCCTCGAACCCCAGCTCGCCCTTGAGCACGTCGGTGATCAGGTACTTCTGCCCGTGCAGGCGCTGGCCGTTCCAGCTGCTGTACGACACCATCACGCTGCCCACCCCGGCCTTGACTGCCGCCGCGTAGCCCGGCAGGTGGATGGAACGCAGCTCCTCTTCCGAGATCTTGGCATCGCCCTGGTCGATGCCCTTGTCGGTGGCTCCGTCGCCAACGAAGTGCTTGGCGCACGCGAGAATCGAGTCGGGCGCGCCCAGCTTTTGCCCCTGCAAGCCGCGTACGACTGCGGGCCCGAACAGGGTGGCCAACTCGGCCGTCTCGCCGAACCCTTCGTAGGTGCGCCCCCAGCGCTCGTCCCGCGGCACCGCGATGCAGGGGGCGAAGGCCCAGCGCACGCCCGTGGCCGCGCCCTCGAGGGCCGTGATCTTGCCGACCTGCTCGGCGAGCTGCGGGTTGCGCGTGGCCCCCAGACCGATGTTGTGCGGAAAGACCGTGGCGCCGCGCACGCCCGCGTGGCCATGCACGGCATCCACGCCATAGACCATCGGGATGCCCAAGCGCGTGCTCAGGGCATACATCTGGAGCCTATCGATACCGTCGGCCCAGCCGGAGGGCGTGTTGGGATGGAAGAGGTCATTGCCGCCGTTGAGCACCGATCCGAGATACAGATCGCGCACCTCGGCGCCGCTGAGCTCCACGCGCGAAACCTGGACCATCTGGCCAACCTTCTCCTCGAGAGTCATCCGCGCCAGCAACTGCTCGATGTCGGGCGCGGGCACTCCGGCCGCGCGCTGGGCCGGGGCAACCAGCGGCGGGGCCGGCCGGTTCTTCGAGCAACCGGCGGCGAGCGCGAAAACGAACAGTACGACGAGGGGTCTGGCGAAGGGGCAAGGTTTGCTTGTCATGGATGTTGCCTGCTTGCGGTGGAAACCCGAGAGAGGCTCCCCTCCTCTCCCGGCGTGGGTCGGGCCCGGCGACGCCGGATGCCGTCTCTGGCAGATCGAAGCGCGATACTACGGGAAACATCCCTCGGCCGAAAGGTGGGAAGGGCATACCGGTGCTCGAACAACTTGGCGGCGCACCCCATACGCGCTAGGAATCGAGCTTCCATGAAGATCCTTGACCTTTTCGCCGCCGGCCGGCCGCTCTTCTCGTTCGAGTTCTTCCCGCCCAAGAACGAAGCCGGCGCCGCCAACCTGGCGCGCACGATTCGCGATCTCAAGGATCTCGCCCCGGATTTCGTGTCGGTGACCTACGGCGCGGGCGGCTCGACCCGCGACCGCACCATCGACCTGGTCACGCGCATCCAGCGCGAAGAGGGCATTTGCGCCATGGCCCATCTGACGGCCGTGGGCGCAACCCGCGCGGACATCGGGAAGCTGGTCGACCGCCTGGTCGACGCCGGCATCGAGAACATGATCCCCCTGCGCGGAGATCCGCCGGCCGATGAAAAGGACTTCGCCCCCGTTGCGGATGGCTTTCTCTACGCTTCGGAGATGGTTGCCTTCATCCGCCAGCGCCACGGCAAGCGGTTGTGCCTCGCGGGCGCCGGCTACCCCGAAGGGCACCCGCAGTGCCGCGATCTGGACCGCGACATGCAGCATCTGCTCACCAAGGTGCGCGCCGGCCTCGACTTCATCATCACGCAACTCTTCTTCGACAACCGACACTACTTCGATTTCGTGGCGCGTGCCCGCCGGGCCGGCATCACCATCCCCATCGTCCCCGGCATCATGCCCATCACCGATGCGGCCCAGATCGAACGCATCACGCGCATGTGCGGCGCCAGCATGCCGCCCCTGCTGCAAGCCGAGATCGAGCGGCGACGCGGCGATCCGGTCGCCACCATGCAGCTCGGCCTGGCCCAAGCCACCGCCCAGTGCATCGGCCTGGTCGCCGGCGGCGCCCCAGGCATCCATTTCTACACGCTCAACCAGTCCCTCGCCACGCGCATGGTTCTGACCGCCCTGCGCATCGCGAATCCCGACTTCCAGCCTCTCTCCTCCGGGGTGAGGCCGCCGAGCCCGAGGCTCGGCGGGTGAGGGGCTCCCCAAGCGTACCGTCGTTCTCGCTACTTCCCCGCCAGCTCCGCGTCGATGAGCCGTTTGACCATGGCGGCGTCGAACTTGCCCTTGTGCGCCCTCATGACGTCGCCCTGGACCCTGCCGGCTTGCTTCGGCTCGGTCACGCCCAGGCGCACAATGGCCTCTTTGACAGCTTCGCGGACCTCGTCTTCGCCGGCCATCTCGGGCAGAAAGCGGCCGCACACCTCGATCTCGAAATCGAGCTGGGGCAGCTTCTCGGCGCCGCGTTCGCCCAGGCCCGCGTATTCCTCGCGCGCCTTGCGCAGCTGTTTCTGGTAGGCGGCAATAACGTCGAGCCAAAGCGCGTCGTCAAGCTGCCCCTTGAAGCCTGCCGCAGTCCGCCGCTCCATATGCTTGGTCTTGATCATGCGGATGCAGTCCGCAGTGCGGGTGTCCTTGTTCCGCATGGCTTCTTTGAGCAGGTCTTGCAGCTGGGTTTCGATGGACGCCATGGAAAGGCAGTTTGCATCGCTTGCTCTTCGCCGTGAAGCACATTCACACCCGGACGAACCCAAGCCACACATCCAGGCCGGGTGAGGAGCAGAATCGAAGAATATCGCCACGTTGTCGGCGTTCGACTTTGGCTTTGGTCTTGCTGTGGCAGTAGTGCAGGATTGATCTTAGCAGGAGTCGGGAACATGTCGCGCACGGTCCTTTCGCGAGTGGTTCTGTTCGTCGCCGTACCAGTCTGCCTAATAGGGGCCAGCGCCCAGGCCCAGACGGAAAACGAAACCGGTCCGGCGCAAGACAACACGATCGCGCAAGGCGCGGAAGCCGAGGCCATGCCCGCAGACTACACGCCACCCGGCCCACCCGAGGAGCAAGGCCCGGCACCGCCCATCCCGCCGTATGTCGATGCCCCGCCCGTTCAGGCGGAAGGTGGCGGCTATTGCTTCGACGGCCCCCATCCCGTCGACAGCCGGGTCGTGCCAGGAGTCACGTGGGACAATACCGCGGGACGGCATATTCGCCCATATCCGCCGTTCGACCTGCGGCTCTTCAGCTACCGGGATGGTTGCTACCACTTCATCGGCGATCCGACGGACTTCGGCTACGCCGGCGAAACCTACAGCTACTACGGTGCCCATCCCATCCCGGAGAGTTACGGGGGCGGCTGGTGCTTCATGATCGGCCCGCATCGCCATGTCTGGCGACCGTGGTCTCCCTACTTCGTGACCGTTGGCCCGTGGTTCTACTGGACAGGCCCCTACGATCCGTTTTTCTGGACCTACTGGCCCTTCTATCACTTCTACTACCGCCACCACTACCCGACCTACTACGCTCGCGGGGCCTTCTTCCGGGCTCGCACGGTTGCTCCGAGAATCACCTCCGTACCTCGTCCGATGCCACGGGCCAGCGCCGCCTGGCACGGAGCTCGCGGCTCATTCCAAAGAGCGCCGGCTGTTTCCCGCAAAGGAGCAGTCGCACCGGCTCGTGGTTTTCGTGCGGGGCCGACAATCCCACGCGGTCCCGCCCCGGGCGCCAGCCGCGGTGTCGCACCACGTCGCGGCCTTTCGCCGCCCGCGACCAGCGGCGGCCTTGCCCCGCGTGGCAGCTTCGCCCCGCGCGGCAGCTTCGGGGGAAGCCGCACTGGCGGGAGCCGTTTGGGCGGCGGCTCTAGGAGCGGCGGGTTCGGACGCAGCGGGCGGATCGGCCGCTAGCCTGCAGCGCGCCCGGGCGACGGCCACGGGAACAGCGCCCCGTCGATTCCACCTCCCCCGGCTGGCCAGAAAAGGCTAGAAGATCGGCCATGTTGTTGCTACGCGCTGTCTCTCCCGGTATCTCCAGGCACGGCCAGGTTCGCCGCTCCTCCGGAAGGCTCGCGCTGGCGCTCCTTGCGTTCGCCTTGGCGCTCGGAGCGTCTCCCTCCGTTGATGCGCGGCCGCGCAAGGCCAAAGCCCATACGAAGTCAGGCCCCAGGGGCAAGTCCGCGCGCAAGTGGCCGGCGCAAGGAGCGGGCAGGGCCACCACGACGGAGGCGTCCCTCGCAGCCGCCAAGGTTGCCGTGCTGCCCTTCGAGGGCGAGGAGCCGGAACAGCTGCGCAAGCACGTCATCAAGCTGCTCGTCGATCGAGGGTTGCAGGTCGACTCGACGCTCGAGCCTCAGGACAGTGCCATCCAGTACCGCGACATGGGCGCCGCGCTGAACCTCGCGGTCTACGTCCACGGCAAGATGAAGCCCACGACGGGAGACCGCGCCGTGGCCACCGTGACCATCCGCAGCGCCGTGACCGGCCGACCGGTCGCCACCGCCACCTTCAACGGGTACAAGCGCGGTCTGCCCTTCGACGTCGAGGAGAAGCTGTGGGATCGGGTCGGCCCTGCCTTCCGGCGCGCCTGCCTGGAAGCCCGCAAGCCCAACCGCCGCCACAGCAAGCCGATGCACATCGAGGCGGGGACGCCGCTCTAGCCGGGCCGGCTGGTTTTCCTGCCGCTACAGATCGAGATCCGCCTGGGCCGCGCGCTCCATGATGAAGTTGAAGCGAGCTTCCACGTCCTTGCCCATGAGGTCGGTGAGGATGCGATCGGCCTCGTCCACGTCGGTCACGCTGACGCGCAGCAGGCGCCGGCTGCCGGGATCCAGGGTGGTGCGCTTGAGCTCTTCGGGCTGCATCTCGCCCAGGCCTTTGAAGCGCATGATGTCGGGGCGCGCGTTCTTGGGGAGAGTGGCCACGATGCGATCGCGGTCCGCCTCGTCCAGTGCCCAGAAGGTCTCCTTGCCATGATCGATGCGGAAGAGCGGCGGCTGCGCCAGGTACACATGCCCCTGCTCGATGAGCGGCCGCAAGTGACGATAGAAGAAGGTCAGCAAGAGAGTCGCGATGTGGTGGCCGTCCGAGTCTGCGTCCATCAGGAAGATGATCTTGTGGTAACGTAGGCGATCGAGGCTGAAGGCGTCCCCCACGCCGCACCCCAGTGCCGATACCACGTCCTGCAGCTCCTTGTTGCCCAGCACCTTCTGCAGCGACGCCTGCTCGGCGTTCAGGACCTTGCCCCGTAGGGGAAGGATCGCCTGGAAGCGACGCTCGCGCCCCTGCTTGGCCGAGCCGCCGGCGGAGTCCCCCTCGACGATGAACAGCTCGCTCTTGACCGGATCGGTCGATGAGCAGTCCGCGAGCTTGCCGGGCAGGTTCAGACGGTGCGAGATGGCGGTCTTGCGCGACACGGACTGCGCCGCCGCACGCGAGGCCTCGCGCGCCTTGGCCGCGAGCGCGATGCGTTCCACGATGGTGGCGCCCGAGGTGCGATTCTCCAGCAAGAAGGTCTCCAGCGCCGGCCGGATGGCCGAATCCACCAGTTGCGCGGCCTCGGGGTTGCCTAGGCGCTCCTTGGTCTGGCCCTGAAACTGCGGTTCGTGCAGATAAATCGACAGCACCCCGACGATGCCCTCGCGGATGTCCTCGGCGGTGAGATTCAAGTTCTTGGGCCCGAGCCCCGAAGCGTCGATGAACGAACGCACGGCCTTGACGATGGCCTGGCGGAACCCTTGCTCGTGCAGGCCTCCCTGCGTGGTCGGGATGCCGTTCACGTACGAGCGCAGGGTCTCCTCGTACGACTCGGTCCATTGCAGGGCGGCCTCGATGCGAACGCCGTTCTCGCGCTGG
Organism: Deltaproteobacteria bacterium; assembly: GCA_016935975.1. GTDB lineage: Bacteria > Myxococcota_A > Polyangia > Fen-1088 > Fen-1088 > Fen-1118. The sequence continues at coordinate 17,176 of JAFGPX010000113.1, forward strand.
AAGTAGAAGGCCTGCGTTGTGGTCGGCGCCTTGCCCCGGTCCGCCACGATCTTGGCCAGGAAGTCGGCGATGCCGCCTTCGTGCTGCAGAACCTCGGAGGTGCCGACCGCCTCGTCCCGAAAAGTGATCTTGAGGCCCTTGTGCAAGAAGGTCTTGGCCTCCAGGCGAAAGCGGATGGTGTCCGCCGAGAACTCTTGCTTGCCGAAGACGTGCGGGTCCGGCCGGAAGAAGATCGACGTGCCCGTGCCACGCGCGGCGCCGCGCTTGACGAGCTTGCTCGTGGTTTCGCCGCGCGCGTAACGTTGCTCCCATTCGTACCCGTCGCGCTTGACGCGCGCCACCATCTCCTCGGAAAGCGCATTCACCACAGAGGAGCCCACGCCGTGCAAGCCGCCGGAATACTGGTACTGACCCGACGAGAACTTGCCGCCAGCGTGCAACGTCGTGAGCACCAGCTCGAGGGCGGATTTCTTGAATTCCTTCTTGATGTCGACCGGGATGCCGCGACCGTTGTCCGACACGGTGACCGAGCGGTGATCCTTGTGCAATGTCACGTCGATGTGCGTGGCATAGCCGTTGATGACCTCGTCCACACTGTTGTCGACGATTTCCCACAACAGATGGTGGTAGCCCTTGCTGTCCGTGCCGCCGATGTACATGCCGGGCCGCCGCCGCACCGGCTCGAGGCCCTTGAGTACCGTGATGTGATCGGCTGTGTAGGCTTCTCCCGGCTGGGTCATGCTAGTTCACCAACTTGGGCGGCAACGGCGGCTCCTCGACCGGGACGTGCACACGCACGACCCTCGACCTGCGAGCCAAGACATGGCCCCGACCGCCGCGCCCGCTCGTATGGTAGCGGCCCGGGCCAATCGCGATCCTCTTGCCGCTTTCCAGCTCGGCAATGAGCACGCTGTCGTCCTTGGGCTTGCCCAGAGCGAAGCCGACGACGCCGTCCTCCTCGGCGACCTTGATGATCGTCACGCCGCGGCCGGGATTGATCAGCTCGGCGGCCTCGTCGGCGGCACACAGCAAGGCGCGCGCCTCCGCGGTGACCACGCACAAGATGTCCTTGGCGGCGACCGGCAGGACACCGACCACCTCGTCGCCCTCGGCGGGCTTGGCGAAGCGCCGGCCAGCGCGCGTCGACAGCTCGCGATGCGGGTCGAGATTGAAGCGAAAACCGAAGCCCCGGCGCGTGACGGCGACGGCCAGAGTCCCGGCCGGCACGGCCTGTGGGCCGTTGCCGGAGACCGCCAATCCTGCGATCACGCGCTCGCCGTCGCGGAAGTTGAGCAACTTCTGCACCGGCTCACCGTACCCGGTCGAGGCCGGCACGTCGTGGATGCGAATGACGTAGCAGCTGCCCAGGTTGGAGAAGATGGCCAACGAGTCCTTGGTCGAGCCGCGCACCGCGGCCAGCACCGCGTCGCCTTCGCGCAGGCGCGTGGCCGAGATGTCCTTGATCTCGCGCACGCGCTTGAGCCAACCGTCGCGCGACAGGATGACGGTGACCTCCTCGTCGAGGATGAAATCCTCGGCCTGAAACTCGACGTCGTCCGCGCCGGCCCCGCCGATCTTGGTCCTCCGCTTGTCGGCGAACTCCTCGGCCAGCGCCTGCAACTCGCCGCGGATGACCTTGCGCAACTTGCGCTCGTCCTTGAGGATGGCCTCGATCTCCTTGGCGCGAGCACGCTTGGCCGCCAACTCCTCGAGAACCTGCTGGATCTCCAAGCGGGCCAGCTTGTAGAGCTTGAGCTCCAAGATCGCGTCGGTCTGCTCCTCGTCGAGGCCGAAGCGCTTGCTCAACTTGGCGGCGGCGTCCGCCTTGCCCTCGGACTTGCGGATGATGCGGATGGCCTCGTCGAGGGCATCGAATAGGACGGCGAATCCCTTGAGGATGTGGATGCGTTTCTTGAGCGCGGCCAGCTCGAACTCGAAGCGGCGGGTCACGACCTCGACGCGGAAATCCAAGAACTCGCTCAGGATGGAGCGCAGGTTGAGCCGCATGGGCCCCGCGACCTCGCGGTTCTGCGTTGGCACCAGGCACGTCATGTTGACGTGGAAGGACAGCTCCAGCGGCGTGTGCTTGTAGAGATAGGCCATGACCAGCGCCGGATCGGCGCCGGGCTTGAGCTCGAGCACGACCCGCACCTCGTCCGTGGATTCGTCGCGCACGTCCAGCAGCATGGCCAACCTCTTGCCCAGGATGACCTCGGCGATCTTCTCGACCAGATCGGCTTTGCTGACGTTGTAGGGGATCGAGGTGATGACGATGAGGGGCCCGCCACGCTTGGACTCTTCCGTCCTCCACTCGCCGCGCAGGTGGATGGGCCCCTGTCCGGTTTCGTAGATCTCGCGCAGCTCCTTCTTGGAGTTCGTGCACAGGCCGCCGGTCGGGAAATCCGGCCCCTTGATGAACTTGAGCAGATCCTTGCCTTCCAGCTTCCGATCGTCGAGCAGGGCAATGGCGGCCTGGCAGACCTCGGACAGGTTGTGCGGCGGGATGTTGGTCGCCATGCCAACCGCGATACCGGCGCAGCCGTTGGCCAGAAGCTGCGGCACGCGCGCCGGCAGCACAATGGGCTCTTCGACCGTACCGTCGTAATTCGGTCGGAAGTCGACGGTGCCCTGCTTGATCTCGTCGAGCAACTCCATGGCCAGCGGGGCCATGCGCGCCTCGGTATAGCGGTAGGCGGCCGGGGCATCGCCGTCGAGCGAGCCGAAGTTGCCGTGTCCGTCCACTAGGCGGTAGCGCAGTGAGAAGTCCTGCGCCATGCGCACCATGGCGTCGTAGCAAGCCGTGTCGCCGTGTGGGTGGTACTTGCCGATGACCGTGCCCACGATGTTGGCGCACTTGCGGAACTTGGCGTCCGGGTAGAGGTGCAGGTCGCCGTGCATGGCGTAGAGAATGCGCCGCTGCACGGGCTTGAGCCCGTCGCGCACGTCGGGCAAAGCGCGCGAGGTGATGACGCTGACCGCGTAGTTGAGGTAGCGACGCTGTGCCTCTTCGACCAGTGACGCCTGGGCGGGCTCGGACGGTCCCCCTCCGTCGCCGTCGCCCCCGGCGCGTCCGCGCCCCCCTCCCCCCTTGCCACGCTTGGGTGAACGCGCGGGGGCCTTGCCGTTGTCGTCGAGCAGATCTAGTTGTTTTGCGGACATGATGCTTGGGAAAGCGAGGGCTTCCCCGCCCCAAGCTACGAAACCGGCGCAAAGAGATCAAGAAACGAGGCCCGCGCGGCCACCTTGCCGCGACTCAGCTCTCCGGAGCTTTGCGCTTGAAACCGCGCGGCGGCAGCCGGTCGCGCGCGTGTGGATTCGAGCGCGAGTAGTCGATCCAGCGATAGCTCGGCGGCGGCCTGACATCCACGTGCACGAATCCGATGCGCGGGTACCAACCGAGGCCCACGCCGCCCGCGTCCAGGGTGGCGACGAAGTCGCGTATCTTGCGCGCGTTGACGCCGCGAATGCGAATGTCGGCCGCGGCGCCATGGTAGTGGTTGCTGGTCTTGCGCCGCTGGTAGCGGTAGCCGGAGAGCAGCTCGATACGCTTGTCGCCGAAATGCTCGTAGATGTGCGACAGAATCGCGATCAGACGCGTGTCGATGTCATGCTCGAGACCGGTGCGCCGGCAGCGGAAGGCGTGTTTGACCTCGGCCAGCGCATCGGTGTTGAAGGAGCCGTCGGCGTTGTAGATGCTGACGTCAGCTTCGTCCTTGTAGTTGATGGAGTAGATGCGCAGCCTGCCCGAGGGCGGCGGCGCCGGCTTGGCCAGCAGTCTCTTCTCGGGCACCGCCCAGCCAATTGTCTTGCCTCTGCGCCTGCCCCGACGCTTGGCGACGCGCTTGTGCGAACTGCGGCTCTTCGCGGCCTTCACGACCTTCGCACGATCCGCGGACGCGGGACCTGCCGGGCCGTCTTCCTCGGCCTCCGCGGCTTGAGCGCCGACCGTCATGGCCAGCAGCATCAACAACAGCCGAAACATGTTCGTCTAGGGTTAGCCGCAAATGCGGGTCTGTCAACTATGGAATCAACCTCACAGATTCAATCTTGCCCGGAGGTGGCCGATGCTGCGACCGGTAGGTGTACCAGCTCGATGTTCAGCCGCCGGGCCACATCGAAGATACGTTCGTCGCGGTAGAATTCCCCGTAGACCACGCGACGGATTCCGCAATTGGCAATCTGCTTGAAGCAATTCCAGCATGGGCTGGCCGTGACGTAGAGCGTGCCGCCGTCGATCATCACGCCGTTCTTCGCGGCCTGCAGGATCGCGTTGCTCTCGGCGTGGATAGTGGCCACGCAATGGCCGTTCTCCATCATGTGGCCCACCTCCGAACAGTGGGGCATGCCCCGAATCGAGCCGTTGTAGCCGGTCGACAAGATGGTCTTCTCGCGAACGATGACCGCGCCCACGTACTTGCGCGGACAGGTCGAGCGCGACGCGACCACGGTCGCGATGTTCATGAAGTACTCGTCCCAGGAAGCTCTCTCAGGCATGACGGTTTCTACCAAGAAATCGGGTGGGGCGGACGTCGATCGGGCTTTCCGCGGTATGGTGGCAGCCGGCATGAGCGCCGGCAACCAGAAGGTCGCCGAGTCCATTCCCTCATACGCAGAAAGCGATCGACGATCTGGAAGCACGCGTGCGCGCTCGCGTCCCTATCATGAAGCGCCTCTTCGTCGAGCCGGATGGCGACCACATGGAGGACGCGAATGCCGGCGCCTGACGGATCCGCCCGGGATCCCCAGGCGCGGCTTTCGGGGTGCACGCCCGGGAAGTGGCGGCTATCCTTGAAGAGCCCACTTCTTTCTGGAGGTTTCATGCGCGTCCCACGAAAGCAGCTTTTCCCTCTGGTTGCATCTGCCGTCTTCGCCATTGCCGCCGGCTGTGGCTCGGGTGATTCGTCCACCCGGGATGCCGCTCCGGATCAGCCGAAGGTCTCCCCGGACGCACCGGCCGTGATTCCGGATGGGCCCCTGCCGGCCGACGCGCCGCAAGCTCCGGATGCGAGCCTCCTGCAACCCGACGCCACCACGCCCGTTGATGGCGCGCCCGACAGCACCACGGCCGGCCTGGATGGCGCGCGACACCCATTGGACGGCGGCGCGCCGCATCCGGACGCCCATGCCGGAGAAGCGGGCAGCCTCGATGGCGGCGGCACCACCCTCGACGGCGGAACCGTGGGGCTCGACGCCGGCGCCAGCGCCTCCGACGTTGCCCAGGACACGATGCGCGACGGTTTCGTGCCCGGGGCGGCCACCCCCATCGTCGTCAACAGCAGCAACACCGCCGACTACAGCCTCGCTGACGGCACCTGGAAGGTCTTCTACTTCGACGGCACGGCCGGCCAGCTCTACTGCGTCTCCGAGCTATCCGGCATCGTTCGCGGCTACGTCAGCACCTCGCCCTCGGTTTCCCCCACGAACCACCAGTACGCAACCGACAGCAACACGGGAAGCCTGGCGTTCGTGGCCACGGCAGCACAGCGCTACTACCTCGCGGTGGCGGTCAGCGGCGGCGGCGCCAGCGGCTGGTTCCAGGTCGCGGACGGCGGCCAACTGCTCGCGCTAGGGGCCAATTCCGTCACGCTTCCCGCGCCCGACATGGACAACTACTACTTCTTCCGCTTCCCCGTCAGCAAGGGGCACAGCTACAGCATCTCGGTCACCGGCCCAGCCGCGACCACCGTCGGCCTCGGCCTCTCGCCATACGCCGAGCGCGCCACCAACGGCCAGTTCTTCAAGCCCATGCTCGGCTACAGCGGTCCGCTGCCGATAACCAACGAGCCCATCCCCGACACGTCCGTCGCCCTCTCGTATTCCGGCTACTACTTCTTCTTCCTGCACGTCTACTCGGCCATGAACGTCACGGTGACGCTGGCGCAGACGTCGTAGCCGCCTCGGGTCCACGGTAGACGGCCGTCACACGGCCACCATGTGCTTCGGATCCCTCCACCCGAACCCTCTCGAGTGCACCCGCGGTTCGAAGTCGTGCCCAGGCCGGCGGACGAGCGTGTGCCCGCTCGCTGAGCGCCTGCCGCTCGAACCCGCGTCGCCAGGCCGCCGCATCTGCTAGTATGCGCGCCCTCGTGGACTGGAAAGACACCCTCAACCTCCCCAAGACCGAGTTCCCGATGCGCGCCGACTTGGCCCGCCGCGAGCCGCTATGGCTCAAACGCTGGGCCGAGGCGAAGCAATACGAGAAGCTCTTGGCCGCGCGCGAGGCCGCGCATGCCGAGCCGTACGTGCTGCACGATGGACCGCCCTACCCGACCGGCGGCATCCACTACGGCACGCTGCTGAACAAGGTCCTCAAAGACATCATCGTGCGGTCGCGCTTGCTCTTGGGCAAGGCCGTGCGCTTCGTGCCCGGTTGGGACTGCCACGGCCTGCCCATCGAGCAGCAGGTGGAGAAGCAGTTCGGCGCCAAGGCCAAGCAGGACACGCGTGACTTTCGCGCCAAGTGCGAAGCGCACGCGCGCAAGTTCGTGGACGTCATGCGCGCGGATTTCCGCCGGCTCGGCTGCCTTGGGATCTGGGACGAGCCCTACCTGACGCTCAGCAAGGACTACGAATCCACCATCGTGCGCGTCATGGCGGCTTTCGCGAAAAAGGGGCTGCTCTACCGCGCCAAGCGGCCCGTGCACTGGTGCACCACGCACCAGACCGCGCTCGCCGAGGCCGAGGTCGAATACCTCGATCACAGCTCGCCGTCGATCTACGTGCGCTTCCCGGTGGTGCCGGGCCAGGCCGCGCTGGAAGCGATTGTCGGCCAGGCGCCTGCCGCCCTGGTCGTCTGGACCACGACCCCGTGGACCCTAGCCGCAAATCTCGCGGTCGTGGCCAACCCCGAGCTGGTCTACGTCGCCATTCCCGTCGAGCGGCCGGGCCAGCCGCGCGAGCACTTCGTCGTGGCGCGCGAGCTGGCGGACGGCTTCCTCTCCGCCTGCGGGCTGGCCGCTGGGCCAAAGGAAACCTGGGTCGAGATCGCCGGTGACAAGCTCCGCTCCCTGCGCGGGCTGCGCTACCGGCACCCGTTCATCGAGAAGCCCAGGTCCGACAAGGACTTCCGCCTGATCTTCGCCGCGCATGCCACCCTCGAAGCTGGCACCGGTCTCGTGCACACCGCACCTGGCCACGGTGCCGACGACTACGCGGTCGGCCGCGCCGAAGGCCTAGACGTGTATGCACCCGTGGACGGCATGGGCCGTTACACCGCTGAGGTCCCGCACTGGGCCGGACTCCACGTCCTGGCAGCCAATCCCAAGATCGTCGCCCACCTGGCGGAGACCGGCTTTCTGCTCAACCGGCCCGGCGAGCAGATCCAACACCAGTACCCGCACTGCTGGCGCTGCAAGAACCCAGTCCTCTTCCGCGCCACCAGCCAGTGGTTCGCGCGTCTGGGGGATCTCGGCGAACCAACCAGCCTGCGCCAGCAGGCGCTCGAGGAGATCGACCGCACGCAGTGGATCCCGGCGTGGGGCCGCGACCGCATTCGCGGCATGATCGAGGCGCGGCCGGATTGGTGCCTGTCACGCCAGCGTATTTGGGGGGTTCCCATCCCCGCCTACCTCTGCAAGCAGTGCGACGAGCCCTTTCTCGACGCTGCGGCCATGGGACATGTGGCAGCCGTCTTCGCTGCCGAGGGCGCCGGCGCCTGGTTCGGCAGACCGCTGGCCGAGTTGCTCCCCGCGGGCACAGCCTGCCCGCGCTGCAAAGGCACGGATCTCGACAAGACCCACGACATCGTCGACGTGTGGTTCGAGTCCGGCGTTTCGTGGGCCGCGGTCGCGGACGGCAAGCTCGTGCCAAAGGGAGCGAAGGTCGATCTCTACCTCGAGGGCGCCGATCAGCACCGCGGCTGGTTCCACTCGTCGCTCCTGGCCGCGGTCGCGGCGCGCGGTACGGCCCCGTACAAGGCGGTGCTGACCCACGGCTGGGTGCTCGACGAGCGCGGCAAGGTCTACTCGAAGTCCGAGATCGAGAAGGCGCGCGCCGCCGGAGTCAAGACCGACTACGTCGAGCCCGGCGTGTGGATGGAGAAGAACGGCGCCGAGCTCCTGCGCCTGTGGGCCGCGGCCGCCGACTACCAGTCGGATGTCGTATTTTCGAAAACCATCCTCGACCATCTCGGCGAGTCGTACCGCAAGATCCGCAACACTTGCCGCTTCCTGCTCTCGAACCTCTACGACTTCTCGCCCGGCCGCGACGTGCTGTCCGACGATAAGCTGCGCGAGCTCGACCGCCTGGCACTGGCCGTGCTGCGCGAGCGCGATCGGCAGATCCTCGCCGCCTACGAGCGCTACAGCTTTCACGACGTCGTGCGCCTGATGGTCGACTACGCGGTCACTGTGTCGGCCGAATACCTGGGCCCGATCAAGGATGCGCTCTACTGCGAAGCCGTGACCTCGCCCATACGCCGGAGCGTGCAGACCGCGCTTTGCGAGATGGTGAAAACCATCGCGACCTGGATGGCGCCCATTCTGTGCTTCTCGGCGCAAGACGTGGCCGATGAGCTGGCGCGCCAGACCGGCGCACCGTTCGACGTGCACGGGTCCGTTTGGTCGAGGCTTGGCGCGACCGCCGACGACCGCTGGGAGAAAGAGCTGCGTCCCCTGCGCGACAAGGTGCTGCTCAAGCTGGAGGCGTTCCGCGCCACCGGGCACAAGTCGCTGCACGCCGCCGTTGCCGTGACGCCCGCGAGCAGCGAACGCTCGTTGTGGCACCGGAATCTCGCTCATCTCACCGAGCTGTGCGAGGTATCTCGTATCGACCTGGCCGCCACGGACGCTCCCGTGACCGAAATCACGATCAGCGAAGCTCCCATGCCCGAGTGCCCGCGGTGCTGGCGTCGGACCGGAGCCGCATCCGGCTTCGCCAAGGAGCCCAGTCTTTGCATCCGCTGTGCTTCCGTGGTCAAGTGCCTGGAGAAGCAATGACCGATCGTGTTTCCACCCTGGCCCGCAACCTGCTCTTCGCCGCTGCCGCGGTGGTTTCCCTACTCCTGGACCAGTGGACCAAGATCCTGGCGCGCACGCACCTTCGGCCCCTGGGGCCGTGGGGTAGCAAGACCATCGTCGCCAACTACTTCGACCTACGCTACTCCGAGAACACCGGCGTGGCCTTCGGCATGGGCCAGGGTCTTCCTGCCGGACGCATCCTCCTCACCCTCGTCGCGCTGGCCGCCCTGGGGTTGGTCGGCTACTACCTGAAGCGCAGCGGACCGCGACAGTTCCGTCTTCACCTCGCGCTCGGACTGGTCGCCGGTGGCGCTGTCGGCAACCTCGTGGATCGCATCGTCTTCGGGCGCGTGAGCGACTTCATCGTCTGGCACGTCGGCCGGCACGAGTGGCCCGCCTTCAACATCGCGGACGCCGCCCTGGTGGTCGGGGTCGCGCTCATGGCCCTCGACATGATGCTCGAGAAGCGCGGCCAAGCCGCTCCAAGCCCGGCGCCGCCCGACCCGGCAAGCAACAAAGAGAGCTAGGCCGTGCGCATTTCGGTGATCCTTTTCTAGGAAGAGAGGAACCACCGATGCGGCCCGTCCTCGTCGACTTCGGCATCGATATCCCGGTGCTCGGCCACCTGGATCTGCCGTCGTACTTCGTCATGCTCACGCTGAGCTTCGTCATCGGCGCGTGGAGGACCCGCCGGGAAGCGCCCAAGCTCGGCCTCGACCGCGAGCGCGTGCTCGATCTCGACATCTACATCGTGATCTGGGCCATCATCGGGGCCCGCATCTTGCACATAGTCGCCGACGGGCACTTCCACGACTACGTCAACCTGTGCGTGGACAACTTCAAGGTGCGCGCCACCGAAGCCAAGGTCGCCTTCTGCAACGCCGACAGCGAGTGCGGTTTCGACTACGTCTGCAACCTGGCTACCCACACCTGCCATCCGCCACGCAACTGTTTCGCCGTGCTCGAGGTTTGGCGCGGCGGGCTGGCCTACTACGGAGGCTTCATCTTCGCCGCGGCCTTCACCTTCTACTTCGCCCACAAGCATCGCATGGGCATGTGGAAGGTCGCCGATCTGTGCGCACCCTGGGTTGCCTTCGGCCTGGCCCTTACTCGTATCGGCTGTTTTCTCAACGGCTGCTGCTTCGGCAAGATTACCGAGGTCCCCTGGGGCGTGCGTTTCCCCGTAGGCAGCCCGGCCTGGGAGGCCCAGCGTGACGCGCACCTGATTGCGGGGCCCACCGCCGCATACCCCGTGCATCCGACCCAGATCTACCTGGCCCTGCTCAATGGCTTGACCTTCGCGGTCCTCTACTTCGTCATCCGGCGTCGCAAGCGGGTCGACGGCGAGATCTTTGCCTGGTTGCTGATCCTCAAGGGCGTCTTCCGCAGCTTCGTCGAGATATGGCGCGACGACGAACGCGGCGTGTTGTGGGGCTGGCTATCCACCTCCCAGATCCTATCGCTTCCTCTCGTCGCGCTCGGCATCTACCTGCTCGTGCGCTTCCGGCGCACCGACGCGCCTCTGCCCGCGAGCGCGGGCACGGCAGCCGGATGAGACCGACGCTCTTCCATATCGGTTCGAGCTTCCCCGTCCACTCCTATGGCCTGTTCATAGCGGTCGGCATGGTGCTTGGCGTGCTGCTGGCGGTACGCCGCGGCCGCAGCGTGGCGATGGCGACAGGCGACACCCTCGATCTGACCTTCTATGCCATCGTGGCCGGCCTGGTCGGGGCCCGCGGGCTATACGTGGCCATGCACGCGAGAGAATACGCGCGCCTGTGCGCGGGTAGCGGCGCTCCGCGTTCGCTTGGCGGGATGCTCTCCGACTGCACCGCCGCCCTACGCTTCTGGCAAGGGGGGCTGGCCTTCCTGGGGGGCGGAATCCTCGCCGCAGTGGTGGTCTTGCTCTATGCTCGGCGCAAGCACCTCCGGCTCGGCGACGTGGCCGACGTGCTCGCGCCATCCGTGAGCCTGGCGCATGTCTTCGGCCGCCTGGGCTGTCTCATGGCCGGCTGCTGCTACGGCAAACCGTGGGAAGCCGGAGTCCACTTCCCGCCCGACAGCGTGGCCTACGCCGAGTACCTCTCCCGCCGCGCACTGCTCGCCGGCGCCGAGTGCACCCCGGCCCTTCACCCCACCCAACTCTACGAGAGTCTCGGCGAGCTGCTCGTCTTCGTCGGCCTTGTGCTGCTTTGGCGCCGCCGCAAGTTCCCCGGCGTGGTCGCCATCGCCTACGCCTTCGCCTACGGTATCCTGCGCTTCGTCGTCGAGATCTACCGCGACGACCTCGTGCGCGGCTTCGTGTTCCAAGTCCGCCTGCCCGGCCTCGCCGCCGTCCTCGGCCTGCCGCCGAACGATCCGCTCTTCCTTTCCTCTGCCCAGGCCGCATCCCTGCTGCTCATCGCCGCGGCCGCCACGGCGTACGTCGTCCTTCTACGGAGGGAACCACCGAGGACACAGAGAACACAGAGGCCGGAGGATGAAGAGGTTTCCGGATCCTAGATCCGGTCCCTTTCCGTCTCTGTGTCCTCCGTGTCTTCTGTGGCGAATCCGTCCCGTGGTCACGTCCCGGCCACGGTCACCTTGGCCACCCGAAACGTGGGACACTGCACCGACGAGCGGGTGTCGAGGTCGCTGGCAATCGCATCGACGCCCTTCCATAGATCGTCGAAGTTGACAGCGATGGTGATCTCACTCACCGCGAAAGCCCGTTCCCCCTTCTCGATCCAGAAGCCGCCCGCGCCCTGCGAGAAATCGCCGGTCACGGGGTTGAACCCGAAGCCCATCAGCTCGGTGACGAGCAGACCTCTGTCCAGCCTGGCGATTTCTTCGGCGCTGGCCCTCCCGGGACGTAGGATGAAATTGGACGTCGAGACGTGCGGGCCGCCACCCAGCCCGCGCCCCGCCGATCCGGTGGACTTCCTGCCGAGCTTGCGGCCGGCGTAGACGTCGCACAGAAAGGTGCGCAGCACGCCCTCGGACACGACCACATTGGGCCGCGCCGCCAAACCCTCGCCGTCGTACGGGCGCGAGCCGGGCGCGCGTGGCAGCAGCGGATCGTCCACGATGGTGACCAGCGGCGATGCGACCTGGGTGCCCTCGCGCTCGGCTAGATACGTGCTCTTGCGCCAGACCGCACCGCCCGAAATCACGCCGGCGAACCGCCCCAGCAACGACCGTCCCACCTCGGGAGTGAACACGGCAGGAACCTGGCAGGTGTCCAGCTTGCGGGCGCCCAGCTTGGCGACCGTGCGGCGCGCGGCTTCGATCCCCACCGACTCGGCAGCCTGCAAGCCGTCCACCGAGCGCGAGGAGGTGAAGTGGTAGCCGTTGCGCTTCTTGCCGTCGGCGTCGTCGCACACCGGTTCGACGATGAACGACACGTGGCTGCCGCGATAGGCACCGGAGAACCCCGCCGAGCTGGCGAACGCGGAAGCGCCGATACCGCGGCCAAAACTCGCGCCGTCGGAGTTGGTGACCCGCATGTCGAACTTGCGCGCCGCGGCCTCTCCCACCCGGCACCAGCGCATGGCCTCGGCCACGTCGAGCGACAGCACGGATTCGTCCCACAGATCGAGGTCGGGGATCGTTCGTGCCATCTCCTCACGATCCGGCAAGGCGGCCAGAGGGTCTGGCTCGGCCAGCCCGGACAACGCCACCGACTCCGCGGCGAAGGCGCGCATGGCGTCTGGCGCGAAATCCGAGGTGTAGGTCACCGCAACCCGCTCGTCCTTGAGCACGCGCAGGCCAAGCCCGCGGCTGCCCGCCTCTTTGACCAACTCCGGCTCGTCCATGCGCAGCTTGACCTCCAGCTCCGCACCGTCGCGCACCAGCACCTCCGCGCCGTCAGCTCCCGCGCGCATGGCAAGGCTCAACATACGCTCGGCCAGCTCCTGGCACGGCCCTGGATCCGCAGCGCTGCGCTTGCCAGCTTCGCTGCTCATGGCGTGCGCGTGCCCCCTACCGTGATCTGCTTGATCTTCACGGTCGGCGTGCCGACGCCGACCGGCACGGACTGGCCGTCCTTGCCGCATGTCCAGGTCCCATCCGAGAGCTGGAAGTCGTGCCCCACCATGGTTACGTTGCGCAGCACCTCGGGGCCATTGCCGATGAGGTTCACCCCGCGCAGGGGCGCGCCCAGCTTGCCGTTCTCGATGAGGTAACTCTCGGTCAGAGCGAACACGAAGTCGCCGTTCGAGATGTTGACCTGGCCTCCCGAGAAGCGCTTGGCGTACACGCCGCGGCCGACCGACGCGACAATGTCTCGTGGGTCCTCGTTCCCGGCGAGCAGAATGGTGTTGGTCATGCGCGGCAGCGGCGGATGGCGGAAACTCTCGCGCCGGCCATTGCCGGACGGCTTGACGCCGAAATGGTGCGACGAGATACGGTCGTGCATGTAGCCAACGAGGATGCCGTTCTCGATGAGCACATTGCGACCGCCGGGAATACCCTCGTCGTCGACGTTGATCGAGCCGCGCGCGTTCGTGACGGTGGCGTCGTCCACGACCGTACACCGTGGCGAAGCAACCTGCCTGCCGATCTGCCCGGAGTAGTTGGAGGTCCCTTTGCGGTTGAAATCTGCCTCGAGACCGTGCCCGACCGCCTCGTGAAGGAGGATGCCGGATTCGCCAGCCGCCAGCACCACCTCCATGGGCCCCGCCGGCGCCTCCTCGGCGTGCAGCATGGCGACCGCCAGGCGGGCGGCTTCGCGGCCGTGGTCCTCCGGGGTCGCCCCGAACTCGGAAAACAGCTCCAGACCTCGCCGCTTCGCCGTCCCCGAGCGTCCCGACTGCCGCTTGCCCCTCTCTTCGGCGACCACGCTGATCCCGAACCGAACCATGGGCTGGCGATCCCGCGCCAGCACGCCATTGGAGGTTGCCACCAACACATCCGACCATCCCTCCGCAAAACCAGCTTCGACGCGCACGATGCGCGAATCGAAGGCGCGCGCCGCGGCGTCGGCGCGTCTGAGGAGGGCAACCTTGTCCTCTCCCGGCCGTTCCTGGGCGAGCTCTGCTATCGGATAGAAGCTGGGCAGCGCTGCCGCCCGCAGAGCCAATGGGCTCCGGCCACCACCTTGCGACGCGACTTGCCCTGCCGTCCGCGCCGCGTCCAGCATGCGCGCATCCGACAGCTCCTCGGTATAGGCGTAGCCCGAGGCATCTCCCCGCACTACCCGCACCCCAAGACCGAGCACGACAGCTCGGCTGACTGTGCGCACGCGGCCTTCCTCGAAAGCGATGTCACCGCCAGAGCGGTACTGGAAGAAAAGATCGGCGTGATCGCCCCCCGAGGACAACGCTACGCCAAGCAGCCGCTCGGCGGTGCGAGCCTCGATGGCGTCGAGCGGAGTCGCTGGGTACGGATACGGGGCGTCTGGCAAGCAACTGCCGGTCACGAAGAAACCTCAGACCGCAAATACTGCCGTGCGGACAGCCGGGGAACCAGAAAAACCGCGGCTTCTCGCCCGCAGGCACGGATCGGGATCCTGGCCGCCACCGCGGCCGCCCCTGCTCAGGACTTGCGTCGCGACGGGAAAGGCTTCTGCGCGATACGTTCGTCGTCGCTCAGATCGCGGATCTTACCCAAGCCACGCACCTCGACCTGGCGGATGCGCTCGCGAGTCAGGTTGAGAATCGCGCCCACCTCCTCTAGGGTGATGCCGCCGCGATCGGCGACGTCGAGCGCGCAGGTTTCCGCCATCTCCCATACCTCGAGGTGGGGGAAATTCAGCTTGATGGCACCGCTCTGCGGATTCACGTCGAGATAGAGGTGGTGCTCGCAGCTGACGAAGGGGCAGGGCCGCGCCATATTCAGGCAATCGCCGCGACACCTCGGCCGCAAGACCCCCTCGGGATACTGCAGAGTGAGCGCTTCGCGCTTCTCCTCACGGGTCAGTCGCTTGGGCGCAATGGTCTTGGAACGCACCCGGCCGTCCCGTGACGGACGCACCTTGAGTCGGATCTTAGCCACCTCCGGCTGCGGCCGTTCGTCCGCATCAAAGGCCATCTCCGCCTCGCTCTGGCTTTCAGCTCTTTCTTCGGCCATGGCTTCTTCCTCGGACGCAGCTCGGGATCCGCGTCAGAAAAGTTCGCTTCCGCCCCCGATGGCGGTGCCCGCCGGCGACGAACCGGCACGAGCAGAAAGACTCGCTTCCACCCCGGTGATCCGCCGGATGAGCTCCCCGGCGGCTTGCCTGGCGGCGACAATCTCGCCTTCGATCGCTGCCCGCCGTTCCGCATCGAGCGCTGGGCCCTTGGCCTCACGCTCGAAACCCGCGATGAGCTCGGCCACGCCCTTCTCAACCCGCTCGATTTCCTCTTTGAAGCGAGCGAACGAGCGCTGGATCTCCTCGATGGTCAGGTCCGCGGCCATCATGGCGCGCACCTGGTTCACTCGACGCACGATGTCGGCGGGATAGACGCCGCACGAACCACGATGCCTGCCCTTGCGCCCGACGCGAATCGAGCGGGGCAGCAACCCGAGCTGCACGTACTTGCGCAAAGTCGCCTCCGAGAAGCGAACGCCGCGGGAGGTGAAGACGTCGACGATCTGACGTGAGGTCAGCCCAGCGGGCGACTGACGCTCGATTTCGCTCAGCTCCTCCTCGACGAGCAGCCCGCCGGTCCCGCCCCTCGCGACTGGGCCTTGGCTGGCAGGGGATTTGGGCCGCGCTTCCATTCTTAGCTTTTGACTGTAATCTATTCAAAAGAGTCTGTTCAATAGCCAAAATGCCTAGTACTTTGTTCAGGTGTGACGAGAGGCGCCCCTGCCGCCTGACCTGATACCTGCCCCCACAGCGGTCCCGGCGCTCGCCTGAGTCGTGGCTATGACTCAGAGAACTGGGTCCGACCCGCGAACCGCCACCACGCCTGGGACCGGTCTAGAGCCGCAGGGCGGACGCCTGGCTGACTCGCATGTACTTCCAGTGCTTCTTGAGCCAGCGAACTGGGCCTTTGTCGTTGCAGCCTAGCGGACGATCTGCGGGATCGCAGAACAGGCGCACGTGCATGTGGTCGTCATGCGGTTGCGAGTTCGTAGGCTGGTGGAGCAGCACCCGGGCTCGCCCGATGATTGCGGGATCGGTGCCTTGGCGCTCGGCCTCGGCGAGCATGAGAGCCGCGAGCGCGTGATGAACGAAAATCCACTGCACCTCGGCCCCCGGGGTCGACAACATGGCGCGCACCAGGGCCCAGTTTCTTCGTGCATCGAAGCGCGCTTGCGGAACGGGCTGTTTCGGACCTCGGCCGCCGCGCCCGAGCGACCATCGCTCAGCTCTCCCGTCTCTGCCAAAGTGCAGCATGGCGGGGAGGTCACGCAACGGCCGACCGGCATCGTCGCAGGCGTAGTAGAAAACGTCCACGTCTCGGCCGCTGGCGTGCGAACGGTGCATGGCCACGTCGCCACCGCGCCGGCCGGAGATGTCACCGAGGAACGCGATGCTGTCCGGGAATCGATCCACCACCTCGCGAAAGACGTCGGCCAGCCAGCGCGCGACCTCTTCGGTGGCGTAGCGGCAGTCGCGCGGTCGCCAATCGGGATGCACCTCGTAGCCCGGACCTTCGAATGGGAGGGCCACAGGGTGCAACAGAGCCCCCCTGACGTGTGACCCGAGCGAAATGCTCGAACGATCATCGGCGAACACGCCCATGCAGCCCGACAACGAGAGCACGGCCAGCGCCGGCACGACGCCTCGACATCGTCGCATGGCCAAGTCAGGCGAGTGGCGTGGCGGGGGAGGCGCAACGGCCGACGGAATGGCCGCCCCCCCTAGCCGTAGGCCTTTTCCATGCGCTCTTGGTCCTCCTTGCATCGGATACAGAGCGTGGTTTCCAGACGTGCCTCCAGCCTCTTGATTGAGATCAGTTCCCCGCACTGCTCGCACAAACCAAAGGTGCCTTCCTCGATCTTCTCAAGCGCATGGTCGATCTTCTGCAGGAATGTCTTCTCACGCCCCCGTAGCCTGAACGTGAACGACTGCAAATACTCCGACGAGGCCAGATCCATTTCGTCCGGCAAGTCGTCGGATTCGAGCGTCATATCCTCGCTCAGGGTTCGCTGCGCGTTCCGCAGGATTTCCTTCTTCCGCGTCAGGAGGATGTCGCGGAACCGCTTGAGGTCCTTCTTCTTGAGGCCGATACCTTCCATGGATCCCCTTGTCTCAGAATAGCTTTGCGTAGCCTGCTAGTCTACCTTGCCTTCGCCAGGTGGGCATCCGAAGGCGGGCACCACTCCTTGACAGGCTAACCGATAACTGCCTAAATGCCGAAAAGTCATACATTGGCGTCATCCATAAGCGGGGTGCTACATGGCCGGTTCTGACAAGAGGAAGCAGAGTCTCTACTTTCCAGAAGAGATGCTGAAAGAAATCCAGGAAGAGGCTACGCGTCAAGACCGTTCGCTGTCGTGGATCGTGCAGAAAGCATGGAAGATCTCCCGCAAGGAGATCATGAAATACCCGTCGGTCAACGAATTCCCGGGTGAAGACGACGAGCGCGGTGCAGCCGAGTAGCGCCCGACAGAAGCTGCTGTGCGGGGTGGTGCCCTTGCGGGGGCTTGATGCCTGGCACTGCCCCCGTAGTCACGAACGACCCTAGCAGCCCCATGGCCGACATCCTGATAGTCAGCAACGAGGTGTCACCCGTCGCTGAGAGCCAAACGGCGGTGTGCGCTGCCGCATTGGGTCGCGCCCTCTCGGCCGCGAAGCACCGGGTCACGATATTGACCCTGGCGGAAGAGGACCGTGCCGCGCAAATCCCCGGCATGGCCCGCCGCCTGCGCACCGTGCTGGCCACCCTGGCCGATGGGGACCGCGAATGTGCTCTTTTCGAGGGACGCTCCGCGATAAGCCAGTGCGCCCTCCACGTTCTCGGGGCGGACCCGTCAGACCGCGGGCACCGCGCAGCCTTCTTGGCCAGTGCGGCGGCAGCGCTAGTGCGCGATGAGATCTGCCGTGCCGAAGCCATTATCGCCTGGGGCGAAGCCGCGGCAGCGGTCCTGCCGGCTGTGCAGGCGAATGCGCGCGTCTTCGTCCTGCCAGCCGGAGACTGGGGCCCACCGCTGACGCAGGCCGAACGCGCCGCGCTCAACCCCAATGCGCCCGACCTGGCTATGGCCGGGGGCTCCCTAGCCGGCCTGGGAGCCATCGATGCCGACGTGGTCGTCTTTCCCAGTCCTTCGTCGGCAAAGGCCTTCGAGCACTGCAGCGATTTCTCGTTCCGCGCCTCGGATCAGCCTGTGGTTTCGATTCGCTTCGGCTGCGACGAGGCCCCCTACGATCCCTCCACTGATCCGGCCTTGGCCGCCACGTACTCCCCCGAAGCTCCAAACGGCAAAGCCGAGTGCCGTCGGGCCCTTGCCCGGCGGACTTCTCTTGCCCCAGGACCGCGCACCCTCCTCCTCGCCACGTCGCCGCTCACCGTCCGTGATGGCGGTCGCGCCCTCATCGAGGCGCTTTCGCGCCTGGTTCGCTCCGACGTGGCCATCGTTGTTCCAGGAGTGGGAGAGCGCGCTATGGTGGACGAGATCAGGCGTCTCGCCATCGAAACACCGGGCAAGATCGCCGTGTATCCGGACGATGGGCCGACGGCAGAGCGCCAGATCCTGGCCGCAGCGGATGCCCTGCTTCTGGCAGACGAGAATAACCACCTCGCACGAACCGCCGGCTTGTCCATGCGCTACGGAACGCTGCCTCTGGCCCCCGACGCTGCCGCCTACCGAGACCATCTGGTCGACTTCGACCTGTCCACAAGGACGGGCACTGCACTTCTCTACCAGCCTGATGACCCGTATGAACGTGTCTCCGTGGTGCTCAGAGCGTCCTCGCTGCGCGGCAATCTCGAAGCCTGGCAGGACCTGCCGAGGCACCTGATGAGCTCGGCGCCGCCCTGGGCGACGACGGCCGCGCTCTTCGAAAACCTGTGCGCTAGCCCGCCAACTTCCGCCTGATCGACACGGCGAAAACGCCCGCGCATTCGGCCAACTCGCCGTAGGCCCAGGGGTGGTTCCCGGTCCTCAACACGAGGGAACCGCCGCGGCGGACAACCAGGGGCGCGCGACGAATGACGTCGACCGCGGGACAGAGCACACCAGCACTCATCTCCACCGACGCGTCGCCGATAGGGGCCATCGCAGTCCGCGAATCGGCGTCCATGCGGCGGTCGGGACGAGTCGCAGCCTCGGGCATCGGAGCGCCGCTGCTACCCCCGACAACAACGACCAGACCATCGGGGAGCCATCTCGCCGGGACGACCTTGCTCCTCCATCGCGCGCGGACGGGCCAGGCACCTGAGGGCGACAAAGCCGGGGTTTCGTCGAAGACGACCGTATCCCCGGCCTCGGCTCGAGAAATCTGCGCACTCGGCACCTTGGTGGACGCCAGCTCCAACCATGGCAGAACTTCGGCCTTGCTCGCCTCGGTCATCACCCACAGCTCCTCCAGGAACCTGTCGCTCGCGAGCAAGCAGGCCCTCCCGCTTTCCCCCTGCAGCCTCACGAGCAGCTCGACCCCGAAGGACCCCACCGGTGGATCCACGGCGGTCCCTGCCCCCACCCTCGGCCGAACCCGAACGGCGTTTGCAGGACCGAGCTTGGCCAGCAACGCGGCCACCGTGCCTTCCAGAATGCCACGCTCGATGCGCGAAAGCGGGCCACCAAAGGGGGGCATCCCGAGCCCGAGGACGGAGTTCACCGCAACAAGCGCCAGCCGGCTTTCCAGCAGCAGAACGCCGGCCTGTCCCGAACACTCGAGCGCGACGGATTCGCCGCAGGACCGGCCGTCGTTCCACCACCGCGCGCACGCATGGCGCTCGACCGGGCTGGCGCGCAAAACCACCTCGCCAACTCCGAAGAGTCGCGTCACCATCTCCGAAGGCAGACAGAGCCGCAAGATGAGTCGTGTGGTTCCCGCCAGAAGGGCCGGATCTTGCTCTTCACCAGCTCCCGGCTGCGTGTGCGATTCCGGTTTCGTGCCCATGCTCTGCTGGCCTTCCCCTTCCGCGCCAGAATTGCTACGCACCCCTCCAGAATGTCAAGTCCCAATCCCGTGCGCACGGGCCAGCAGGGGCGCGCCGCCCGGACAGACGGTCCGTGACTGGCAAAATCTCCGCCAGCGCCGAATCATACTGGGTGTTCTCGGCATCTATCTCAGGTATAGTGAAAGTCAGCGGGAAACGTGCATTCGTGAAACCCTACGAACGAGTCATTGGAATCAGCTGTAGTCAGATGGTCGACTACTGCATGGACTATCTGAGCGGAACCCTTCCCGCCGAGGAGCGGCAGAGCTTCGATGGGCACCTTGCCTATTGTCCGGAATGCGTCAAATTCTTCGAAACCTACAAGAAGACGCCGGAGATCTCGCGCGAAGCCCTGTCCCTGGAAATGCCAGAGCGGGTTCGCGGCGAGGTGCGCAGCTTCCTTCGCCAGCGCTACGACAAGCAACCTTAGCCGAGGCGGCACAAGGCAGCTTCGGGCCCTCTTCTCCCGGCGCGAGCAGCGTGCTTGACAGACGGTGTGACAGGGGCAAGATGACGGCAAGAGTATGCCCGTCGGTTTGGTTTGCCCCCGCTGTGATGCACTGACTGGCCTCGACGCGAGCCGGTGTCCGCTCTGCGAGGCACCCATCGGCGAGCTGGACCAGCCATCATCCCCCGTCCCGCGTCCGCCCGCCTCTCGTCCGGAGGAACCTATGTCGACAAAAACCTGTCCGAGTTGTGGGAACAACGTCCCCGAGCACGACCGTTTCTGCGGCCAGTGCGGTGCACGTTTGGACGGCGCCGCGCCGCCGGCAGCAGGGGCAGGTGGCAAGACGATGTTCTTCTCCGGCGTGCAGGCCGCCGGCATCGCCAAACTGGTTTTGGTCAAGGCCGACACGGGAGACGGGCTCGCCTATCAACTAAGTGGCACGGAACACGTCGTCGGCAGGACCGAGGGCGCCATCCTCTTCCCCGACGACCCGTTGCTTTCGCCTCGTCACGCGAACTTCCTCTATCGCGAAGGCAAGCTCTGCGTGTGCGACGAGGCTTCGACCAACGGCGTGTTCATTCGCATCCATTCCCCGACCAGACTGGAATCCGGGGCGTCCTTCCTGATCGGGGAGCAATTGCTGCAGGTGGAAGCCCTGGCGCCGGATTTCGGCCCGCAGCCCGATGCCGAGGGCACCTATTTCTATGCCAGCCCCAAACGTGCTTCGAAGATGCGCCTCATCCAGAGGCTGCGCGGCGGGGACATCGGGCTCATCGTACGTGCGCGCGGCGACAGCGTCACGCTGGGCCGTGAGGGCAACGACGTGAATTTCCCCGATGATCCGTTCATTTCCGGGCGGCACGCCGAGGTCGCCAGCTCTCCCGACGGCGCTTTCGTCATCACGGACCTGGGATCCAAGAACGGCACGTTCGTCCGTATTGCCGGTGAGACGCCGCTGGTCCACGGCGACTACGTCTTCGTAGGCCAGCAACTCCTTCGCGTGGAGATCACTTGAGGAAGGGGACGCACCATGAAACAGCTTATCCCAACGGCTAGCGCGGAGGCTCTCTCGTGATCATCTGTTCTCGTTGCGGCAAGGAAAACCAGGATCTGTACAAATTCTGCCTGGGCTGCGGCGCCAAGCTGCAAATGGCGCCCGCGCCTGCGGCAGCCGCCGCGCCCAACCCCGCCCCTCCTGCGGACGTGCTCACGCCGCCGCCGGTGGTTGGCAGCCAGCCGATGGGCGTGGCCAAGACCGCCGTGCCTCCCGAGCCGGCGAGCTTCTCCCCGATGGGCCCTACCATGTCGGCAGATGCCGCCGTGGCCTTCGGCGCCATGCCCGGCCAGCCGCAGGCCATGGGCCCAACGCCGCCCCCCTCGCAACCCCTGCCTCCGGTGACGCCGGCCGGCTTCGGCGCGGCACCGCCTCCGGGAGGCCCGCGCCCGCCGGCCGCCGCTGTGCCAGCCTCCGCACCCTCGGTTCAGATCGGGCTGGGATCCTTGCCCATGCAGGTCCCGGTCCGGCAAGCTCCACTACCGGCTGCTCCGGCCGCCGCCAGCCCGTTCGCCCCACCGTCCGTATCCACATCGGTTCCCGCCACCGCGGTACCGGCCATCCAGCCCCCCC
>JAFGPX010000114.1 GCA_016935975.1 Deltaproteobacteria bacterium
CGTACCACCAGTACGCCTGCGGTCGCGCGCCTTGCCAGCGGGGCGCCTCGTCGGCCACCTGGGCACGAACTTGCGGGGCGCTGTACTGAGCAGGGGGCGCGCAGAAGCGCAGTTGCGGCCGGGGGCGACGCTCCGTCCCCGGCACGGGCGCGAGGGATCGCGTCTTTGCGTCAGAAAGCTGACCCGGGGCAGGGCCGCGCGACCGAGGTCTGGCGCACGCGCCGGACACCACCGGCGGCGACCCGGAATTCGTCGGGTATCCTGGCCGAAAGTCGGAGATCCGGGTTGAATTGCCCGGCGCGCGGGTCTACTCTCCGGTCGTCCGCGTAGTGGGATTCGTGACGGAAAAGACAGCCAGGTAGCTCGCGGGCATTCTTCAGGAGTCCGTACCATGAGCACGTTCATCGAGCAGATTCACGAGAAGGCGAAGCTGGCTCCCCGGAAGGTGGTGTTGCAGGAGGGCGAGGACGTCCGGGTGATCGAGGCTGCCGGCCAGGCGGTCAGGCTGGGCATCGCGGAAACCACCATCTTGGGCGCGCCGGCGAAGATCAGGGCCACCGCCGCCTCGGCATCGCTCTCGCTCGACAAGGTGAACATCGTCGACATGACCGCGGCGCCGAACCTCGACGATTACGCGCACACCTACTACGAGATGCGCAAGGCCAAGGGCGCGACCGAGGCCGAGGCGCTCAGGGTGATGAGAGATCCGCTGTTCTACGGCGCCATGATGGTGCGCAAGGGGCTCTGCGACAGCTTCGTGGGCGGCGCCACGTACACCACGGCGGATGTCTGCCGCGCCGGCATCCAGATCGTCGGCATGCAACCCGGGCTGCGCACCCTGTCGAGCTTCTTCGCCATGATTTCGCCGGACAAGGCTTTCGGCAGGGACGGGATCCTCTTTTTCGCCGACTGCGCGGTGGTCATCAATCCCATCCCCGAACAGCTGGCCGATATCGCCATCGCCACGGCCGACAGCTATGCCAGCCTGATGGGCGAGGAGCCGCGCGTGGCCATGCTGTCGTTTTCGACCAAGGGCAGCGCCAAGCACGAGCACATCGACAAGGTCACGAAGGCCCTGGCCGTCGCGAAAGAGCGCCGGCCCAAGCTGTGCATCGACGGCGAGCTGCAAGGGGACGCGGCTCTTGTCCCGGCCATCGGCGAGAAGAAGGCCAAGGGCTCGGAGGTGGCGGGCAAGGCCACGGTGCTCATCTTCCCGGATCTCGACGCCGGCAACATCGGCTACAAGCTGACCGAGAGGCTGGGCAAGACCGAGGCCATCGGCCCCATCCTGCAGGGCATGGCCAAGCCTTCGTCGGATCTGTCACGAGGCTGCAAGGCGTCCGACATCCTGAACGTCATCGCCATCAACGTCGTCCGCCTGCAAGGCGCGCCGCAGAAGTAGTGGTCGGAGGCGCGCCATGCGGATTCTGGTGGTCAATTGCGGCAGCTCGTCGCTCAAGTTCAAGCTCTATGACCTGACCGCGGCGGCCACCTTGATGGCCGAGGGCCTGGTCGAGGAGATCGGGCGCGAGAAGTCCAGGTTCACGTACAAGAGCAACAAGTCGCCGGACAAGCGGGTGCTGGAGGTGGTGGCCAAGGATCACACGCAGGCCGTGGCAGCCATGAAGGACGCGCTCCTGCATCCGGAGTATGGTCTCTTCCAGGGCACGATCGAGGTCGACGCCGTCGGGCATCGGGTGGTTCACGGCGGCGAGAAGTTCTCGAACTCGGCGCTGGTCACGCCCGGCGTGCGCGGGGCCATCGCGGAGTGCATCGCCATCGCGCCGCTACACAATCCGCCCAACCTGGCCGGCATCACGGCTTGCGAAACTACTTTCCCGGGGCTGCCGCAGGTCGCGGTCTTCGACACGGCTTTCCACCAGACCATGCCGCCGCACGTGTTCATGTACGGCCTGCCGTACGAGCAGTACGACGTTCACCACATTCGCAAGTACGGCTTCCACGGCACCTCGCACGAGTTCGTCGCCCGCCGCTGCGCCGAGCTGCTCAAGAAGGACTTCGACGAGGTCAACCTCATCACCTGCCACCTGGGCAACGGCTCGAGCATCACGGCGGTGAAGCGCGGCAAGTCCTTCGACACGTCCATGGGGCTCACGCCGCTCGAGGGCGTGCTCATGGGCACGCGCACGGGCGACATGGATCCCGCGGTCGTGCTCTACATCATGGACAAGCAGAAGCTGACGCCGCAGGAGATGAACAAGCTGCTCAACAACATGAGCGGCGTGAAGGGGATCTCGGGCGTCAGCAACGACATGCGCTTGCTGCTCGAAAAGGCCGACGCGGGTCACCGCCGCGCCCAGCTCGCGCTCGACATATTCGTGTACCGCATCGTCAAGTACATCGGCGCCTACGTGGCGGCCATGGGGGGCGCCGACGCCATCGTGTTCACGGGCGGCATCGGCGAGAACGCCACCGCCATCCGGGCTCGCATCATCGAGCCTCTGGCGTTCATCGGCGCCGAGCTCGACCCGGTTCGCAATGGCTCGGACGCCAAGGAGAAGGTCATCACCACGGACACGTCGCGCCTGGCCGCCTGGGTCGTGCCGACCAACGAAGAGCTGTCGATCGCCCAGAAGACGCGCGCTATCGTCGAGAGCCAGCTCCGGGCTGGATAATCGGCGTCCGTTCCGGTAGATCAAGCCCCCATCTCCGGCACCCGGAGATGTTGCCGTGGGGCGAGCCAACGCCGCGCTGGCTCGGCCGGGTGCGAACCATCCCAAGAGAAAGGACGCGATACGTGAACGCGCAAGACATCGAACAATCGCTGGTGCTGATCAAGCCCGACGCCCTCAAGAACTCCTTGACCGGCTACGTGCTGTCGACCCTTTCCGAGTTTCACACCGGGTTGCGTTTCGCGGGCGCCAAGATCGTCCACGTCAGTCCCATGCTGGCCAGCGAGCACTACGCCGAGCACAGGGGCAAGTTCTTCTTTCCGTCGCTCATCGACTACATCCAGGGCCGCCTGCACTACGCCGAGGAGCCGTGGAAGCGCAGGGTGATCGCCATTGTCTACCAGGGACCCAATGCCGTCGGCAAACTACGCGCGCTCTCCGGCCCGACCGACCCCCACAAGGCCCGCAAGGAGCAGCCCGGCTGCATTCGTTCGCTCGGCACGGTCGAGACAATACGGGACAGGGACGGCAAGGTTCTGGGCGAGCGCATGGACAACCTCATCCACGCCTCGGCCGACGCCGAAGCCGCCGAGCGCGAGATCAAGCTGTGGTTCCGGCCCAGCGACATCCCGCCCGCCATGCACCCCTATCCGACGGAAACCAGCACGTCGCACTACTACTACAAGGACGGCAAGCTTTGTGACACCTTCGCTCTCGGCCGCATCTGCGTGCTGGCCACGGGCGATCTCGGTTGGGCGTCCGACCTCAAGGCGCTGGCCCAGCATTTGCGTGGCGACCCCGCGGGTACTTCCCTCGAGTCGGTGGTGGCCAAGTACCTCATCAACGAGCATCAGGAACCCTAGAGTCCCCTCGCCGAGCGGGGGGCGCGGAGAATCGCGCCAGGGGCAACGCCAGTCGGCAAGGGAAGAACAGGGAGAAACAGAGTACCGGAGGCGGATGGCGATGGCGGGATCGTCGGCATCTTCCGGCTCGGTTCCTCGGTTTGTCCCCGTCAATGCTTCTCGAAGTAGGTGACCGGCATTGGTGCTAGGGTTGTATCGACGTGCCGGCCGTCGAGCGAGACAGCGACCGATTCCCGCTTTGCCCGCGGTGTGGCGCACGCTTGCACCGCCGGCGGCGCGCGTTCGTTCATCGTATTCTTTCGCTCTTCTACCCCATGCGCTCCTACGCGTGCACGGCGGCTTGTGGTTGGAGTGGGCTTGTGCCGTCGCTGTCGGGACTGGAGCGCCGCCAGCGTCAGGTCCGCACGACGCTGGTCATCGTCGTCCTCGGTCTCGCCGCTGGCCTGGCCGTGTGGAAGTACGGGGCGGATCTCGCCTGGAGCCCGGAGCCGCCGGCGGATGACGGCCTCGAGGAACTCAGCAGTGAGTAGCAGGCAGCCGCCGGGACGGTCGCAGCCAGAGCCCCGGCCCATGTGCCGGCGTTGCTGGCGGCCACGCTCGGTCTGTTTCTGCGAGGGCATCACGCCCATCGCCACCAAGACGCGCGTGCTGATCCTGCAGCACCCGCGGGAGCGCGACGTGGGTCTGGGCACGGCGCGGCTCGCGCGGGCGTGTCTGGCGGGGGCTCTTCTGCGCACCGACGTGGACTTCGGCGGCGATCCGGTGGTGCGCGAGGTCCTGGCGGCCGGCAACGCCTACGTGCTCTTTCCGGGCCCGGACGCCGTTGCGGTCGAAGCCGCCCGCTTCCCGTCGCCCATCACGCTGGTGGTCCTCGACGGAACCTGGTGGCAGGCGAAGAAGCTCCTCAAAGTCAATCCCGCCCTGGCCGCGTTGCCCAGGCTGGCCCTGACCCAGACCGGGCCCAGCGTGTACGGCCGCATCCGCCGCGAGCCTGCCGACCATTGCGTGGCCACGATCGAGGCCATCGCGCATGTCCTGGGTCACCTGGAAGGCGATCCGACCCGCTTCGCCGAGTTGCTGCGGCCGCTCGGCAACATGGTCGAACGCCAGCTCCGCTACGCAACCGAGGTCGCGGCCGGGCGGCACCGGCGCGTCTCGATTGCTGATGGGAACCCCGGGAGGGTTCCCATACCCTCCCACGATGCTTCCCTGCCGGCAACGCCGGCAGGCTGCGCACGCGTCGTGCCGCGGCCGCCGAGGGATCCGGTTCCCGTGCTCCTGCGCGAACGCGCCAAGGACGTGGTCTGCGTTCACGGCGAGGCCAATGCATGGCCGCTTCTCGATCCCGAGCGGACCAGACCGGAGATCGTGCATTGGCTTGGCCAGCGCCTCGGCAGCGGCGAGACGTTCGCGTCCGTCATCGCGCCGCGCGGACGTCTGGCCCCGTCGACCTGCCACCACATTCGCCTGTCGCAAAAGGCGCTGGCCGGCGGCGAATCGTGGGAGGCGTTCGTGGCGCGCTTCCGTGCCTTTCTGTGCCCGCGCGACGTGCTGGTGAGTTGGGGGCATTTCCCCCTGGCGACTCTGCTGGCCGACGGGTACCAACTCGAGCATGCGCACCTCGACGCCCGACCCATCGTCGGGCACGTGCTGCGCAGCCGCACCGGAACGGTCGAGGAGTGCGTGCAGAAGATGGCTATTCCACTGCCGGCAGCGTGGGCGCCCGGTCGCGGCGGCGCGCGCCTGGCGGGCCTGTGCGCCGTCGTGGAGAAACTGCTCGCCTGGCCCATCGGCTCGTAGGGGCGCAATTCGATGCCACCGCAACTGCGAGGGCGCGACGAATCGCGCCCCTACTGGATGCCGCGCCCCGGCGCCGGCCGCTGCCCTTCACAAGTGACGTTCGCCGTCCACGGTCGCCGCCCGTTCGATGCGTTGCCAAAGCCAGGTTTTCGCCACGGCAACCGCGCTTTCGAGCGATTCGCCGCGGGCCAACTCGACGGCGATGGCAGTGGCCAGGGCGCAGCCGGTGCCGCGCGGGCTTGGCCCGGCCACGCGCGCAGCGGAGAACAGAGTCACCCCGGCGGGCGCAACCAAGACGTCGGCGGCCTCGCCGGCGAGGTGGCCGCCTTTGACCAGCACCGCGGGGATGCCCAACGCGCACAGGGCGCAACCCGCGGCGCGCGCCTCGGCCTCGGTGCGCACCGGCCGATCGAGCAACCACGCGGCCTCGTCGAGGTTGGGCGTGAGCAATGTCGCCCGGCGCGCGAGCGCGAGCAGGCTCTCGCGATCACCGTCGTACAAACGGCCGCCGCTGGAGGCGCGCACAACCGGATCGAAAACGACGGGGCCGCAAAAGGAGGCAAGCGCGGCCAGCACGGCGCGCGCGACCGGCGCGCTGGCGACCATGCCGATCTTCACGCCGGTCTCGGCCGCTCCCACCTTGGCTAGCGCCGCGGTCAGGGCGATGCGCACGGATGCGGGCGCGCGCGGCTCGACGATGAAGTCATCGCCCTGTTCGGTCCAGGCCGTGCCGACGACATGCCCGCGAGCGCCGAGGGCGGAGGCCGTGAGCAGGTCGCGCAGCGCACCTGCGCCGGCGCCGGGATCGATGCCGCCCACCAGCACGACCCGTGGCGAATCGTTCCTGTGGGTAGGTTGATGTGTGCCCACGTGCCACTCTGTTCTTCGGATTCTAACGGAACACTTGCACAGGTAATGGGCGTGCGGGTAGTTTGAGTTCGCAACGAACGCAGAGCGTTCCCGCGCCGGTCGTGGTGCGAGAAAGAGCAGAGTCCGACCATTTCGGGATAGAATCAATCGTGAACCCGTGGGTGTAGCGCTTCCGCAGCCGGTAGCTTTCGGCAAATACACACTCTTTGAACGCATCGGGCGGGGTGGTATGGCCGATGTATTCAAGGCCCGTATCCAGGGTCCGGCGGGCTTCGAGCGGACTTTCGTGGTCAAGCGCATCCTGCCCCATCTGTCGGGCGATCCCGCGTTCACCCGGATGTTCATCGACGAGGCCAAGATCGCGGCCAAGTTGAATCACCCCAACATCGTCCAGGTGTTCGAGCTGGGCGCGGTCGACGAGGAGTACTTCATGTCCATGGAGTACGTCCGCGGCCACGATCTGGCCGAAACCATGCGTACGCTGTGGGCGCGTGTGGGTCCGCCGCGGCCGGAGCTGGTGGCGTACGTCGGACGCGAAATGTGCCGCGCGCTCGCCTATGCGCACGAGTTCACTTCCGACGACGGCCACGTGCTCGGCATGATCCACCGCGACGTCTCGCCGTCGAACGTCATGCTGTCGTACGACGGCGCGGTCAAGCTGCTCGACTTCGGCATCGCCAAGGCTTTGGGCGGCGACGGCACCGACGAGAACACCAAGAGCGGAACGCTCAAGGGCAAGTTCGCGTACATGGCTCCCGAGCAGACGGTGACGAACGATATCGACCGCCGCATCGACATCTTCGCCACCGGCATCGTCCTGCACGAAATCCTGACCGGCCGGCGTCTCTTCAAGGGCGACAACGACATGCAGACCATCGAGCGCGTACGTCGCTGCGAGGTCACGCCACCGTCGTTGTTCAACCCCTTGTGTCCACCCCAGCTCGACCGCATCGTCCTGCAGGCGCTGGCGCGCGACCGCGACGAGCGCTACCAGTCCGCCTCGGAGATGGCCGACGCGCTCGACGACGTGGTCTACGCCTCGCGCTTCCAGGCCACGCATCTGGCGCAGACCATGCGCGGCCTTTTCCCGGCCGAGACGGGCGGCGACCCGCGCGCCGCGGCCTCCGGCCAGGCCAGAGTCCCCATCACGCACTCGGTGAGCCCTTCTCGCTCCAACACGGGCGTTTCGGCTCGGGGCGCCAGCACCTCGCGACCCAACCCGACCGCCACGCGGTCGCCCACGGTGCCGCCGGTGGTCGTGTCGCCGCAGCCAGGCACGTCGGGTTCCGCCCGTTTTCCGCAGAGCCGCCCGAACGCGGTCATCCCGCCGCCGGCCCCCTCGGGGCTTCTTCATTGGTCGGTGGTCGGCATTCCGGGCTGGGTGGTGATGTCGGCGTTGCTCTTGCTGGGATTCGCCTTCGTCGGTGGGGCGCTCTGGACGCTGCGCGGCCCTACTTCCGGCCAGGTGGCCACCCGTGCCCCGATCCCGGAAATCCAGCTTCTCGACTTGGCCTTCGAATCCAGTCCCATCGGCGCCGATGTCTACATCGTGGGCAGCAACGAGTACCTCGGCCGCACGCCGTTCCGGCGCAAGGTGGAGTACCGCAGCGACCGCAACACCTTCGTGGTTTTCCGCCTGGCCGGCTATCACGAGAGGACCAAGGAGGTGCGGCCGGACTGGTCCGGCATGGTGACCCTGCAGGCGATGCCCGTCCCGACGCCGCCGCCGGCGCGACCGGCCCCTTCGCCACCGATCCCCGCGCCGAAGCCCCCGCCCACTGTCAGCCCCAAGCCGGTGCCCGTGCGCCCACACGGCAAGGCCGATCCGTTCGAGCGGCCCAGAAAGCGTCGCGGCAAGAGCAAGGGCAAAGTGAGCGACAGCCACGACCGTCCCGATCCGTTCGAAAACGACACGGACAGGCGCGGCCTGGAGCGTCGCAAGTCGTCTCCCTTCTAGCCAGGCAAGCGCGGGCGAAGATGTTCAAAGGCCATCGGGTTGCCGTCGTTGTCCCCGCCTTCAACGAAGCCGGGAAGATCGCGCACACCTTGCGTTCGATTCCGGGTTTTGTCGATCACGTCGTCGTGGTCGACGATGCCAGTTGCGACGGGACGTTGCGTATCGCCCGGCGCAGCCAGCGGCGGGGCCTGACCGTGCTTCGCCATGAGCGGAACCGCGGCGTCGGCGCCGCCATCGCCACCGGCTACGCGGCGGCGTTTGCCGCGGGTGCCGAGGTGACGGCCGTCATGGCGGGCGATTCGCAGATGGATCCCGCCGATCTCTGTGCGCTTGTCGAGCCCGTGGTTTTCGGGAGGGCGGACTACAGCAAAGGCAATCGCTTCGCCTGGCCGGGCGTGTATCGCGTGATGCCCGCCTCGCGCGTGGTCGGCAACATCGTGCTTTCGCACCTGACCCGTCTGGCCTCGGGGTACGGCCACAGCTTCGATTCGCAGTGCGGGTACACGGCCGCCAATCGCCGTGCCCTCGCCGCCATCCTGTCCGGCCCGATGTTTCCGCGCTACGGGTATCCCAACGCCATCTTGTGCCGGCTCGGCGCCTTTGGCGCACGCGTGGTCGACGTTCCCGTCCGTCCGATCTACGGGGCGAAATGGCGCTCGGGCATCCGCATTCCGCGTGTGGTCGGGCCGCTCCTGCGTCTGGTGCTGCTCGGCATGGGCGCCCGGCTCCTGCGCGGCATCCAGCGCTCCGTCTGGGGGCCACGGCCGTTGCCTCTGCCCGAATCGCCGCGGTCGTGATTGGCGTCGTCACCACGTCGTACCCGCGCTTTCCCGACGACAGTGCGGGGGTTTTCGTGCGCGAGCGCGTGCGTGCCCTGCTTGCCCGAGGGGAGAAGGTCGAAGTCCTGGCGGCGGGCGATGCGGACGGCGCCGACGACGGCCTGGTCACGCGGCTTTTTGGTTGGGGCTTGTTCTACGGCGGCGGGGCGCCGGAAGCGCTCGAAGCGCCGCGCCGGCTGTCGAGGCTCGATGCGTGGGCGCGGGCGCTGGGGTTTTCCTCGGCGTTGCTCGGGCATCTGGCCGGCCGGGCCGGGCGCTGGCGAGCGGTCGAGAGCCACTGGCTCGTGCCCTGTGGGCTGGCGGCCGCCATCGCGCTTCCGGAGCTGCCTCACCGTGCGCACATTCATGGCGGCGATCTCTACTTGCTCGAGCGGCTGCCGTGGGCTGGCAGCGTGGCGCGTGTTTTGTGTTGCCGTCGCCCCGAGCTGGTCTTCGCCAGCACCGCCCTCGAGCGGCGGTTTCGGAACCTCGCCGAGGCTTCGCCCGAGGCGCTCGGGGCGCGTTGCCGGGTCGAGGCCGCGCCCTTCGATCGGTCGTTGTTCCGCCCGCGCAGCGCGAGCGAGAGACGACAAGCGCGCGCCCAGCTCGGCCTTCTCGGCCCCACCGTTCTCGCCGCCGGGCGGCTGCAGCCCATCAAGGGCTTCGATGTGCTCATCGCTGCGGTCGCACGGCTTCCGCCGGCCACACGGCCGACCGTGATCGTGGCTGGCGAGGGCCCCGAGCGGGCGAACCTTGCGCGGCTCGCGCGCGCCGCACGGGTCGGGCTGTCGCTGCCAGGCGGGCTTGGGCAGCAAGCGCTGGCTTCGCACATGGCTGCGGCCGATCTCTTCGTACATCCCTGCCGGACGCTGCCCAGCGGGCGCAGCGAGGGCATGCCGCTCGTCGTGCGCGAGGCTCTGGCCTGCGGCCTGCGCGCGGTTGCCTCGACGAGCGGCGGGCTCTCCGATCTGCGCGGCAAGACAGGGCTCACTCTGGTCGAGGCCGCCGACGCGGACGCCTTGGCTGCGGCCATCGCTTCGGCCTTGGTCAAGACAGGCTGATTTCGCCTTTCGCGTCGGGTCTGCTACTCTCGATCAGACCGATGACGGGAAGGAAGCATGGCCTCGGGCTCTCCGTGATCGTGGTGGTGCGCGACGACGAGGACTCGGTCGGCCGCGATGTTCGCAGCCTGGCCCGGCACCTGCGGGAGCGCGGCCTGGCCTTCGAGATCCTCGCGATCGGCGATGGCACCCACGACACGAGCTTGACCTTGCTGCGCTTTCTGGGCGCCGAGATTCCGGAGCTGTCCGTGCTCGGCATCGCGCGCAATGGTCGAGGATTCCGTCGCGCCATCGCGCACGCGCAGGGGGAGGCCGTGCTGCTCTGGGAAGCGGATCGGGGCACTCGCCCGCCGCACGCCATCTTCGGCTGGGCGCTGTCGCGGCTATCCCGCCGGGTCGCGGTCGTGGTGCGGGGCCGCTTCGTGCTGGCCAGCCGCCTCGGCGCCTTGCCGGTGCTGCTCGACGCCACCGGGCGCGGAGACGAGTACGAGGCGCGTTTCGAGCGCATGGCCCAGAGCCTCGGGCTCGATGTCGAGAGCGTGGGCCGCCGTCCGGCCAGACGCCGTGGTCTGCTGGCGCCGGTTCTGCGCATCCTATCGGTGTGACATCGGCGGATCCCTGCTAGATTCGGCCCCAGGATGTCCATCGTTGCCGCCGTTTTGGGTCTTGCTCTTCTCATCGTCCTGCACGAGGCGGGGCACATGCTCGTCGCGCGCTGGTGCGGGATGCGCGTCGAGCGTTTCTCGATCGGCTTCGGCAACGCCCTCGCGTCTTTCAAGCGCGGCGGCACGGTCTACCAAATCGCTCCGATTCCGCTCGGCGGCTTCGTGCAGATCACCGGCATGAACCCGCACGAGGAATTCGACCGGAGCGACCCGTACGTCTACCCGAACCGGCCGCGCTGGATGCGTTTTCTGGTGCTGGTCGCTGGGCCGGCCGCCAACTACCTGACCGCGATGCTCATCGGCTTCTTCGTACTCGTGACGTACGGGCAGTACACCGGCACGACGACGGTCGACGAGGTCGTTCCGGGCAGCGCCGCGCAGGCCATGGGGCTTCTGCCCGGGGACGTGGTCACCAGCGTGAACGGTAAGGCGGTGACCAAGCCCGCGGACGTCACGGTACTCGTGCGCGCTTCGGGCGGCGCGGCCATCGATTTCGGAATCCTACGTGGCGGCGCTCCCATCGATCTGCAGATTGCCCCACGCAAGGATCCGACGCGCGGCATCTACATGATCGGCGTGCTCTTCGGCCAGGTGCGCGCGCGCGGCCCCTTCCTCGACGCCGTCAAGGCGGCGGTGATCATGCCCGTGGCGCTGTCGGCGATGCTGCTCAAGAACATCTGGGATCTCATCACGCGCAAGATCGAAGGCGGCCTGACCGGGCCGCTCGGCATCGCCAAGGAGATGGCCGGCGCGGCCAAGCAGGGCTTGCTCAAGTTCCTCGAGATCATCATCCTGATCTCCGTCGCCTTGGGGGTCTTCAACCTCTTGCCGTTGCCGGGCCTGGACGGCGGCCGCATCTTCTTCGTGGGCATCAACTCCATCCGCCGGCGCGACATGAACCCGGCCATCGAAACCAAGATCCACATGGTCGGCATCATGGTTCTGCTCATGCTGCTCGTGGTGGTCACCTTCAACGACATCAAGGGCATCTTCTTCAAGAAGATGGGTTAGGGCGTGCGGCGCCCGTCCAGCCGTATCCATCGCGGGCTTCTGGGCGAGCGTGCGCTGGTGGGGCGGAGCTACCTGGCGGACGCGGAGCTGCGGCGCGAGTACGACAGCGAAATCGCGCCGCGCACGCGGGCCGCGCTCGCCAAGATCCTCGACGAAGTCGCATTGCCGGCCCCGCCGCGCCGCGTGCTGGACCTGGGCGCCGGCACCGGAGCCGCGGGTGCGCTCGTACGCGAGCGCTGGCCGGAGGCAGCATTGGTGTCGGTGGACAAGGTAGCCGGACCCGGGATCCTGCGCGCCGACGTCACGCGCAGCACTCGGCCCGCGGGCGTCGACGGCCGTTTCGGTTGCATCGTGGCCGCCCACCTGCTCGGCGAGCTGCCCCTCGACAGCGAAAGCCGCGCGCGCCTGGTGGCCGGCTGGTGCCGAGAGTTGCTGGAACCCGACGGAACGTGCATCCTGGTCGAACCCGCGCTGCGAGAGACGTCGCGCGGGTTGCTAGAGGTGCGCGACCGTCTGCTCGCGGCCGGGCTGTTCGTCGTGGCGCCCTGTCTTCTGCAGGACGGCTGTCCGGCGCTCCTGCGCGAGCGGGACTTCTGCCACGCGAGCACCGAAGCCATCGTCAGCGGCCGGTCGCGCGTGGACTATAGCTACCTCGTCCTGCGCAAGCAGGGCGCGGCGGTCGAGGACAGAGCGCTCTTTCGCATCGTCAGCGACCCGATGAAGGACAAGGGCCGCCTGCGTTTCTACGGTTGCGGGCTGGCTGGCCGCCGCCTCATCACGCGCCTCGACCGTGATCGCTCGCCGGCCAATGGGGCGCTCGACGAGATGGAGCGCGGCGAGGTGGTCAGGATTGCCGGGGCGACAGCGCGCGCCGATGGCCTGCGCTGTGGGCACGATACGGCCGTGGAGCGGTTGCGGAGCGGGGCACGATGAATCGCGCCCCTACTAGGTTCCCGCGGCGTAGTCGTCCTGGTACTTCACCTGCTCGGGCGTCAGCTTGTCGATGCGCACGCCCTGGGTGCCGAGCTTGATGAGCGCCAGCTCTTGATCCTGCTCGACTGGCAGTTCGTAGACGCCGGGCTTCATGTTCTTGCCTTCCCTGGCCAGCTTGCACAGAGCCAGGTACTGGTTGGCGAACGACATGTCCATCACCTCGGACGGGTGGCCCTCGGCGGCGGCGAGGTTGACCAGGCGCCCTTGCGCCAGCACGTAGACGCGACGGCCGTCCTTCAGGGTGTACTCCTCGTTGGCGTCGCGGATCTGGCGCTTGCCCTTGCTGCGGGCTTCCAGATCGACCAGGTTGATTTCGCAGTCGTAGTGGCCTGTGTTGCACACCAGCGCGCCTTCCTTCATGACGTCGAAGTGGCTGCCGACGATGACGTCCTTCATGCCGGTCGCGGTGATGAAGATGTCGCCGAGCTTGGCGGCTTCGTCCATGGGCAGCACGCGGAAGCCGTCCAGGATGGCCTTGAGCGCGGCGGTCGGCTTGACCTCGGTGACGATGACGTTGGCGCCCATGCCGTGCGCGCGCATGGCCACGCCCTTGCCGCAGTGGCCGTAGCCGGCGACCACGAAGGTCTTGCCGGCGACCAGCACCGACGAGGCGCGCAGGATGCCGTCGAGCGACGACTGGCCGGTGCCGTAGACGTTGTCGAAGTCCCACTTGGTCTCGCTGTCGTTGACGGCGATGATCGGGTAGAGCAGCTTGCCGGCCTTGGCCATGGCGCGTATGCGGTGCACGCCCGTCGTCGTTTCCTCGGTTCCGCCGATCATCGACTTGGCCAGCTCGCGGTGGCGGTCGTGTACGCTGAAGATCAGGTCGGCTCCGTCGTCCAGCGTCAGCGAGGGCACCAGCTCCAAGGTCTTGTCGATGCACCAGTAGAACTCGTCCTTGGTCAGCCCGTGCCAGGCGTAGATCGACGTGCCCTCGTCGGCGAGCGCGGCGGCGACGTCGTCTTGCGTGGACAGGGGATTGCATCCCGACCAGGACACCTGCGCGCCCGCGGCCCGGATGGTGCGCACGAGCACCGCGGTCTCCTTGGTGACGTGCAGACAGCCCGCGACCTTCATGCCTTGCAGGGGCAGCGTCTTTCTGCCCTCCTCGCGCAGCTTCATCAGCACCGGCATGCGGCTTTCGGCCCATTCGATGCGCAGACGGCCCGCCTGGGCCAACTTCGGGTCGGCAATCTTGAAATCAGTCATGAGGCGGCGAAACCTACGGGGAGCGGGCGTCCCCGTCAAGCTACCTTCTGGACGGGCGCGCGGTCTTGGGCGAGCATCAATGGAATGCTGCCTCGCATGCTGTTTGTGACTCTTGCCGTCCTGGCTCTGGGGCGGCCGGCCGTGGCTGCGGAGGACGAGCCCGCACGCGTGTTCCCGGGGCCCTTCGACCACATGGCGCGCCACTTCGCGGGCGGTTTTCTCGACTTCAACCTGAGCTTTCACATCGCTGCCGTGGCCGCCACCGCCACCATGACCACGCACGATACCGACCTGGAAATCCACCGGTATTTCCGCGATCATCCCGACTTGGGGCGCATCGGGTATCCGATCATCGTCGCGGGTGTCGCCGGGCCGGTGCTGCTTTTCGGGGGTCTGCACATCGCCGGACGCGCGACCCAGAACCCGGAAACCGTGGGCGCGGCCTATGCGGTTTTTCAGTCGGTGGCTCTCACCTTGGGGTACGTGACGCTGCTCAAGCTCGTGACCGGGCGGCCGGCGCCGCGCGACGACTACATCCCCTCGCTGGCCGAGGACGACGAGCACCTGGCCCGCAAGTTCCGCCCCGGGGTCTACCGCGGCGGCATCGTCTCCGGCTGGCCTTCGGGGCACGTGGCGGTGACCACGGCCATGCTGTCGGCGCTGGCCTTCTACTACCCGAAGAGCTGGCTCCTGAAGGCGGCGCTGCTGGTTTGCTCCGCCGGCATGATGTTCGGGGTGTCGTCGTTCCAGGCCGGCGGCATGCACTGGGCCTCGGACGCGGTGGCGGGCGCGCTCATGGCGTTTCCCATCGGCATGTCCACGGGCCGCGGCATGCGCAACGTGGTCGACCGCACCAAACCCGGCGCCCGCTCCGCGTGGTTCGTCGCTCCCTCGCTGCGGCCCGAGGCCAAGGGGCTCACCATCGGACGGTTCTTCTAGCATCCTTCTCGGTCCCGACATCGACTTCTCGGTACAGAGCAAGGAGTACTGCCTGGGAGAGAAGCTGTTGCGTCGCATCTCCCAACGCGAACGGACGTACTGGGAGGTCCACTACACACTGACGACCGGGGCCAACTGGCGGGGCCCCATCGGTCGCTTCAAGCTCACCTTGGCCAAGGACTCGCCGCGCGACGTGATCTCGACCTGCATTCCCGATACTCGCCGCACGTCCGCCAAGACCTTCGAGGTCGTTCGCGAGGACTTCGTGCCCACCGAGGATCTCAAGATCCTGTTCGTCCCCGCCGCCCCCTAGTCCGCACGGCTCGCCACGCTTGGCAAACCGTCGGGCGTACGACAACGGACTGACCAGGGGCGCATCGCAGGCCGGCAAGCCGGCCTTTCACCACACAGAGCGCAGAGAACCAGAAGGCCACAGAGGGGGCGTGAGTTCAGATCCGAAACCCTTCCGCTCCCGGCACTGTGTCCTCTTGCTCCTCCGTGCTCTCCGTGGTTCAGCTCTTGAGTTGCGTGATGTCCCTCACCGCGCCGGTGTCGGCGCTCGTGGTCATGGCGGCGTAGGCTTGCAGCGCGGGCGAAACCTGACGCTTGCGGCTCGCGGGCTTCCACGTGCGGCCCTGGCGCGCCGTCGCCGCGCTTCGGCGTCCGGCCAGCTCGGCTTCGCCGACGGCCAGGTGGATGCGCCGATTGGGGATGTCGATCTCGATGGTGTCGCCGTCGTTGACGAGGGCGATGGTGCCGCCGCAGGCCGCCTCGGGCGAGACGTGGCCGATGGAGAGGCCCGCCGTGCCGCCCGAAAAGCGCCCGTCGGTGAGCAGGGCGCAGACCTTGCC
>JAFGPX010000115.1 GCA_016935975.1 Deltaproteobacteria bacterium
CTCGGTGCCGGAGGAATTGTAGATCTTCCCGCCCTTGACGTAACCGTGGTACAGGCTGGTGTCGTTGTCGCGCGGGTGGGATTCCGTGGCGAAGAAGTCGATGCGATCCGTGTTGTTGCCCCAGTACTTGTAGTAGCCGGCCACGTACCCGACCGTCGGCGTGGAGGTCAGTCGTCCGCCGAAGCTCCAGCTCGAACCGTTGTCTTTCGAGACGAGGTAGTTCGGGCTGGTGTCGACCGAGCGAACGAAGCTGACGAGGTCGGTGCCCAGATACCACATGTTCGCGTAGGTCACCTTCTTGCCGGACGAGGTCGGGCAGCCGGCCGAGGTCCAGTCGAACTTCTTGGTGGCGGCCCAAGAGGAACCGCCGTACACGCTGTAGTAGCTGTAGCAATCGTTGTTGTGGCCGGCCCACATCGCGGCGTAGCCGCCGTCCGGCCGCAAAACGATGGCCGGGGCATCGTGATCGTCGGAATAGCTCATCTTGCCGAGCTGGGCCGTCGTGCCCTTCTTCGTGGCAAGATCGTAGATCGTCACCTCGACCTGGGCGCCTCCGCCGAAAGCCATCGAGCCGATGACCAGCTTGTTGCCTTTCGCGTCCACGACGGCCCGCTCGTCCTGATACCAACACCAGCCGCCATTGCTGTTGAAGGTGAGAAGCGGGCCGTTCGCCACCGCGTCCGCGCCAGTCAGGTTGACCGTGGGTGGCGCGCAGACCGTGCTGCCACCCGCGCCGGTCGCGCCGCCCGTGGCCGCCGTGTTGCCGCCGCCGCCGATCGCGCCTCCCGTCCTTGCGACAGCGTCGGAGCCGCCGTCCCGGCCTGCGGTCGCGCCACCGCTCGACTGGGTGCCGCCACCGCCCGTCGTGCCGCCCGCCATCGTTCCGCCCGAGCGGGTCATGCCGCCCGAGCCCGTCGCGCCGCCTGCGCCGCTCTTGCCGCCCGTTGCCCTGGCACCGCCGCTTGCCGTCGTCCCGCCGGAAGCGGTCGCGCCACCGCCGCCGGACGAGCCACCCGAAGCGGCTTCCCCGCCCGAGCCGGTGACGCCGCCGGAGGCGGTCGCGCCGCCCGAGCCCGAGGAGCCACCGGAGCCGGTCGCGCCGCCCGAGCCCCCACTACCCGTCGTCCCGCCGGTCTCGGTCGACACCGTGGCCCCTGGCTCCGAGCACGCGGCCAGCCAGGGCGAAAGCGCGAAGGCCAGCGCGATTCCTCGTACCAGGCCAAGACGCGTCTCGAAGTTCATCTGGTTCCTCCATGAGGCGCAAATCGCGCGCAGATCGTCAAGAAATGCGATGTCTGAGATCGAAACGGGTCCTAGATGCTCACCGTACCGCAGGCACGTTCGGACTACGGACCCGTGATGGTGCCGACGATCGCCATCGTCATGTCCTGCGCCTTCCGGTATTCGCCCTTCATCCACAGCAGCGCGGTGTGCTGGGCGTCCCACTTGGGCACGATCGGACGGTAGTTGTCCTTCTTCTGGCTCGAATTCGCCGTGACCGGCGTCCACATGAACGTGGCGCCGTTGTCGCAGGTGGTGCCGCGCCAGATCTCGCGCCTGCCGCTGGAACCCATGCTGTCGGTGCTCGGATTGTAGGGCGTCGAGATGTAGACGGTGGTCGGATCGTCGGGGTGGAGCGCCCCGAGACCGGTGTAATCCTGCTCGTCGGCGTAGAGCTTGGTGCCGGCCTTGGCGAGATAGGTGAGCTTCCACGAGCTGCCGTCGTACCTGGCGTACAGCAGGCGCTTGTCCGGATCGTCCGACCCGGTTCCCGCGACCCGCGCGGTCCAGATCGCGGCGACGACGCCATCGTCGTACCGGACCAGATCGGCGTTCCACGCGTGGTCCAGCTTCACCCCACCCACCGTGGAACCGGTCGCGAACACCTTGGTGTACTTGGTGATGTCCTGGCCGCTCTTGTCGGCCAGCGTCTGATCGACCACCGTCCCGCCGGAGTTGTGGATCTTCCCGTCCTTGACGTAGCCGTGGTACAGGCTGTTGTTGTTGTCGCGCGGGTGCGCCTCGGTCGCGAAGAAGTCGATGCGATCCGTGTTGTTGCCCCAGTATTTGTAGTAGCCCGCCACGTACCCGACCGTCGGAGTGGTGGTCAAACGCCCGCCAAAGCTCCAGCTCGCCCCGTTGTCCTTCGAAATGAGGTAGGCGGGGCTGGTGTCGATCGAGCGAACGAAGCTGACGAGGTCGCTGCCCAGGTACCACATGTTGGCGTAGGTGATCGAACGCGACCACGGGCAACCCTGCGAAGCCCAGTCGAAGGTCTTCTGGGCCGCCCAGCTCCCGCCGGTGTACGTGCTGAAGTAGCTCTTGCAGTCCTGATTGTGGCCGGCCCACATCGCGGCGTAGCCGCCGTCCGGCCGCACGACGAGGGCCGGCGCGTTGTGATCGTCGACACTCATGCTGCCGAGCCTCGTCGGCCCGCTCTTCGAGCCCGACTTGAGGTCGTAGATCACGGCCTCTATGTTGCCGCTAGGGAAGGACACCGAACCGACGACCAGCTTGCCGCCCTTGACGTCCACCACGGCGCGCTCGTCCTGGTACCAGCACCAGCCGCCGTTCGAGTTGAAGGTGATGAGCGGGCCATCCGCCACCGCGTCCGTGCCGGTCAGATTGACGGTGGGCGGGGCGCAGGTCGAGCTGCCGCCGGAGCCGGTCGTGCCGCCCGTCGCGGCGGTGTCGCCGCCGCTGCCGGTGTTGCCGCCCGTGGCTGTCGCGCCGCCTTGCCCGCTGCCCCGGCCGCCGGTCCCGCCCGCCGCGCCGCCTCGGCCGGTCACGCCGCCTCGGCCAGTCGCGCCGCCCGCGGCGCTCGTGCCGCCGTCCCCGCTTGCACCGCCGTCCGCCCGCGTGCCGCCTGCGCCGACCGTGCCCCCCGAACCGCTCGCACCGCCCGTGCCAGTGGATCCACCCGTCGACCTGACGCCGCCCGTGCCAGCGCCGCCACCGGAGCTGGTCGTGCCTCCCGAACCCGCAACACCGCCCGAGCCGGAAACGCCACCAGAATCACCGGCGCCGCCCGCGCCGGAAGTCCCGCCCGAACCGCCGCTGCCCCCGCTGGCTGCCGAGCCGCCAGAGCCGCCCGCGCCGGTCTTCGTGCTTGTCCCAGGACCCGACTGCGAGCAGCCCACCACAAGCGGGAACAGGAATCCCAGCGCAACGCCGGAGAGGAGACGGAAGAACTTCCCAGATCTCATTTGGATCCTCCATTGATTGGCGCTGGTCAGCACCGAGGAACGGCCACCAGACAACGCCTGGATTTCGCTGTGCGTGTCACACTGCTTTCTACGGGAGACAACAGTTAGTGTGCGCCATCGGCGGGAGGTATTCCAATAGTCAACTCGTGCCCTAGGCGGCGGTCCGACGGTCAACTCGTGCCCACCCTTGACGCGCTCGGCTCATCGCGGCGCCAAGCTCCTTCCCGACACCGTCCGCCACCTGATACCGTCCCCGTCATGCCCCGAGGAACTACGGCCCGGGCCGAAAGCGTGCTCCTCAGACCGGCGGACCCGTTCGACCTCATCCGCTGGCTGGCCCGCAGCCAGAGCGATCCGCGCAAGGCGGTCGCCGAGCTGGTGCAAAACTCCATCGACGCGCGAGCTCGGCGGATCCTCATCGAGCGCCGGCGGGTGCGTCGCTCGCCCGCGCTGGCCATCCGCGACGACGGCGAGGGCGTGCTGCCCGAGCTTCCGCGCGAGGACGCTTTGCGCACCATCGCGACGAACATCGGTACTTCGCGCAAGCGCAACCTGACGCCGCTCGAGCGGCACGCCCAGGTGGTGGCGGGCAAGTACGGCATCGGGCTGCTCGGTTTCTGGTCGGTGGGACGGCGAATGGACATCCGCTCGCGCGTCCACGGCTCGGAGGTGTTCGTGCTGCGCCTGCGCGAGGACGAGGAACGCGCCGAGATCTTCCGCGACCGCATGGCCATGGACAGCGAATCGACCTTCACCGAGGTCGTCATCACCGAGGTGCATGCCGCCGCCGCCAGGATCTTGTCCGGCCGCAGGCTTTCCGAGTACCTGTCGGCCGAGCTGCGCGGCCCCCTGCTGGCCACCGGCGCCGACGTCTCCATCCACGATGGGCTGGCGCGCGGCTTGGCGCCGAAGCATTTCCGCGTGGTTCCCAGACGCTACACGGGCGAACCCTTGAACCTGCCCGCCACGGTCGAAGTCCCCGGCTACTCCGCCATGCGCATCGAGCTCTATTTCGCGCGCGGCGCCGAGCGACCAGCGGTAGAGCTCGCCTGCGCCGGCACGCTGGTGGCCGATGACCTCGGCGGCCTCGCATCCCTGGGCCTGGCCGAGCCGCCCTGGCTTGGCCGCGGTCTCTCCGGACTCATCGACTTCGCGGATTTCGCGGTTCCACCCGGCACCCGCCGCGGGGTGGTGCCCGATGCGGCCGCCGAGGCCTTTGCCCGCGCGCTCGGCGAGCTGGCGCCGCTCGTCTCGGCCGAGTTGGACCGCATGGACCGAGAGCGCGGCGCGGCCGCCAACCGGCAGGTCATGAACGACCTGCGGCGCGCCTTCCGCGGCCTGCGCAACCGGCTGCCGCAGTACGAGCTGCCCGCGGTCGAGGGCGAGGGCGAAGCTGCGGCCTCGCGCACGTCCGGCATCCTGCCGCTCGGCGAGTCTCCCGGCGCCGACCCGGCCGAGGACCCTCCCGGCGAAGGCGGAGACGACGGCGAAACCGGCGCCGGCCCCGCGCTGGAGCTGTTTCCTCCCGGCCCGCTCGCCGCCGTGACCATCACGCCCGCCGAGCTGGCGATTGCGGCCGGTCGCGAGCGCCGCGTGCGAGCGGTGGCGACAGACGACGCCGGTCGCGCGCTGGGCGCCGCGCCCGATCTCACCTTCGCCTGGAGCGCCAATCCGGACGTGCTCTCGATCGTGGGGGGCGGGCCGCGCCCCGCGCTCCTGGCCGCCGCGACCGCGCGGCCCGGCATGCGCGAAACCTTCCAGGTCCTCGCCCGGCAAGGCGAACGCGTGGCCACGGCGGGCGCGACCGCGACGGTCGTGGACCCGGCCGATGTGGAGGCCGGCGGCAAGCTCGGCATCCCCGAGCCCGAGTTGCTCGACGAGCCAGGGGCGGGTTGGCGCAGCCGATTCCTCGGACAGCGCTGGCAGGTCAACTCAGGCCACGAGGATTTCGCCGCCCTGGCGGGCGACGCCAAAAGCCGGTTGCGCTACCTTCTCACCTTGTTGGCCAAGGAGATCGTCGCGCGCACGCACGGCGGCCCCGGCGCAGACAGCGCGCTCGAGGGCTTGGTCGAGATCCTGGCCCACACCGAGCGCAATTTGCGCGGGGGGTAGAAACCGCAAAGGGCACGAAGAAGGCAGAAAGCACACAGCCGGAAACCAAGGGAGCCGCCAACGTGGGATCCGGATTTCCACTCCTTGCCGCGCGCCTTCCCCTGCGCTCTCCGTGTCTTCCGTCTAGCCCGCCGGCAGCGTCAAGGTGAAGGTCGTGCCGTCGGCAGGCGTGCTCGAAAAAGCGACCCGACCTCCCAGGTACTGCTCGGCCAAAAGGCGCATGCCGTAGGTGCCTAGACCGTGACCAGGCTCGCTCTTCGTGGAGAACGAGCGTTGGAAGATGCGCGGCACGACCTGCGCAGGGATCACGCCCGGGTTGTGCACCGAGAAACACGGCGTCCCTGCCCGAACCTCGTAGCGTACGACCACGCTGCCACCGGCCCCCGTGGCCTCGAGCGCGTTGGTGACCATGTTGCCCAGGATACGCAGCACGAGGCTCCGATCCGAGACTGGCGGCACGGCCCCGGCCGGGAACCGAATCACGATGTTCTTGCCCTCCCCGCACGGCTGCCGCGAAAACATCTCGCCGAGCGCACGAGCCAGCGCGGGCAAGTCGAGCGCGGCCGGGGTGACGACCAGCTCCCCCTTCTCGGCCTGCAGAAGCAGCCTGTGACCGGCGAGCTGCTCGCGTAGCTGCAAGGCCAGCGTGCGGATGGACGAAACCGCCTCCGCAGAAGGCTCGTGCAGCAGAACCTCGCTCCAGGTAATGATGCCCCCGAGTATGTTGCGGGCATCGTGCAAGAAAGCCTGCTCCAGCACGCCCCGTCGCTTCTCATCGCTGATGTCCTGCAGAGCGAACACCACGAGATCGACGCCGGCAAGGCAGAGAGGCGTGGCCTTGACGCGAAACTCGACGCTCGCGCGCCGGTTCTCCCGCCGTATGCCGATCCAGCATTCCTCGTACTTCGAGTTGCCGCAGCGCTGCGCCGACAGGATGGCCAGGACGGCTCCGCAGTGCGAGCACGCGCGCGAAGTGCCGCAGCCGCCGGGGCCTTCGGCGGCGTGCTCGCAGCCCAGGGCCTCGCCCGGCCGCTTGCCCACGTAGTCTCGCATGTCGCACGCCGCAAGCGCCTCTTCGAACTCCGGGCTGGCCGCCAGGATCTGTCGCTCGCGGTTGAGCACCAGGATCTGCCCGCAGAAGGATTCGAGCACGGCTTCGATCACGGGATGATGGATGACCAGGGCGACTTGCTCCGCAAGCTCTTCTTCCGAAGCTCGCTCTGCGGAAGCAAAGTAGGTCTTCGCCCCTTCCTCGCTCGGTGCCTGCGGATTCCTCTCTGTCATCCCTGCCTCCCGGCCAGCCGGCGCCGGCCAACGCCGCGGCGGTCTCGCCGCCCGGCTAGACGATAAGGATACTACAGCACCCTGGGCCTATCCCCAGGATCCGCAGCCGCCAGCTCGTGGAGGATGCGCAGCACCTGCATCCGCGTATCGTCAAGGCTACCGCTGCTGTCGACCACATAGTCCGCCACGCGAACCTTCTCGGCCAGGGGATACTGGGCGCGGATGCGCTCGAGCGCGCTGGCGCGCGAGCAGGCGTCGCGCGCCATTGCCCGCTCGATCTGTGCCTCCTCGCTCGCCACAACGACGACCAAGCCATCGAGTTGCGCGTGGTAGCCCGTCTCGACCAGCAGCGCGGCCTCGACAAAGACCAGGCGGTTGCCGGCCGCGGCCAGTGTCGCGGCCTGGGCGGCGATGTGCTCGCGGATCCTCGGGTGGGTGATGGCCTCCAGGCGCCGCTTGCTCGGTTCGTCGGAAAAAACGATGGCAGCCAGACGCTTGCGATCGATACGCCCGTCGCTGGCAACCACCTGCGGCCAGGACCGCGCGATTTCGGCGTGGGCCGGCAGACCGGGCTCGACCACCTGGCGAGCGAGCGTGTCGGCGTCGATGACCGGCACCCCCGCCTCGCGAATCATCCCGGCCACCGTGGATTTGCCCGAACCGATGCC
Source organism: Deltaproteobacteria bacterium (assembly GCA_016935975.1). Lineage (GTDB taxonomy): Bacteria > Myxococcota_A > Polyangia > Fen-1088 > Fen-1088 > Fen-1118. Next base: position 7,271 of record JAFGPX010000115.1, read on the forward strand.
ACCGGTCAGGCCGACAAGCTTTGCCATGGTTCGCCCAAGTCTACCGGGATCCGCGTAGACTGGGCAGACCATGTCCGATGCCCCGCCGGTCACCGTCCTTTCTGCCCGGTTCGTCGCGGAAGCACGCGACGTGGCGCAACTGCCGCCGGCCGGCCCGCCCGAGGTAGCCATCGCCGGGCGCTCCAACGTAGGCAAATCCACCTTGCTCAATCGCATGGCGGGGCGGCACGGCCTGGCCCGCGTGTCGAAGAGGCCGGGGCGCACGCGCGGACTGGTGCTCTTCGACCTCGAGGTGCGCCCGCCAAGCGGTGCTGGCCGGGGCGCCGGGTTCGGCCAGAGACTGCGCCTCGTCGATCTGCCCGGCTACGGCTACGCGCAGGCTTCCCAAGCCGAGCGCCGTGCTTGGCAGGTGCTGGTCGAAGGCTACGTCAGACGCAAGGGCGCGCTCCGGCTCGTCCTCGTGCTGGTGGACGCCCGCCGCGAGCTCGGCCCCGAGGAGCACCAACTCATGGACTGGCTGCGGACGATGCAGGTGCCCTGTCATCTGGTCGTCACCAAGGCCGACAAGCTGCGTGCCTCCGCGCGCGGCGTGCTGCGCCAACGCCTGCGCAAGCAGGCAGCGGCCTCGGACACCATGGTTTCCCTTGTCTCCGGCGCGACCGGTGAAGGCGTGGACGCCCTCTGGTCGCGAATTGCCCACGCCATCGGCGAGCCCCGGGCGACGTGACGACTGTATCGGGATAGGAGCGGCTCGCGTCCTTGCCAGGTTGAACCTTGTCAGACCAAGAAGGACCCGACGACTACGTTCTCGCCAGCGGCACCGAAGCCGATTTGGATGCCGTCTGCGCCATAGAGCGTCTCTCCTCTCCCTCGCCCTGGCCACGCCAGGCCTTCGTCGATGAGCTGGCCCGGCCCTGGGCGCGACTCGAGGTCTTGCGCCACCCCGCAACTGGCCGGGTGGCGGCCTTCTGCAACTACTGGTTGGTCGCGGACGAGCTGCACATCCTCAACGTGGCTGTTCTCCCGGAAGAGCGCCGGCGAGGTCACGCCGCGCGCCTGCTGCGCCACATCCTCGAGCAAGCGGCGCGGGGCAAAGTCCGCGTGCTCTCCCTGGAGGTGCGCGTCTCCAACCTGGCCGCCGCCAACCTCTACCGCAAGTTCGGCTTCCGCGAGGTGGGCCTTCGCCCGAAGTACTACGCCGACAGCGGCGAGGACGCCTTGCTCATGGATCTGGAGCCGCCGACCTGAAGCGGCCCTCGCGGGCCGACAAGCGAGAGCGAGCGCCGCCACGCGGGCAAGCCGCGCGGTCCGCTTTGCCGACTTCCGCCGGCCGTGGCATCCTGTGGCCGATGTCTGGGTCCATGCCCGTGCCGAGCCTTCCCGCGTCCGTGCCCCCCACGGCCGGCGAGAGCTCCGGCCGCGACGTCGCCATGGTCCGCGAGCTGGCCGAGGCCCATCGCCAGCTCGTCGCCGAGATCGGCAAGCGCATCGTTGGCCAGCACGAAGTCATCGAGCACCTGCTCGTCGCCCTTTTCGCCCGCGGCCACGGCCTCTTCGTCGGCGTGCCCGGCCTCGCCAAGACCCTGCTCATCAACACCTTGGCCGAGACGCTCGATCTGTCGTTCGGCCGCATCCAGTTCACGCCCGACATGATGCCCTCGGACATCACTGGCTCGGATGTCCTGGAAGAGGATCGCACGAGCGGCCGCCGCCTGTTCCGCTTCGTGCGCGGTCCCATCTTCACCCATGTCCTGCTCGCCGACGAAATCAACCGCACCCCGCCCAAGACGCAGGCCGCACTCCTGCAATCCATGCAGGAGTATCGCGTCTCCGCCGGCGGCAACACCTATGAGCTGCCGCTGCCGTTCCTCGTCTTCGCCACCCAGAATCCCATCGAGCAAGAGGGCACCTATCCCCTGCCCGAGGCGCAGCTCGACCGCTTCATGTTCCAGATCGGGGTGAGCTACCCGAGCGCCGCCGAGGAAGTCCGCATTGCAGCCCAAACCGCTGCCGTGCGCGGCCAACCCTTGCGCAAGATCCTGAACCCGGCGCGCATCGTGGCACTGCAGGATCTCGTGCTGCGCGTCCCGGTCGCCGAACACGTGCTCGCTCACGCCGTGGCCATCTGCCGCGCCACGCGCCCGGGGCCGGAGGCAAGCCCTCTCGTGCGCAAGTACGTTTCGTGGGGCGCCGGCCCGCGCGCTTCGCAGCACCTGGTCCTTGCCGCCAAGACCCGAGCCGTGCTCGATGGCCGCTTCGCCGCAGCCGTCGAGGACGTGCGCCGGTTGGCCGCGCCCGTGCTCTCCCACCGCATCGTCCGCAACTTCCACGCCGAGGCCGATGGCGTGCGCAGCAACGATCTCATCACGTCCGTCGTCGAATCGGTCCCCGCGTAGGCGCCGCCGTGCCCAACCCAGGCAGCGCCGTGCCCCACCCCGCGCCCGACCAGCACCTGGGCCTGCTCGCGCCGGTGGATTTGGCCAAGCTCGCCTCTCTCGCCGTGCGGGCGCGCACCATCGTCGAGGGCGCTCTGGCGGGCGCGCACCGCAACCTGCACCCCGGCACCTCTCTGGAGTTCACCGAGCACAAGGAATACGCGCCGGGGGACGACGTCCGTCGCATCGACTGGAAAGCGGTGGCGCGCACCGATCGCTACTCCATCAAGCGCTTCGAGGACGAGACCGAGCTGCGCATGCTGCTCGTGCTCGACACGTCGGCCTCCATGGGCTACCGCCGCAGCTCCGTCTCGAAGCTCGAATACGCAACCTACCTGGCCGCCGCCCTGGCCTATCTCGTGGGCCAGCAGCGCGATGCCGCCGGCTTGTTCGCCTTCGACTCCGAGCCGCGCGCCGTTCTCCCGCCCTCGACGCGGCCCGGACAAGTCCGCGAGGTGCTTGCCGCTCTCGAAGGACTGCGCCCCGCCGGCAGAGCCAACCCCGGCCGGGCCCTCGAACGGGCCGCCGAGCTGTGCGACAAGCGCGGCCTGATCGTGCTGTTTTCCGATCTGCTCGATATGGAGGACGAGGTCGTCGGCGAGACAGCGGCCGGGCCGCTGGCCGAACGCCTGCGGCAACTGCGCGGCCGCGGCCACGACGTGTCGCTCTTTCACGTGCTCGATGCGGATGAAGTCGATCTGCCCTTCGAGGATCTGACCTTTTTCGAAGGCATGGAGCCCGACGACAAGCGCTCCCTGCTCGCCGAGCCGCACGACCTGGCGCCGGCCTTTCGCGAGGAGTCTGCCCTGTTCCGCCGGCGCTGGCAGACTCTGGCCCGCGAGGCGCGGATGGAATACCGCTTCGCCCGCACGGACACGCCGCCGGTCGAGATCCTCGCCCCTTATCTGGCCGAGCGCGCCGGGAGTGTCTAGATGCGGTTTCTGGCCCCCGTCCTCCTGCTCGCCCTGGTCGCAGCGGCCCTGCCCTACCTCATCCATCGCGTGGGCAAGCGCCGCGCCGTGCCGGTCCGCTTTGCAGCCATGCAGTTGCTCCTGCGTTCCGAGCGCCGGGTGCACGCGCGCCGACGTTTGCGCGAGATCCTGCTGCTCGTGGCGCGCACAGCAGCGGCGGCCAGCTTGCCACTCGTCTTCGCGCGGCCGTTCTGCGAACGCGCCACCGATCTCCCCGTCGTCACGCTCGACGCCCAAGCCGCCGTGCTCATCCTCGACGACTCGGCCAGCATGCAGCGCCGCTGTGGGGTCGGCACGTGCTTCGCCAAGGCCAAGGCGCGCGCCTTGGCCCTGGCGCGGCAGTTTCCATTGGATTCCGAGCTGGCCCTCCTGCTGGCTTCGGCGGGAGCCGAGGCGCGTATCGGCGAGCTGGAGGCCGAGAGAGCCCGCATCGTCGAAGCCATCGAGGGCACCACCTGCTCAGCCCGGCCCGCGGATTTCACGGCGGCCATGCGCCAAGCCGCCCTCCTCCTCGCGGGGGCGAACCGCGCTCTCCATCGCGTCTACCTGTTCACGGACGGGCAGGCCACCGGCTGGGAGGACGGCACCGGACTGCCTCCCGCTTCTGCCCCGGAGGTCATCATCGACGACGTCACCGGCGGCGCGCCTCTGCCCAACCGCGCCATCCTGGACGCCCGCGTGCAGCCCACCGCCGAGTCCGGCCCCGGCGGCATCGCGATAACGGTGGACATCGCAGACTACACGCAACAGAGCGCGCCCGCCTTGGGCGTAACCCTGCGGGTGGATGGCGCCGCCGTGGCCCAGGGCGCGGTCGAGCTACCGGCTGGCGGGCGGGCCCGCAAACGCTTTCTCCATGCCTTTCCCGGCGAAGGCGGCGGCTCGCACGACCTCGTCGTATCGATCGAGGCGGACGCCTTCCCGCCCGACGACCGCCGGACGCTGCACGTCGAGATGGCGCGCACCTTGCGCGTCTTGGCCATCGACGGCGATCCGCGCACCATCCGCAACGAAGACGAGAGCTTCTTCTTCGAAACCGCCATCAAGAGCGGCATTCCCGGCGCCCTGGTGACCAACAAGCTGGCCGATGACGTGTCGCCCGACGGGCTTTCTTCCTACACCGTGGTTGCCCTGCTCAACGTAGCCGAACCCGCGCCGGCCCTGGCCGCCGCGCTCGAGCGTTTCGTCATGGCCGGGGGTGGCCTGTTCATCTCCATGGGCGACCGCGTGAACGCGATGGTGTGGAACCAGCGCATGGCACGGCTTTTGCCCCAGCCCCTGGGCCTGCTGCGCACGGCCGCCGCGCTGCCCGGCCAGCGCGCCGGTGAGACCCTCGACGAGCGCCCGGCGGAAAGACTTCTGCCCCTTGATCGGCGCACGCCGTTGCTTAGTGTCTTTCCCGAGGAGGGAGGCGGCCTGCTGGGCGCACGGTTTTTCAAGTACGTGCTGCTCGATCCCGTGCGCGACACCGCCCGGCGAAGCGTCCTTCTACGCTTCGAAAGCGGGGCACCCGCACTGGTTGAAGGCGAGCTGGGCAAGGGCCGGGTGCTGCTTCTGACCACCACGGTGGACCGCGAGTGGACCGACTTGCCCATCCGCCCCGGCTTTCTGCCCTTGTTGCGCGAAATCGCGCGCTACCTCGTGGGCGCCACCGATCAGCAGAGTGCCGTCGCCTTGCTGGTCGGCGAGCCCAGTCTGCTCTCGTTTCGGGCCGACCTGCAAACCCTGGAAATCAGGCGCCCGGATGGGTCGGTGTGGATCGCCAAACGCGAGCCGGACGGCAACGTACACAACGTCGCCTTTACCGGCACCGACCAGATTGGCCTCTATCGCGTGCGCGGGGCGAGCGCCGACGGGGTCTTCGTGGAACAACCGTCTCAGGACTTCGCCGTCAATCTCGACCCCCGCGAGTCGGATCCTGCGCGGCTAGCGCCCGAAAGACGGCCCGACCGCCTGGCGGCGGCGCGCGTCGGAGCGAAGCCGTCCAAGCATCGCGTCGAGCTCTGGCACGCGCTGTCGGCGGTTCTGCTTTTCCTCGTGCTCGCCGAATCGTTGCTCACTCTGCGTCGGCGACGGGCCTCTGCTCTGGCCAGCGGCAGATCGGCAAAATAGGACCTCGGCGCTCCTGTTGACGTGCCCTCGCCGGTGTCTACCCTGGCAGGCAGCAGACGACGAAAGGAGACACCAACCATGAAGAAGATCGTTCTACGCAACCCAGACTACTGGGATCCGTTTGGCACTCTCGCCGCGTGGCTTTCCGAAGAGCCCAGGCCGGCCAACGACCCCGTGTTCGCGCCGCGCTTCGACGTCAAGGAAGACCCGGGGGCCTACGTGCTCTCTGCCGACCTACCCGGCGTCAAGCGCGAGGACATCGCCGTGTCCCTGGATGGCGACCACCTGAAGATCTCCGGCCACCGCGAGAGCAGCCACAAGTCGGAAAGCGAACGAACCCGCCTTTCCGAGATCCGCTACGGCTCGTTCTCACGCGAGTTCAGGCTGCCCGAAACCGTCGATGGCGAGCAGGTGAAGGCCGACCTCAAGGACGGCGTGCTCACGCTGGTTCTGCCCAAGAAACCGGAAGCCCAACCGCGCAAGATCGCGGTCAATGCCAGCTAGACCAACATCAAGACGATTGACCGCGACTGGGCCGCCGCGCTAGTACGCTGCCATGAAGATCGGCTTGGTCGGCTTTCCCGGGAGCGGCAAGACCACGGTATTCAACGCCCTGACGGGGCTTGCCGCCGAGACGGGCTACGGCGCCGCGCGCGGCAAGACCAATCTCGGGGTGGTCAAGGTGCCCGACGTGCGGGTCGACGCCCTGGCGAAGATCTTCAAGCCCAAGAAGAACGTCTACGCCGAGATCACCTTCTGTGACGTGGCATTGGCGACGACACCCGGGCAAAGCAGGGGTCTCGACGATCAGATCCTGCGTGCCATGCGCGAGGTGGACGCCCTCTGCCACGTAGTGCGCGGGTTCGCGAGCAGCGCGGGCGAGACGGCCCGACCTCTGCGGGAAGCGCACGATTTCGAGGCCGAGATGAACCTCTCGGATCTCATCCTCGTCGAGAATCGCCTTGAGCGCCTCAAGAAGGAGAAGGCCAAGCCTGCGGAGAAGGAGCTGCTCGGCAAGCTCAAGGCCCACCTCGATGCCGGCCAGCCCCTGCGCAGCCTCGACCTCGGCGCGACCGATCTCGTCGCCATTGCGGGCTATCGCTTCCTGACCCTCAAACCGCTCATGTTGATTCTCGATGTGGCCGAGGCAGACGCCGCCGCCCCCCCGCCCGCGGATCTTGCGGAGCACGCCCGGACGAACGGGCTTGGCCTGGTGGTGCTGGCCGGCGCCGTGGAGATGGACATCGCCCAGATGGCTCCCGAGGACCAGAAGGAATTCGTGGCCTCGCTCGGACTCGACGAACCGGCCGCCGGCCGCTTCATCCGCGCGGCCTACGCCCTGTGCGATCTGATATCCTTCCTGACTGTCGGCGAAGACGAGTGCCGCGCCTGGCCCCTGCGCAAGGGCTCAAGCGCCCATAAGGCGGCGGGCAAGATCCACTCGGACATCGAACGCGGCTTCATCCGCGCCGAGGTCATGCGCTGGGAGGATCTAGTCCGGCTCGGCAGCGAAGCGAAATGTCGCGAGGCCGGCAGGCTGCGCCTGGAAGGCAAGGACTACGTCGTCGCCGATGGCGACGTCATCAATTTCAGGTTCAACGTCTAGATGGGAACAGCCTGGGAGGACAGCCCTTTCAGAGCGTGTCTGAAAAGCACCTCGTGACCTCGATGCCAGAGCCTGGAACAGCTAGCTTCCCCGAGCCCCAAGGGAGAGGGCGATCGTGCTCTCGCGGCCTTCCCGGTGCCCGGCCTCGCGCCTTGCGACCGTACCTCTGGCACTTTTCAGACACCCTCTGAGAGGGTTTCCCATCCCCGAGGCCCCCACCACCACCCTGCTCGCTGCGCTCGGCCTCGCGCGGTCTGGCACCGCCGGCCAAAGCCCGGCTCCGCCTACGCGCAACTGTCACTTGTTCCCGTAGTCGCCCGTGATCACGTTGACGACCCGGCCGTTCTCGAAGATCACGAAACGGGTGAAGGCGTAGCGGCCCATGTCATAGGCCCACTCGTCGATCGGGACCTCGATCTCGCGCTCTTCGACGACCGACTCCTCGAGGTTGCCGACACGGCGGGTGACCTTGTGCTTCACCTTGCGCTTCTCGATGCGCGAGATGACCGCGTCCGGCTCGCCACAGCGATCGAGGACCTCGGCCATCCGGTCGCCCACGGAAACCAGACGTCCCGTGCCACAGCGAAAACCGCTGTCGCCGCGCACTGCGGCCGGCATGCACACCATGGCCGCCACCACAAGCCCTGAAAGGAAAACACGCATGGCTCTTCCTCCAACCCCTAGACGGCCGCTGCGCCTCCGGTATTCACCTCGCGCCCGGTGCTAAACTGCCCGCCGCCATGAGCCCGGACCAGCAACGCGATGACGACTGGATCGAAGCGACCGTCAGGCTCGCTGGCAGGCTGGGCCTCGATTCCGTCCGCCTGCGTTGGAGACTCATGCGCTGGCAGAGGGCTTGGCGGGACTGGCATCGTCGCAAACGCAGCCAGATCGACCACGCCGGCTACCAGCACAAGGTCTGCCCACAGTGCGGACAGGTGCAGGATCGGCACGAGCGGCGTTGCGTGCAGTGCGGGGCTCCCCTCGGAGCGCGCGTCTGGCAGGTCGCCAACCGGCTCGGCCTGGTGGTGCCGTCGGCCATCTCGGTGAGCACCTTGCTCGGCATGATCATCGCCGTCGCCTACCTGCGCCTCATGCTTTCGCGGCCGGGCACCGGCTATCTTGCGGTCGGCAGCGACGACCTCATCTACCTCGGTGCCTACTACCTGCCGGCCCTGCAGGCCGGCCAGCTCTGGCGGCACGCGACGGCCATTTTCCTGCACATCGGGCTCCTGCACTTGGGCTTCAACTTGGTCGCGCTCGCGCAGATCGGCCCAGCCGTCGAAGAAACCTTCGGCCGCTCCCGGATGCTCCTGCTCTTCATAGCCACGGGCGTGACAGGATTTGCCGCCTGCCAGGTGCTGGGAATGCGCGCGGTGTCGGCCGGCGCTTCGGGCGCCATCATGGGGCTCTGCGGCGCCGCCGCGGGCTGGGGCCAGCGCGACGGCACCACGGCCGGCAAGGTGGTGCGCAACCACATGCTCAAGTGGGCCGCCTACACCATGATCTTCGGCTTGCTGATTCGCGCGAACAACGTGGCCCACGCCGCAGGGTTTTGCGCAGGTGCAGTGCTCGGCTTCTTCATGCCGCCGCGCTGGCTGCGACGAGGTTTCGCGCGCGGTAGCGACGTGGCCATCGGCTTCGCGTCTGTGGCGGCCCTGATCGTCGCTTTCGCGCTGGTGCTCCGCCCGCCCGCCAGCTCGGAGAGCTGGGCCCGAGCCCATGCAGCCCAGGCGCGCATGTATCGCGAAGCTGGCGCAACAGCAAGGCAGGGCGAGAGGCCAAGGGAATAGCGGCTACGCCAGGGCACAGTCGCCGAGCGCCGTGCGCACGACCCGGCCCAGTTCCTGCACCAAAGCGCTCTTGGTCACGAAGCCACGCGCGCCCGCCCGCCGAGCCAGCGTGGCATAGGGCGATTCGGGCAGAGAGCTGATGATGATGACGGGCAGCCCGGGCTTGCTCGCGCGCAGCTCCTTGAGCACGTCGATGCCACCACAGCCGGGCAGGCGCAGGTCGAGCAAAACGAGATCGAAGGGCTGCTCGGCCACCAGCGCCAAGCCCTCCTCGCCTGAGGCAGCCGCGACCATCTCGGCCTGAGGAACGGCGGTGGCCAACAACTCGGCTATCCGCTGGGTCACTGCCGCATGGTCGTCAACGAGGAGGATCTTCTTGATGGGCTCGGGTGCTGCTCCCATACCTGGTATTCGGCCATGGGCCGCCGACCGAGGCCACTCGGCGACTGTCTGAATCCCTTGTCGGAGCGGGTCCTACAACCGCAGCGAGCGCGGCCCACGCCGGCACCGGCCGACGCGCCGCTACTCGATGAGCCCCTCGCGGAGCGCGTACTGGATCAGCTCCGCGTTGCTGCGCATCTGCATCTTCTCGAGCAGGCGCGTGCGGTACGTGCTGACGGTCTTCTCCGAAAGGGCCAGCTCGATGCCAATCTGCTTGACGGTCTTGCCCGCCGCGAGCCCGCGTAGGACCTCCAGCTCGCGATCCGAGAGACGATCATGCGCTGGCCGCGAAGTGTCGACGCGCAGGCTCTTGGCCAGGGCTTCGGCCAGCCGCACGCTGACGTGAGTACCACCGGCCAGCACCTTGCGCACTGCGCCCGAGAGATCCTCGGCTGCGCTCTCTTTGTTGACATACCCGGCAGCGCCGGCGCGTAAGGCCCGCAGGGCATAGTGGTCCTCGGCATGCATGCTGAGCACGAGCACGGGCAGGGAAGGCCGGAGCCGCTTGATCTCGCGCAGGGCATCGAGTCCACCCCGTCCGGGGAGCGAGATGTCGAGCACCACCACATCCCATTCCTCGGCCTGGAGCTTCTCGATGGCTTCCGAAGGCTTGCTGGCTTCGCCGAAGGTCACCTTCCCCAGGGACTCGGTGAGGATATCGCGCACGCCGCGCCGGACTACGGCATGGTCGTCGACCAGCAGGACGCGAATCATCGCGCTACCCCCGCGGCGCTATCCCATCTGACCCACCTGAGGTACGGCACGACCGCGGGGCAGACAGAGCGATGCCCCGGGCTCTCTCTCGGGGTGGCATGCCAACGGGTCACCTCCCTGTACCTCGTTCCCCTCATCTCGGAGTCGACTATAAACCAACTTCCGCCCCGCCGCGCGCCATTCCCTGCCCGCCGAACGCGTACGGCTAGCGCGGCTAGTCGTGGCCGAGATCGCCGTCCTGCCGGCCGATCAAGCCGACAGCGGGCCCGCCGTTGTCGTCCTCCTGCATGCCATGCATGAGGCGCGACCGCACTCGCGAGGCCTGGCGCTCCTTGTAGCGCTCGTGGTTGTTCTCGCCCTGCTCGTTGGTCTGCGAGGTCTGCACATCGACGATCTGGAATTCCGTCAGCACGAAGACCACGGCGCCCGTGTCGGCGAAAAGCGGGTCGTTGGGGGAAAGCCCTAGGCGCTTGTCGATGCGCACCGGCAGGTCGCCGACGAAGTTGACCACGCGGTAGCTGGGTCCGGAGAACTCGTTGACCGGAGGCGATCGCTTGCCCGGGGTGGTATCCGAAAGATCGAACAGCTCGGGCGTCAGGCCACGCAGGTAGGGTTGCCGATCGATGAAGGCCTGCAGATCGACGATATCGTTTTGCGACTCGCCGGGGATCACGTAGTTGAACGGCACCAGACGGTGCAGGATCTCGCGCAGCACGAAGACGATCTCGTCTTCCGTGCGCGTGATCATGCGGAAGCGCAGCTTGTCGTAGACGTGGGCCACCAGACTGTCGCGCTTGGCGAGCAGCTTGGTGATGAGGCTGTCTTCCTCCTTGCGACTCCATTCGAACCCGACGATCTGACAACCCGCGCCCTTCATCTCCTCCACGGTGCGCAGCACCTTGTCTTCGACGAACTGAAAGATCTGGTCGGCGCTGACGGTCAGCCGGGTTGCCAGCTCGCCCGCGGCCAGGTGCTGCAACACGTGCATCACCTTGAGCACCACGCAGGCGTGCGCGCGCCGCTTGCCCTTCTGGGACGCCACCAGCAGCAAGTCGCGCGCCGGCACGCGCGTCGCCACGTCCTCGGAAACGTGGAAGCCCAGGTGGCGCTCGAGGTACTCGACGGCGCGCTCGCGCAGATCCTCGAGACGGGCCACGTCCTCTGGACTGGACGGGTCGATCTCGTTGATGCGTAGGAAGCGGTCGACTTGCTCGCGATCGGCGAAGTACAGCCGATGCCAGTCGACCACCGAGCCACCGCGCAGAAGGTTCCGCAGCGAGGTCAGGTCGGCAAGGTCGAAAGCAGCGTTGCGTTCGACCTCGCCCGCTCCCGCTCCGGCGCCTTTGCCGGCACCGTTCGGCCCCTGCTGTACGGATTCGGAGTTGACCAGCGTCATTGGCCCTAGATATCGGCTCAAAGTCGGTGGGAGTGTAGGCGCAGGGTCCGGCACCGGCAAGCTGAATCGGCCCGGTCGGGGAGCAACCGGGAGGACGCGACAAAGACGCGTCTCGGACCTAGCCGGTCTTGCGGCTGGACGACTTCCCGATCCGCAAGGTGGCGAGGAAGATCGCCAAGGCACCCAAGGAGGTGACGCTGCTTCCGATGAGGGGGATTATGGCCATGGGTAGCATTATATCCTACATATACTACATGGCCAATTCCCCGCGCTATTCATCTCTTGCGCCCACGCTTCGAACGACCGCGGCACAGCGAGCCCAGAAGCAGAGCCAAGAAGAGCCCAGAGACCGCTTGCGCCACCGCCTGTTCGAGATGCTGTCCGCGGCCCTCGTAGACCACGGAAAGGCAGTAGCTGACCGCTCCCAGAAAGCCCCACAGGAGCTGATGCCCCACGGCATAGAGCCTTTCGACCGAGGATTCGAGATGGCGAACCCGAACCTCGATGTCGCCGCGCGAAACCAGGTTCAAGAACCGGCCGAACTCGCCGGGCAGGGCGAAGGCGGTCAAGGTGGCCTCGCGGGCGGTTTCGAGCACGGTTTCCGACCATTCCTTGCGCTCGCCGAGGATGAAGCGATCGACATAGGGCTGGATGACCTCGGCGGGATTGAGCTCGGGCGCAAGCTCGGTGCACACCCCGAGCAGGAGCAAGAGCGTGCGTTCGAGCAGGACCCACTCGCTGGGCACGTGGAAGACGTCGCGCAGGTCGGACAGCGAGACGTTTAGCTGCCGGAGATCGAGCAAGGTCGCTATCTGGCCGCGCAGGTCGAGCCCGGCGCTGATGGTGCTCGTGGAGAACTGCCGGAAGCGCATGTGCGAGCGGAAGTGCTCATAGAAATGCTGAATCACGCGGTCGAAGACCTCGTGGTCCGCGTGACGCGAGATGAAGCCCATGGCCTTCATCGACGAGACGATGCGACCCACGTCGCGCGTTACCGCGCCCTGCAGGAATGACACGATGCCCTTGCGCATCCCCGGCGAGATGCGCGCCGTGGCGCCGAAATCGAGAAACACCAAGGTGGGCGGGCCGGACCGCTGGGGCACGAGCAACAGGTTCCCGGGATGCGGATCCGCGTGATACACACCGTCGACGAAGATCTGTTTGCAGTAGGCCTCGATGCACAACCTTCCGGCCTGCATGCGGTCGATCCCGGCGGCCTTGATGCCTTCGCTGTCACCCACCTTGACCCCTTCCATCCATTGCGTGGTCAGCATGCGACCCGTGGAGTACTCGGCGATCACGCGCGGGATGATCACATCGGTGCGACCGGCGAAGTTCCTGGCGATCTCCGCCATGGCCTCGGCCTCCTGGCGGTAGTCGAGCTCGGCCAGCACCATCTTTCGGATCTCGGCGTGGATGGCGTTCCAGCCCCAGTCGGGCAGAAGCCAGCTCACCACCTGCACGATGCGCTGCAGGGCCCGTAGATCCGTCTCGACGATGTTTTCGATGCCGGGGTATTGGATCTTCACCGCCACTTTCTCGCCGGAGCGCAGGCGAGCGAGGTGGACCTGGCCGATGGACGCCGAGGCGACGGGCTCGGAGCAAAACTCGGCGAAGACGGCTTGCGGCGCCTGGCCACCCAGCTCCTCGCGCAAACGGACCTCGACCTCGGAGAAAGGCCGTGGCGGCACGCTGTCCTGCAACGTCTCCAGCTCCTTGCGGAAGGCGTCGGGCAGGAGGTTGGCCATCACGCTGATGAGCTGGCCCACCTTGATGAACAGCCCCTGCAGGCCGACAATCGCGGCCAGAACGCGTCGTGCGTTCTGGCGGTGCACCTGCTGCGCGAGCTCGGCGGCCTGCTCGCGCCCGCGCAAGCGGCGCCGCAGCGAGAAGAACGCGTAGGACAGCACCACCTGTGCGGTTACGGCATAGGCGCGCAGCAAGCGGCGATAGGGTCTACGATGAGCCGCGGCCCGCGCCGCACCTGGGGTTGGAGCCATGGGGTCTGCAGCATAGCCTGAAACAGCAGCTCCGGGCTCCTGTATGCCGTGGCCCAGCGGTGATAGGCTCTCTTCATGTCCGAGCACAGAAGACGAGAACCTCCGCAGGCGAACGCTGGACCGGCGCAGGAGCCCGTGGAACGCGGCCTGTCGGATCGGGTGAGACGCGCCATGGCGGCCGGGCTGGAAGCGGCTTCGCGGTCCAAGGACGACCTGCTGCGCGCGGCCGGCACCGAAATCGGCGTCTGGCTGGAGCACTTGGACGTGCAAAACGAGCTGGCCAAGGTGCTGACCAAGATGGTGGTCGAGGTCAAGGCCGAGATACGCTTCCGCCCGCGCGAGGACGGCAGCCTCGGTGCGGAGGTCAAGAGCGACGTCAAGACCCTGCCGGCAGACAAGCCGTAGCTAGATCTTTCACCACAGAGAGCGCAGAGGGAACGGAGAGCCCTATGCCGGAGGGGAAGGATTTCGACTCCCGGTCCACACCTGGCTCATCTCGCCCGCCGCCCGCGCGTGCGTGGCCCGGTGCTCCTCGAACTCGAATCCTTCCTTCGCCGTGACCTCGTCCTCCTCCGTGTCCTCTGTGGGTCATCCGCTCTTGGGCGTGCCGCTGGGGCGGCCGGCGGTGATACCGATGCCGTATTTCTCCAGCTTGTAGTAGAGGGCGCTGGTCTTGATGCCGAGCAGGCGCGCGGTTTCGGTTTTCACCCCGCCGCTGCGGTCGTAGGCGCGCTGGATGAGCTGCCGCTCGAGGTCGTCCAGGATGTCGGGCAAGCTCATGTTGACGTTCGGCAGCGACAACATGGCCTCGCTCGCGCCCTCGCGCAGAAAGGCCGGCAGCGAGGCCAGATCGACGCTGTCCCCGTTCGCGAACACCAACGACTGCTCGATGGCGTTCTCCAACTCGCGCACGTTGCCTGGCCAGCCGTAGGCCGACAGCCGCGCCAGCGCCGCCTCGTCGATGCGCTTGACGCGGGGATTGGCCCGCGGCCCCAGCTTGCGGATGAAATGCTCGACGAGCAGCGGGATATCCTCGCGCCGTTCGCGCAGGGCCGGAACGCGGCAGGGAACCACGTGCAAGCGATAGAAAAGGTCCTCGCGGAAACGCCCCTCCTCGACCGCCAGCTTGAGATCGCGGTGGGTAGCCGACACGACGCGGACGTCGACCTCGACCGTCTCCTCGCCGCCCACGCGCTCGAACTGCTTCTCCTGCAGAACGCGCAGCAACTTGAGTTGCAGGTTGGGCGTCATGTCGCCGACTTCGTCCAGGAACAGCGTGCCCTTGTCGGCCAGCTCGAAACGGCCGAGCTTGCGCTTGACCGCGCCGGTGAACGAACCCTTTTCGTGACCGAACAGCTCCGATTCCAGCAGCGTGTCGGTCAGCGCCCCGCAGTTGACCTTGACGAACGGCCCGGCCGCGCGCCGCGAGCGCTGGTGGATGGCGCGCGCCACCAGCTCCTTGCCCGTGCCGGATTCGCCGGAGATGTGCACGACCACGTCCGAGGCGGCCACCTTCGCGACGGACTCGAAAAGCGCCCGCATGAGCGGCGAGCTTCCAACCATCTCGTTCGGCACGTAGCCGGCGGCGGCATCGGCACGCAGGGCCTCGACCTCGGCCTCGGCGCGCTGACGCGAAAGCGTCTCACGCCGCATCTCGAGCGCGCGTTCGACTTTTAGGCGCAACACCTCGGGCGCGAAAGGCTTCTGTACGAAATCCATGGCACCTAGGCGCATGGCCTCGACCGCGGTCTCGACCGTGCCGAAGGCGGTCACGATCAGGGCCGGGCACGCGGCATCGATGCGCTTGGCGGCCTCCACCACCTCCAGCCCGTCGACGCCCTCCATCTTCAAATCGGTGATGAGAGCATCGGGCGCGTGCTTGCGCATGAGTGCCAAGCCCTCGGCGCCCCCGCCCGCGACCAGGGCTTCGTGTCCCATGCGCCGCACCGTGGCCGCCATGCCTTCGCGCATGGTCTCGTTGTCATCGATAATGAGAATGCGCGCCATTGTCCTGACCATAGCACTATTGCCCGTACGCTCGAACGAACGGGTTGTGCTTGCGCTCGTGAGCGATGGTCGTCTCGGGACCGTGACCGGGAATGACGCGCGTCTCGCCGGGCAACACGTAGAGCCGCTCCCGGATCGAGATCTGCAAGTCCTCGAACGAACCACCGGGAAAATCCGTGCGACCGACCCCTTCGGCGAAAAGCGTGTCCCCCGCCAGCAGCAGGGGCGAGGGCGCGGCGAAGTAGTAGCCGACGGAGCCAGGCGTGTGACCGGGCGTGTGAACGACCAGGGCCGATAGCCTGCCGATGGCCAGTGTCTCGCCGCCGGCAAGCAGACGCGACGCCGCCGGCGGGCGGGTGGCGTAGAAACCGAAGGTGCGCGCCTGCCTTGGTAGGTTTTCGTAAAGGTCGCGATCGCCGGCATGCAGGAGGATCTCCGCCGCCGTCGCCGCGGCCACCTCGCCCGTGCCGAGAATATGATCGAAATGGGCGTGCGTGTGCAGCAGGAGCCTCACGTTCACGCCCATGGACGCCACCTCCGCCAGGATTGCGTCGGCGTCGCCGCCCGGATCGACGATGGCCGCCTCGCCAGTCTCCGCGCAAGCCACGACGGAGCACGTGCACGCCGCCGGCCCCACCGTCAGCGTCTGGAGCGTCATCTTCACGTCTGTGACCATCGCGCCGACCTGCTGCCTTGCCACTACAGACAGAGCACAAAGGGAAGCGAAGCTCATAGAGCCTCTCGCCCTGCGCCCCCTGTCCCCTCTGTGCCCTCGGTCGGTCTCCTCAGCTACAACCCGAGGTGGTGCCGCAGTTGGGGCACTTGTGACAACTGCCGTTGGGTATCATGATCGAGCCACACTCGGGGCAGGTTGGCGCGTCGGTGCGAACCAGGAAGCCGTACATCTGCGGCGCGGCCGGCTTGGCCGCCGTTTGGTCGATCACCAGCACCGGGCTCGACGCCGCGGCGGCCGGGCTGGCGACCGTCGACGGTGGCACTGACGCCTCGGCGGGCTTGCTTCCTTCCACCGCTGGCTCGGCCTCGCTCTCGGGACGCAGGAACTTCGCCCCCAACCAGCGGAAGAGGTAGTCCATCACCGAGGTGGCGCGCGGGATCTCGGGATTGCCGGTGTAGCCGGAGGGCTCGAAGCGCATGCGCGAGAACTTGTCGACCAAGAGGCGCAGCGGCACCCCGTGCTGCAAGGCCAGCGACACCGCGGTGGCGAAGCTATCCATGAGACCGGAGATAGTCGAGCCTTCCTTGGCCATGCGGATGAATATCTCGCCCGGCTCGCCGCTGTCGTAGAGCCCGACGTGAATGTAGCCCTCGTGACCGCCGACCGAGAACTTGTGGGTCAGCGAATGGCGCTCGTCGGGCAGCTTGCGCCGCACCAGGGACCGCACCGTACCTACCGGGGCGCGCGTCGCCAAGCCGGGATCCGTCTTGCTCGTAGACACCGGCTGCGTGCGCTTGCAGCCCTCGCGGTAGATGGCGATGGCCTTGAGCCCGGCCTTCCAGGCCTCCAGGTAGGCGTTTTCGACATCCTCGACCGTGGCGTCAGCCGGCTGGTTGACGGTCTTCGAGATGGCGCCGGAGATGAAGGGCTGGGCCGCGGCCATCATGCGGATGTGCCCCATGTAATGGATGGATCGAGTACCGTTGGCGGCGCGGAAGGCGCAGTCGAAGACCGGCAGGTGCTCGGGCGCAAGGCCCGGGGCGCCCTCGATGGTCTCCTCGCGATCAATGTACTCGACGATGGCCTTGCGCTGATCTTCGTCGTAGCCCAAGCGCGCCAGCGCTTCCTCCGTCGTGTTGTTCACGATCTTGATGGTGCCTCCACCGACCAGGCGCTTGTATTTGATGAGCGCGATGTCCGGCTCGATGCCCGTAGTGTCGCAATCCATCATGAAACCGATGGTGCCGGTCGGTGCCAGCACGCTGGCCTGAGCGTTGCGGAAGCCGTGTTCGCTGCCGATGGCGATGGCCTCGTCCCAGGCCGAGCGCGCCGCGGACAGCAGCTCCTCGGGGACATGGCTGCCCTCGATGCGCTCGCTGTGGTAGCGATGCTTCTTCATCACCCCCAAGAAGGGCTGCTCGTTCTCGGCATAGGCGGAAAACGGTCCGGTCACGTCGCGTGCAATGACGGCGGAGGTCCGATAGGCCCATCCGGTCATGAGCGCGGTTATGGCGCCACACCAGGCGCGCCCCGCCGCCGAATCGTAGGGCAAGCCGAGCGACATGAGCAGCGAGCCTAGATTCGCGTAGCCGATGCCGAGCGGCCGGAAGCGCAGCGAGTTCTCTTCGATGGCCTTGGTCGGGTACTTGGCGTTGCCGACGATGATCTCCTGCGCCAGGATGGTGATCTCGACGGCCTTGCGGAAGGACTCGATGTCGAAAGTGCCGTCGAGGAGCAGAAACCTGCGCAGGTTGAGCGAGGCCAGGTTGCACGCCGAATTGTCGAGGAACATGTACTCCGAGCAGGGATTCGAGGCGTTGATGCGCTCGCTGCCTGAGCAGGTATGCCAGGCGTTGACCGTGGTGTCGTACTGCATGCCGGGATCCCCGCACTCCCACGCCGCCTGCGCGATGGCCCGCCACAGCTCGCGCGCCTGGCGCGTGCCGAGCGGACGCCCATCGCGCACCGAGCGCGTCGTCCAGTCGCGGTCCTTCTGCACCGCCTCCATGAACTCGTCGGTGACACGCACCGAGTTGTTCGAGTTTTGGAAGAACACGGACTTGTACGCCTCACCGTCGAACGAGCCGTCGTAGCCGGCGTCGATGAGCGCCCAGGCTTTCTTCTCTTCCCTGGCCTTGCACCAGATGAACTCCTCGATGTCGGGGTGATCGATGTTGAGGATGACCATCTTGGCCGCGCGCCGGGTCTTGCCGCCCGACTTGATGACGCCGGCGAAGGCGTCGAAGCCCTTCATGAAGCTGACGGGCCCCGAAGCGGTGCCACCACCCACCAGAAGCTCCTTCGAGGAACGCAGGGGCGACAGGTTGGTGCCCGTGCCCGAGCCGTACTTGAAAAGCATGCCCTCGGTCCTGGCCAAGGTGAGAATGGAATCCATGGTGTCTTCGACCTTGTTGATGAAGCAGGCCGAGCACTGCGGTTCGGCCTCGATGCCGACGTTGAACCAAACCGGGGAGTTGAAAGACATCTTCTGCGCCACGAGCAGATGGCGCAGCTCGGAGCGGTAGTTCTCGGCCGATTCCTGATCCGCGAAGTAGCCGTCTTTCTGACCCCACGCAGTGATGGTGTCGGCGACCCGGCAGATGAGCTGGCGTACCGAACGCTCACGGCTCGGCGTGCCGAGTTGGCCACGGAAGTATTTCTGCACCACGACATTGGTTGCCGTCTGGCTCCACGCCCTCGGCACCTCGACTTCGCGCTGCTCGAAAACCAGCCTGCCGCCCTCGCCGCTGATGCTGGCCGTACGCAGATCCCATTCGACCCCGCGGAAGCCGTCGTCCCCAGGCCGAGTGAAGAACCTTTCGATCTTGATCCCGGGACTCACTTTCCGCCCCTTGCCGCGATGAGCGCGGGGATCGCGCGGACTACCGTCCTTGTGCGCTCCCTGGGTCGTTCCATGTTCATTCATATGGAATTCGATTGCACCGAGACGGTTGCCACGTTGACGTCGATTGTCACTCTTTTCAAGCATCAGTACTCCTCCTCCAACGATCCGATAGGCCATTGCCCTGCTCGAAGGCGGCCCGGCCATGGCCAAGACCGGGCGCTTTCCAATGGGGCGACTGGCGAGAAAAAGTCGCCCCAAATCGAAGCCCTGTCAACAAAAAACACAATATATTGTGGTATGCTACACGCAACCACACTACATATTGTGTGTTGCTAATCTGTGGATGGCTTTGCGAATCGCCTGCCAGGACGGCCAGTTCGGAACCTCGGCGGCCTGTTGATAAGCGTCACTGCATGACGATACGTTGCAATACTGTCGGTGCGTTGCCCACCGTCCCGCGGCCAGAAAGTATCGGTCACGCCTGGTGTCGCTTATGATCGAGGGGTGCTCTGGCTCGAAGGAATAGGCTGCCGTCGCCATGGCGTCACCGTCCTCGACGGCGTGACCCTGGGAGTCGGCAGCGGTGAGATCGTCGTCATCGAAGGCTCTCCCGCCTCGGGAAAGTCGACGCTGCTCGAGGTGGCTGCTACCGCGCGCGTCCCCGAACGAGGCGCGGTGTGGTTCGCCGGCCGGAACACCGCCAGCCTGCAGCGGGCCTCGCTGCCCTTCGTCCGCCGCAACATCGGCTACTACACGGCCGAAGCGCTGCTCATCGACGACGACAGCGCACTGGCCAACGTCATGGCCGCCCTGGCCGTGCGGGGCGAGTCCCTGCAAGCCGCCGAATCAGGTGCCCTTGATGCCCTCGCCCTGGTCCGCGCGCAAGAGCTGGCGAGCCGCCAAGTCGCCTCGCTGTCTTCGGGCCAGAAGCGCTTGGTGGCCCTGGCGCGGGCCCTGGCCGGGCCGCCGCCCTTGGTGGTCGCCGACGAGCCGGCCGCCTTCGTGGACGACGAAGCCCGCGCCGTCGTGGTTTCCGCGCTCGCCCGGGTTCGCGATCTGGGCGCCGCCGTCCTGGCCGCCACGGCGGATACCGCGCTGGCCGATGTGCTGGTGGCCGCGGGCGGCCGCCGCATCCATCTCGAGCAGGGACGCGTGGCCGGCGCTCCTGCGGTGGAACTGGTACCGGCGCTGCATCCACCCCAAGACGAGCGAGAGACGGGGCCATCGCGCCTCCTTGCAGGCGAACGCGATGATGGCGACCGGAGTGTCCCGGCACCTGCCGCCAAGGGCCCCCGATGAACGCAGCCTGGATCGCCCGCAACGTGCGCCGGCAGGTGTCGGCCCACCCACGCATGGTCGCAGCCACCGGCGCAGCTTTCTGCTTTTTGGCCCTGGTCGCGGGCGGAGCCAGGCTCGGTACCCGCGCGGTGGAACGCTGGGGCGCGTTCGCAGGCCAGAACATCCATGTGATCGTGTACCTGGCCGAAGACGTCGACGCACAAGGAGCGCTCGGCCTGCGCGACATCCTTCGCCGTTCACCCGCGGTAGCGCGGGTTGCTCTCGTCGAGCCAGCCCAGGCTCTCGCCCGCCTGCGCGCTTCGGCCCAAGGCTTCTCCTCGGACGGCAACGCGCTCGACGGGCTCGAGCCGGCCTACTTCCCCCGCTCGCTCGAAGTCAGTCTGGCACCAGCCGCGGACCTCACCAGTCGGGCGCGCGAGCTGGCCACGCGTCTGCGTGAAGTGCCGGGCGTCGCCGAGGTGGACGCCATGACGTCCGGCCTGGCCCGCCTCGCGGTCTGGGTCAGGCTGGGCCGCACCGTGGGCCTGGCCATCCTCATCGCTCTCGGCTTCGTTGCCTTGCTCGCACTGGTGGCTGTGTTTCTGCGCGGCCATGACGCCATGGCAAGGCGAGCCGCCGTGCTCGACCAACTCGGCGAAACCCCGGCCGTCATCCGTCTGCCCGCTGGGCTGTGGTCAGCCACGGCCGCCCTGGTTGGCGGCGGCCTGGGCGCTCTGATTCTGGCTTCGGCCTGGCGACCGTTGCTTGACCGGTTGGAGCAGAGCCTCGGCATCGCCAGCACGCTCCCCTTGGCCCCGCTGGCTCCGGCCGAGATCGCCGCCGGCCTGGCGATCATCGCGCTCGCCGGCTTGGCCATGGGTTACTTCGCCACCCCCCTACCGCGAGCCGCCGACCATGCGTAGAGGTCTGCTTCTTGTGCTTGGGCTGCTGCCGGCAACGGCAGCGGCCGAGACGAGCGCCGACGAGGCGGCCCTCTTCGACCAGCTGAACGTGCGCGAGCAGGTACTCGACTCGCAGCGAGCAGCAGCCGAAGACAGCGCCCTGCAGCGCAGCCTTCTCGCCTATCGCCTGTGCCGGCAGCGGGAGCTGGGCTTCGCCCCCAGCCCGGAAACCCGCCTCGACGATGCCCGGGCTTTCGACATGGCCTTGGTGGCCTTGCGTCGCAGCGCCGACGAGGCGCGCACCCTCGGCCGCGAGCTGGACCGCGTGCGCACCGAGCGCAGCACGATTGAGGCGGCGTTCGTAGCCCGGGCCACGGGCAAAGCGTCCGTCGACGGGGACGAGCCTACGAACAAGGCGACCCGCTTCGTTCGCCCCGCTCGTGGCGTGATCGTGGCCGTTCCCGGCTCGCGCCGCGATGGCTCGAGCAGGATCGAGCTGCGGCACGACGGCGTCGAGATGCTGGCCCGCCTCAACGAGCCCGTGCGCAGCATCGCCTCCGGCACCGTCCGGCGGGTCGAGGCCTTGCCGCAAGGCGGCTTCGCGGTGGTCACGGTCCACGAAGGCGGTCTGACCAGCATCGTGACCGGTCTGCGCGACATCGTCGTCGCGCCCGGCGATCGGGTCAGCGCCGGGCTCACGCTGGGTCTGGCGGGCAGAAACCTCGACGGCGCGGCCGTGGTTTCCGTGGAAATCTGGCGCGACCGGCGCGCGCAGGACGCAGCCCGGCTGCTGCGCGTGCGCCGCGAACCGCCGGGGTAGCCTCCACACCGGTCGCTTGGGAGATTCCCGCAAGAAGAAACAGAGGAGCAGGAGCGGAAATCCCATAGGACTTCCACCGTTGCTGTCCGCCTCTGCTGCTGTGTTCCTCCCTGTTTCCCCTCTACGGACGGGCATTGCGGCTAGCTACGCCTTCGTGCCCGAAAACACGCCGGCGTACACGCTGACGCTGAACGCGGCGCCGCCGAAGTAGGTGTCGATCGCCTCCTTGACCGCAAGAAAGGTGTCCTGGACCTCCGGCCCCTTGCCGGCGATGGCCTTCCAGCGCGCGAGTGGACCTTGCTCGATGACCGGCGCGTAGAAGAACTCGCGGCCGGTGCGAAACACCAGATCCCAGTGCACGGTTTCGACCGCGACTTCGGCGATACCGGCGGCCTCCAGTTGCGTGGCCAGCGCCTCGGGCTCGTAGAAGACACCTCGGTAGGCGGCCAGCGCCTCGGCCGTCTCATGCTTGCGCAAGCGAATGAGCACGTCGGAGTAGACGTCGAGGAACTCGCGCCACGTGCCGGCCAGCGGTGTGGCCAGGCGCAGCTCGCCTCCCGGCTTGGTCACGCGCACCAGCTCGGCGACCTGTGCGGCGGGCGCGTTCAAGTCGGGCAGCATGACGTTGGCCAGAACCAGATCGAAGCCATTCTCGGCAAAGGGCAGCTTGCCTTCCATCGCGTGCGCCCGGTAGAAGACGTGTTTGCCCACCGGTTCGGTATCCACGCCGGCGCGGGCGCGTTCGACAAGCGCCGGGGTGGCCTCGACGACGATAAGACGACCTTCCGCGTCCATCTTGGATAGCAGCTCGGCGGTCGTGGAGCCCAGACCGCAACCGATTTGCAGGACGTGGGCGCGCGGCCCGAGCCTAAGGCCCGCCGCCAGCAAGTCCGCCAGTTTCTCGCCGACCAGGGGATAGACGTCGTCCTCGTAGATACGCGCCAGCTTGTCCTGTTTGCTGAGCAGGCGCGTAGGCCGACGTCGGGATGAAGAGCCTGTCGGGGCCATGAGGCAGGCAATCTATCATCGATTGCCGCCTGCTTCTTCGAGAAGGATGATTTCGCCCCGGATCCCCTCTCGCCCGAGGTGTAGCTTGCCGATGGAAACAGGGCAGCCGTAGCGCCGCGGCCCTGCGCTCCCGGGATTGAAATAGAGGATTCCGTCGCGCACCTCGTTGTGCGGCCGGTGGGTATGCCCGTACACCACCGCCGCGATGCCGTCCGCTTTGGGATCGACGGAGAGCTGGTAGACATCGTGCAGCACGTGGATGGCGTAGCCGTCAACCGCAATGGTCACCTGCTCGGGCAACCCGCGCGCCCAAACACCGCGATCCATGTTGCCCCGCACCACTGTCGTCGGAGCCTGAGAAACGAGCCACTGCAGAAGCGGCCGGTCATCGATGTCCCCGGCGTGGATGATGCGGTCCACGGACGCCAAGGCCCGCCGAGCCTCCGGCCGTAGCAGGCCGTGCGTGTCGGCGATCACGCCAAGGGTCGTCACGCGCCCAACCATAGCATCTTCCGTTGCCGCCTCGGCACCGCGCGCAAGGCCAGGCTCCGGGCTGGCAGGGTGCGGCCATCCGGTTGCAAA
The DNA here is from genome assembly GCA_016935975.1 of Deltaproteobacteria bacterium. GTDB lineage: Bacteria > Myxococcota_A > Polyangia > Fen-1088 > Fen-1088 > Fen-1118. The sequence continues at coordinate 30,854 of JAFGPX010000115.1, forward strand.
GCGCGGATCCCATGGAAATCTTGGTATAGTACGTGGCCAGGTTCGGTCTCCCTAGCGAGCGCCCGCTTTCCTCCTGCGGAGGTATGTCGTCATGCCAAGAACCAGAGTCCCTCATCGTAGAACTTCGAGCGCGCCCCCGCTGGGGTGTACGCTGCTCTCTTTGGCGATGGTGGCATTCCTGAGCGCTGCCTCCTGTGGCAACCCCTCCATCATTCCCGAAGGCGAGGGCGGTGCGAGCGGACAGGGAGGGGCAGGCGGCGGCGTGGGTGGCGGCGGCGGGCCTGTGGGCGGCGCGCCCGTCATCAAGATGGACGCGCTCCCGTCGGCGGATGCCGGCGTGGATCGGCCGGGCGGCGGCAATTGCGGGGATGGCATTCTCGAGCGCAACGAGGGCTGCGACGACGGCAACACCGAGAGCGGCGACGGTTGCAGCCGCATTTGCCAGGTCGAGAACAACTACGACTGCCCGACGCCGGGCCAGCCTTGCGTCAGCATCGCCGTCTGCGGCAACAGCATCCTGACCTCGGACGAGACTTGCGACGACGGCAACACCCAAGACGGCGACGGCTGCTCCGCCGATTGCATGACCATCGAGCCGGGTTTCCAGTGCCGCGTTCCCGGCAAGCCGTGCACGCCCAAGTGCGGCGACGGCGTCATTTCCGGAACCGAAACCTGCGACGACGGCAATACCGCGGGCGACGACGGCTGCTCGGCGACGTGCCACCTCGAGATTGGCTGGCAGTGTAGCGGCACGCCCAGCAAGTGCTCGAAGACCACCTGCGGCGACGGCAAGACCGAAGGCGCCGAGGGCTGCGATGACGGCAACACCGTGCCCTTCGACGGCTGCTCCATGGAATGCCAGATCGAGCCCGATTGCAGCGGCGACTCATGTACTTCGAAGTGCGGCGACGGCATCGTGCTCAACGAAGGGTGCGACGACGGCAACGCCGCCAGCGGCGACGGTTGCTCAAAGGAGTGCAAGAATGAGCCCGGGTGGACCTGCACGCAGCCAGACATCGGCGACAAGATGATGGTCCCGGTGATCTATCGGGACTTCCGCTTCAGCGGGAAGGCCGGTCCCCAGGGAACTGCCCAGAACGACTTCGAAAACGGCGTCACCGGACAGCGGGAAGCCTCGCCCGGCATGGTGAAACAGGATCTGGACGCGGAAGGGAAGCCGGTCTACGCGAACCCGGCCAACCCGGGCGGCGCGGTGCACGTGGCCAGCGTGGAATCCTTCGCGACCTGGTTCCGCACCCAGCCAGATTCCGCCAAGATCAACCACGAAACCGTTGACAAGCTGGCTCTGTGGAAAAATGACGACGGTTCGTACGTCAACCGCTACGGCGAAGATGGGGAGCGATGGCCCGTCACACAGATCGTCTACTGGTGTGGCCAGGTGGGGCAGGAGGCGCTCGACCCGGTAACCGGAGAACCGATTCCATGTACCTTCGCGCAGGGGACCACCGACTGCGACAAGATGGATGCCGAGGGCTACAGGCAGCTCGAGTGCTTCGTCAAGGACAACACCTACCAAGCCCTCTATGTCATGGACGAGGTCGACGGCAATCCGCTCTTCTTCCCGGTAGACGACGACAAGTTCTCGAGCGCCGATGCCTTCAATGCGCAGGTGCCCTCCGAGCCCAAGAACATGTACGACTACTCGGGGACGTGGCCCTACCATCTCGACGCCGCCGGCAACAAGATCCTGCACAACTTCGCCTTCACCAGCGAGGTCCGCTACTGGTTCAAGTACGACTCTAGCAAGCCACCGACGTTGAGCTTCGTCGGTGACGACGACGTGTGGGTCTTCATCAACAGAAAGCTAGCGCTCGACATCGGTGGTATCCACACCCCCGTGGAAGACTCGGTGACCCTGAACGCCGCCACGGCCAAGAGCCTTGGCAACATGGAGTCCGGCAAAGTCTACGAGATTGCCGTTTTCCAGGCCGAACGGCAAACGACGTGTTCGTCCTACAAGCTGACCCTGAGCGGGTTCAACATCGCTCCCACGAGTTGCGTGCCCGCCTGCGGCGACGGCGTGGTGGTGGCCGACGAGGAATGCGACTGCGGCGACGGCAGCGTGCCCGTCCCCGAGCGTTGCACCGGCCCCAACGCCGACGACATCTACGGCGGTTGCACCACCCAGTGCACCTGGGGCACCTTCTGCGGCGACGGCATCGTCAACGGCCCCGAGGAGTGCGACAACGGCAAGGAGAACGGCGCCAAGTACGGCGAAGGCGGATGTTCGATCGGCTGCACCATGCCTCACTTCTGCGGCGACGGCAATGTCGACACCGATCGCGGCGAAGAGTGCGATCTCGGCGACAAGAACGGCCAGAAGCTCGACATCCAGCTCGAGCCCTCGGAAGATCCGACCGCGCAGATCTATTGCACCCCGGAGTGCGCGATCCCGCCGGGGATTGTCTACTAGGTCTGGGCCATACGGCGCAATCCGTTGTGCCCCTACCGCCTGGGCAGGTAGAGACGGTCGGGCGAAGTCTGCGCGCCGGCGAACATGCGCACCGAGTTCGTGCCTTCCCGGAACTCGCCCGCGACGCGGTAGGTGCGGTCCAGGTTCGGCCACTCGCCGGGGTAGGACTTCCAGTCGAGCACGATGGCGGCGAAGCGCTGCTCGGCGATGGCCTGGTCGAGTCCCTTGGGCCGGCCGAGCGCGGCCTCGACATCGCGTACGCCCATGCGGTGAACGAAGGGCTGCTTGCCGGCGAGCACGGCGTAGTAGGTGTGGAAGGGTATGAACAGGGGGCTCGGCAGGGCACGCAGCTCGTCGAGCAAGCGCCGGGCCGCAGCGCGATCTTGCGCGCTCGGCACCGCGCTGGCAACCGTCGGCAGAGCGCGGCCGAGCTTGGGCCAGCCGAGAAAGATTGGCCAGCGGCCGCCGGGTCCGCGCACGGGCGCAGGCGGCAAGGTGTGCAGGCTCTGCGCCCCGAGCAGCAGCGCCACGCCGACAGCCACCGCGACCGCGCCCCACTTCCTGCCGTCCACGGCCACGCGGGCGAGTCGCGCCACGAACACGGCAGCCGCGAAGGCGGGAAAAAACACGGCGGGAATGAAGGCGTTGCTGTCGGCCCATTGCGTGGCGAAGCCGACTAGGGCCGAGGCCTCACCCGCCAGCGCCGCGCCCCACAGAACGGCGTCGCTCCGCCGCAGTCGGCGCGAGAGCGCCAGGCCGACCGTAGCCAAGATCAGCGCCAGAAAGAGCGGCCACAAGAACTGCTGCGTGACGGGCCACGCGACGTCGGTGACAGCGTCCTTGCGGAACGCGTGGCTCTGGTGGAGCTTGAAGATGTAGGTCCAGAACCAACCGCGCGAGGTGCCGAGAAGCAGGCCGATGCCGGCGGCGAGCGTGACCGCGGCCGACGCGCCGTAGTAGAGACCACGCCGGAGATTCGCCACGAGCAGGCCAGCTCCGATCCCGACCCCGACGATAATCGCAGTCTGCTTGGCGAAGAAACCGAGCGCAATGAGCAGACCGGCGACGAGCGCGCTTGTGCGCGCCCGCCCGCGCAGGGCCAGGAGCACCGCCCAGGCCTCGAGTGCGAGCACCAGCGCATCCGCACGCACGAGATCGTAGAAGTTGCCGGCAAAGGGGAAGCCGGCCGCGACCACGCCAACACCCGCGATGCCGGGAAGTGCTACGAACAACTTGCGGCGGCGTCCGGACGCCTCGCCCGCGGCGGCAAGAACGATGGCCAAGAGCGCGGTGGCGAAGGCCAGAATGGAAACCACGCGGCCGAGGGTGTAGCCGAGCGGGAAGACGAACGAGAGCAGGGCGAGCAGCGCCGGATAGAGCGGGGTGTAGAGAAAGGGAATGAAGTCCACCGAGGGCGGCACGTAGATCCCTTGCCCGGCCGCGACCCGCTGCGCGTGGACCAGCACGCCGCCTTCCATCCATTCGAGATCGAGTGGATAGGTCAGGCGGCCGGCGAAAAGCCGCAAGAGCCAGGCGAGTTGCACCAGTGCAGGCACGGCCGCGACAACCACTGCGGCGACAACCAACACCGAAGAGACTCTGCCTGTGCGCGTCTCCATCCGGCTAGCCCCGCAAGCTGACCACGCTGACGCCGTCGCCGCCCTCGCCCGCGCCACCGGCGCGGAAGCGCGCGACATACGCCGAAGTCGCCAGGTACTCGCGCACCACCTTGCGTAGCGCGCCCGTCCCGTGGCCATGAATCACGAACACCGTGTCCGCGCCCTCCAGCGCGGTGCGATCGAGGAAGGCCTCGAGCTCCGCCAGCGCGTCGTCGGCGCGCTGGCCGCGCAGATCCAGGGTATTGGCGCCCGACTGCATCGCCACGGGAGCTGGCCCTGCCTCGGGACTCGGCTCCGCCTGGCGCTTGCTCGAACGCTTGGCTCCGGCCAGCGACCGGTCGGCGAGCGCCGCGCGCAGCTTGGCCAGATCGAGCGGCGGCGGCTCGGGCAGAGCGGCCGTGACCTCTTTCGCCTTCTTGGCCAAGGCCGCGCGCGCCGCCTCGGCGGCCTGCGGGCTGCGCTCGCGCTTCGCGCCGCGCACGATCTCGGAGATCGCCTCGCGCGCTTCACGCACGGCGGCCTCGATGGCTTCGCGCGAGCGCATGGCCAGCTCGCGCTCGCGCCGGGTCAAGGCCTCGGCCGCCGCCCGCTCGGCGCCCGTTCGCTCTTCCAGCTCCTGCTTGGCCCGCTCGAGGTCGAGGCGGGCGTTGTCCAAATCGCGGCTGGCGCGCTCGAGGGCTTGCTCGCGCTCCTGGAGATTGCGCAAGGTTTCTTCCAAGCCCAGGCTGCCCTCGTCCATGAGCGAGCGAGCGCGCCCGAGCACGTTTTCGGGCAGACCGATCCGCGCGGCAATGTCGAGAGCGTACGAGCGTCCGGGCATGCCGTCCTTCAGGCGGAAGGTCGGCCGCAGCTTGCCGAGGTCGTACTCCATGCCGGCGTTGCGGAAGCGTTCGTCGTTCTCAGCCAGGGCCTTCAAGCTGTCGAAGTGGGTGGTGACCACGATGAGGCCGGGCGTATCGGCGAGCACTTCCAGCATGGCGCGCGCCAGGGCGGCGCCCTGCTCCGGATGCGTGCCCACCATCAGCTCGTCGCACAGGATGAGCAGGTCCTCGTCCCCGACGGTGGTCGCGCTCTCGAGAATGCCGGCCAGGTTCGCCAGGTGGGCCGAGAAGGTGGACAGATCGCCGAGCACGGACTGCTGATCGCCAATGTCGGCCAGCACGTGCCGGAAGAAGCCGATGCGGCTGCCCGGCGCCGCGGGCACGTGCAGGCCCGCGCGCGCCAGCAAGGCGGCCAGGCCCACCGACTTGAGCAGCACGGTCTTGCCGCCGGCGTTGGGGCCGCTGACCACCATGGCCTTGGCGGAGCTGCGGCCCGGCACCTCGCCGAGCACGAGATCGTTGGCCGTCACCGCCAGCTTCTCGCGGACCGCCCGCAAGGCGAGCAGCGGGTGACGCAGCTTCGCCAGATCGACGATTGGTTCTTCGGCAATCTCGACCGGCTCGCCGCCGTAGGCCTGGGCCAGTCGCGCTCCTGCCCCGATCACGTCGAGGCGGGTCAGCGTCTCGCGATCCGCACGCAAGAGCGGCGCCGCCGAGGATACCGCCGTGGCCAGCTCTTCGAGAATGCGGCGGCTCTCGTGGCGGATGTCCAGCTCGGCGACTTTCAGGCGGTTGTTCAGCTCGACCAGCGCAGTGGGCTCGACGAACACGGTTTCGCCCGTGCGCGAGGTGTCGTGCACGATGCCGAGGCCCATGGACTTGAACGAGGCGCGCAGGGGCAGCACGAAGCGATCCTCGCGCAGGGTCACGAACTGGTCTTGCAGGTACGGCGCGAACTCCTCGGAGCGCAGGATGCGCTCGGCCGCCTCGCGCGCTCGGGAGGCGAGCTGATCGCGCTCGTAGCGCAGCCGGGCCAGCTCGGGCGAGGCGCCGTCGCGCAGCTCGCCGGTCGCGTCGAAGGTCTCGCGCGCCAGGCGCACCAGATCCTCGTGATAGCCGAGCTGCGCCGCGAGCCGCGAAAGACGCGGTGTCTGCAACATGCCCTCGGGCTGGATGCGACCGAAGAAACGCCGCGCGCCCGCCACCACCTCGCAGAAGTCGGCCACCTGGCGCAGCTCCTCGGGCCCGAGCGGCGCGCCCTGGGCCACGGCGCGCAGGTGCGTCTCGATTTCGGGGAATTCCAGCACCGGCAGCGACTCGCCCGCGCGCAGGATGGACACCGCTTCCGTGATCTCGGCCATGCGCTCGGCCGCCTCGGCGACGGTCGCGCACAGGGGCAGCGCGTGGCAAGCCGTCCTGCCTCGCGACGAGTGGGCGCGCAAAGCCAGCTCGGCGCACACCTCGGGCCAGTCGAGGAACTCGAGGTAGCGTTGTCCCAGGTCGGCCTGGCCGGAAGACTTCATCCGGCGAGCAGTGTACCGCAAGGGGAGAGACGCGGCGCCAGCGGCAGGGAAGGTGTTGCGGAATGCCCGCTGCGCACGTGGAACCCTAGCAGCCCGACCCGGGCGCACGCAGCTTCCCACTGCGCGCCCAGTTTCAGAGCTTCGACCCAGTGCCGGATGTAGTTCAGATCCAGCTCGCCCTGCTGGCCGCGAAGCATCCCAGCCACGTCGCGCAATCGGCGCTCGGACTCGCCGAACTTGGCCCATTCGAGTTTCGCCACGATGACATCCTCGGCGGTCGCAACGAAGAAGCGCGCGCCCAGAACCTCGACCAGGCGCCGGCGACGGAATTCCTCCTCGCCGAAAGGCCCCCGCTTGCGCATGATGAAGTCGATCTTCCACCCGCTCGCGAAATCGACGAGGTCGAACGTGCCCTCGGTGCCATAGGCCTCTCTCGCCGCGTCGCGACTGACGTAGTAGGCGTCCTCAGGAAAACACCGCAGTAGCTTCTCGAGACTGCCCAGCGACGGATCGATGACGATGTCGATGTCCTGGGTGGTACGCGGCGCGCCGAACAGCGTGCTGGCGAACGAGCCGGTGAGCATGTACGGGACGCCCGCGGCGTCCAAACCCGCGGCCAAACGCCCGAGTAGCTCAGCCGCGCCCGAGCCGGATGCCATAGAGATCCTCGATGAGCGCATGCTGCAGACTCACTTCGTCGAACTCGGGATGTTGCCGGTGCAAGCGTTGTTGCACGAGGGTGCGCGCTTCTTGGCTCATCTCGAAGGCGATCTCAAGCCTTCGACTCGGCCCCAGCCGGCGCAGGACGTCGGCCTGCACGCGCTCGGCTTCGGGCGTGGTATCACGGTTCACGATACCGAGGCTACCACGTTGTGCCCCAACCTGGATGCCCGCGGCCGGGTCCGATCGGGCACGCCTCGTGCCTCTTGCTCGTGTGGGAAGAAGACGTCTGCGACAAAGACGACCGCGAGGTAGACCATGGCAGTGACACCGGGAAAAACCACGACCGAGTCAGTCCAGCCCCTCGAGCGCGCCATTCGCGTGTTCATTTCGTCGACCTTCCGGGACATGCGCGAGGAGCGCGAGTAGCCGGTCAAGCGGGTCTTCCCCGAGCTGCGGCGGCTTTGCGACAGCCGGGCCTTGGTGTGGAGCGAGGTCGACCTGCGCTGGGGCGTGACCGACGAAGAAAAGGCCGAGGGCAAGGTGCTGCCCATCTGCCCGGCCGAAATCCGGAACTGCCGCCCCTACTTCGTGGGCCTCGTGGGCGAGCGGTACGGCTGGGTGCCTGAGCGCATCGATTCCGTCCTGGTTCGGGCCCAGCCGTGGCTTGGGGTCCATCTCGAGAAGTCGGTCACCGAGCTGGAGATCCTGCGCGGCGTGCTCAACGGAGATTGAGCTTCCAATGACCGCGCCATGGAGTGCAGTGTCGGCATGATTGCGCGAGCGGCCGCGAAGGACCTGCGCTGCAAGATCCTGCCCTGGCACCGAGCCGCGCTCTGGATGCAGCGGAGCTCCTGTCGTGGCGACTCACCCGGGCAGTGCGATCCACCCCCGACCCAGCACGCGCTCGCCATCGTAGAACACGGCGGCCTGTCCGGGGGTCACGGCCGTTGCCGGCCTCTCCAGGGCCACGGCCAGGCCGCCATCATCTTGCGCCACGATCGTGGCGGGCGCGCTCGCGTGGCGGTAGCGGATCTGCACCGAGCACGCAAGGGGCACAGCCGGCAAGTCGCCGGCGATCCAGCTTGCGTCCCCGGCCACGAACTTCGCGCGAAGGATCGCCCCGGGATCGCTCGTGACAATGACCCGGCCGGTCTCGGCCGAGATCGCCTTGACCCAGCGGCGCGTGGTCGCGCCCGCGGGCAGGCCCTTGCGCTGACCGATCGTGAAGCCGTGGATCCCGTCGTGCTCGCCCACGACCTGGCCGGCCTCGTTCACGATCTGCCCCGCTCGAGCCGGGGCGCCGAAACGCCGGCGCAGCTTGTCGGCATAGGATCTGCCGGGCGCGACGAGACACGCGTCCTGGCTTTCGGAAGCCTCGGCGGTCGGCAGGCCGTGCTGCCTGGCCAGCGCGCGCACCTCGGCCTTGTGCAGATGCCCCACGGGAAAGACGGCGCGTTCGAGCTGAGCAAGCGAGAGGCCCGCCAAGAAGTACGATTGCTCCTTGCCCGCGTCGCGCCCGCGCAAGAGCGCCGGTCGGCCGGCCGGATCCCGCTCGAGACGCGCGTAGTGCCCGGTGGCCATGCGCTCGATGCCCAACCCCCTTGCCCAGTCGAGCAGCACGCCGAACTTGATGCGCTCGTTGCACACGAGGCAGGGGCTCGGCGTGCGTCCGGCCGCGTAGTCCCGCCAGGCGGGGCGGAGTACGAGCGCCTCGAACTCCTGCGCGCAGTCGAGCACGTGGTGGGCAAACCCGAGCCTCTCCGCCACCGCACGCGCACGCGAGATGCCGTCGGCGTGGCCACCTACCTGCATTCGCAGGGTCACTCCCACCAGCGCGTGTCCCTGCTCCTTGAGCAAGACCGCGGCCACGCTGCTGTCCACGCCGCCGCTCATGGCGACCGCGATAGGCCCGCTCACGGCCGCGCTCCGCCGACGCGTTCTGCCGCCCGTGCCAGGATCACTCCTGCACCAGGATGGTCGCCAGGCGCAGCCGGTCTTGGCCATCGCCGGCGTGGACCGGGGTGATGGACGCGCGCGCCGAGCCTTTGAAGAGCCCGATGTTGACCGAGTACGGCCCGGGCGGCGTGGTCGCCGCAAAGGTGATGGTCAGGCGATCGCGGATGCGCTGGCCCGGACGCCAACGCTCCATGGGGTAGGTGCCCTCGACCGGAACGTGGTCGAGGTTGCGGAAGCCAGCGGGGCCGTCGAGATGGAAGAACAGCTTCCAGCCCGGCTCCGGGCGGCCCTGCAGCTCGAAGTGGGTGACCAGCACCGCGCTTTCGCCCCGACGCAGCGTTGCCGGCGCGAGATCGTAGCCGAGCACGCGCAGGTCCTTGCCGATGCGCGCGTCCAGCGAGTGCGTGGGCGCAGGGGCATTCGGGCCCGCCAAGCCGAACGCGATCTTGTCGGCATAGCCCGGCGGCAGCGACAGCAAGGCCACGAAATCGCGCAGGTCTTCTTTGAGCCGCGAGCAGGCGGGCTCACCCTGGACAAAGCCCCACAGGTCTCTCGTCTCGCCGGGATCGTGGAAGATGTCGTAGCACTCGGTGGTGTTGTCGGGCGTCCAGTTCCAGATGAGGTGATGCGTGGCCGTGACCAGGGCGCGCCGCTTGACGTCGCCCTCGTAGCTGACCTCCTGGAACACGGGGCCGGGCGCGGGCGCGGCCGGCTTGCCCGCCAGCAGATCGACCAGCGAGCGGCCGAGGAACGACGGCTCGTGCGCGCCGCGCGCCAGGTTGACCATGGTCGGCGCCAGATCGACGTGCCCGACCGGCACGGTGAGGCGTTGCGCCGGCAGCCCGGGCACGCGCATGACGAACGGCACCTTGGTGTGCGGACTGTAGAGGTGGTAGCCGTGCGCCACGATGCCGTGCTCGCCCAGCGACTCGCCGTGATCGCCCACGACGATGATGGCGGTCTGGTCCCAAAGCCCCAACGCGCGCAACTCGTCGAGGACGCGGCCGAAGTGGAAGTCGGAGTACCAGATCTCGCCGTCGTAGAGATCGGCCTGGCCGCTGCCGAAGTCCGGCGCCTCGGGATGGCGCTCGAAGTTCAGGTGCGGATCGTAGAAGTGCATCCACGCGAAGAACTTCTCTTGGCCGTGCTCGCGCAGAAACGCGATACCCTTGTCGGCCATCTGGCGACTGGAGCTACCCACGGACTCGGCCGGGCCGTTGACGTTCACGTGCAAGGCGGCGCAGCTATCGTCGTAGTAGTCCACCCCTCGCTCGAAGCCGCGACGGTCGGCGCGATTGAAGTAGAGATAGGCGTAGAAGGCGGCCGTGGTGTAGCCCATGGCCTTCATGGACTCGGCAATCATGCGCTGGCCGGGCGCAACCCGCGGCCACCAGATCGACTCGTCCCATGCGATGGCCGACGGCCAGCGACCGGTGGCAATGGCCGGCATCGAATAGCGCGTAGACGGAGCGTGCGCCCAGCCGTTGAGGAAAACCGTGCCTTCCTTGGCCAGGCGGTCGAGGTTGGGCGTGGTCGGCCTGCGATAGCCGTACGCGCCCACGTGGTCGGCGCGCAAGGTGTCGATGGTGACGAGCAGTACCTTGAGCGCGGCGGGCACCGTCTCGGGCACGGGTTGGAAGGGCGGCGAGCGCAGGGCCGCGGCGGACGCGTCCTTGCCGTCGCAATCCTGATCGACGCCGTCGTCGGGCCAGTCGCGCGCGCCCGGATTGCGCTCGGGATCGCGGTCGTCGCAATCGCCGCCGCCGAAGAAGCGCGCGTAGCCGTCGCGGTCGAAATCGGTCACGCGTTGGGCCCGGGCCACAAGCTCGCCAGTCAACGCGGCACGCGCTCCTGCCGCCTTGCGGGCCGGCTCGTGTTCCGAGGCCGCGAAAACCGCGACGAGGGCGAGGCCGGGCAGCCCGAGCGTGACGAAGCGATCCCAGGGCCGCGGCAGAGTCCGGCCGAGCAGCAACGAAGTGAGCCCGGCCGTGGTGAGGAGCAAGCCGACCGCCACCAGGATCTGGTTCCAGGCCATGAACTGGAAGTCCTGCACCCAGCGCGCCTTGAGCAGAACTGCGGCGGGCCCAGCGAAGAGCAAGAAGGACAGACCCGCCGCTATCCACCAGCGCAGCCGCGGCGCCTGGCGGCTCGTCCAGGCGAGCAGGAACGGCAGCAGCCCCACGGTGCACGCCGCCCAGGTCGCGCGCTCGGCCAGCACCCGCTTGGGCAAGGGCGCGCGCGTGCGCCAGACAAGGAGCAGAACCACGGCTTCCAGGATGAGCACGACGAGTGGCGCCAGGACCAGGACGCCGGCCGCTGTCATCGGAGAGTGCCGACGGCGCGCGTCCGCTCTCGCCCCCAGCCCTGGCAGCAAGCCGACCAGCCGTCCCAGCGCGGGGCCGAGCGCCGCGGCCGCCACGGCCGCCGCGAGCGACACGAGGGCCACCACGCCACCGGCGAGGAAACGGTTGTTGCGGGTCGCCGTGCCGACGACCGCCGCCAAAGCCGCCCCGGCCGGCGCCCCACCGGCGAGCAGCCAGCCCACGCTTGCGGCGATTCCGCCGTGTTTGCCGGCGCGTCCCCACGCCGCCAGCCACAGCAGCAAGGCCGCGAGCCCACCGCCGGCCGCAGCCACGAGGAGATCGAACCCCAGCGTCAGGAGCACGCACGTCAGGAAAGGCACGAACGGCGCTCGCGCCTGCACGGCAGCACGAATCCCGTCGGCGATGCCGACCACGACACCACCGAGGATGGCCGCTCGCAACACGGCCGCCGGCAATCTGAAAGGGGGCATCTCGTCAGAGTGCTAGCAGGCGAAGGCGCCTTGCTTCAAGGAAAGAAAGGACGAGCAAGCCGGCGAGACGTCAATAGGTCAGGCCGCATACGAAGGGAAAGAGCGGATCGTAGTTGGCGTCCCCGCGGTTGATCGTCACCGAAAGGAGTCGCCTCGTCCGCGCCGCTACGCCCCGCCGCGACAATCACAGCGCGCGGACCGGCTCGCCGGCACCATCGCCGAGCCCCTCGCCATGCGCTCGGTCAGTCCCTCTCGAACTGCACGCCGACGTCGATGAACCAGTTCTCGCTCTGGCTCTTGTCCGCGGGTGCCCAGGCCTTGATGGCGTCCTCGGCAACGACCGAGCGGCCGGAGCCGTCGCGGATGCGCAGGGTGACGGGCAGCTCGAAAGGCCCCTTGCCCTGCGGCAGCGCCCAGGTCCCGTAGCGCTCCTGCGGCCGCGACAAGCTGTAGTTCTGGTCGCGTTGCAGCGCCACCCATTCGCCGCTCGGCAGCTGCGCCTCGATCTGGGCGGCGGCGCCCAGGCCGGCCATGTTGACCACGGTGAGCGCGAAGTAGTACTCGTTGGCGTTGGGCCGCAGCCAGATGTGGATGTTGCCCACGACGGGACAGGGGACACGCCGGTATTTCGTCGGAATCACGCCGTCGGTGATAGTGCCGTTGGCAGCGCCGGTCTGGAGCCTCGCCATGGCGATGTCGTCGAGGTCCAAGTGGATGCTCTCCTCGGGCAGGGGATCATGGTCGGGCGGCGGCGGCGGCTCCGGCGGGAGCTGGCAACCGTACTTGAACTCGCCTTTGACTTCGCCGCAGTGGTCACGCCCGGAGCCGCAACACCACTTGGAATTGGCCGAGCAGGGACACGAGTCGGCGATCTGCAGCACGATCGAGGGCGTGTACCCGGCCGCGCCCGGCGCGTACTCGCTGCCATCGTTCTGCGTGCGCATCACCTCGAAGCACTCGCCACACGACAGGTAGTTGTCGAGATCCCCGGGCAAGCTCGACCAGAACTGCGTGTAGTAGTTGCCCTGCGGCGCCGCGAAGTTGCCGCGCAGGGTGATGCCTTCCGGATCCCGGCACAGGTCGGGATAGGCCTCGCAGAACGCGTCGCACCTGGCTTGCAGGGCCGTGTCCGCCAGTTGCACCGCGGACGAGCAGAGACCGTAGAGCCCGAAGGCACAGGCGCCCATGGGGGCGGTGCCGAAGTGGGTCGAGCGCGAGTGGTGCCAGGGCTCGTCGTCCGTGACCTCGTGCACCTCCGGCCATTGCCCCGAGGTGCATGCCTTGGCGTTGACGACCTCGCACTTGGCCGAGCCGGGCCCGCCGCACTCGTCGCAGTTCTCGGAACGATCGTCGTCGCTGCAGTACTGGGCGCAGCACACGCCTTCGGTCATGGCCCAAGCCCCGCACGAGTCCGGACTGCCATTCGGCCGCGAGGCCTGCTGGCGCGGCTCCCCGCCGGCCGCGTCGGGACCGGCCGCGTCGCCGTTCCCGATCGGCACATCTGCGTTCGGTCCGTCGGCCGCCGCGTCGGGGTTGCCGGTCGAGGTCGACGCCCCTCCCGAGCCTCCCCGGGCCTCTGCGCCGCCGCTTGCCGGTGCGCCACCCGAGCCCGTGATGCCGCCTGCTCCTTGCCCGCCCGCGCTCGTCTGCGAACCACCCGACGCCTGTGCGCCACCCGACGCCTGTGCGCCACCCGATCCGCGCGTGCCGCCGGAGCCTGGCGCGCCACCGGATGCTTGCCGGCCGGCCGAGCCCGATGCGCCGCCCGAGACCTGCGCGCCGCCGCTGCCTGGCGCGCCGGCCGCTCCTCCTGCGCCGCCCGAGCCAGAGGAGCCGCGCGAGCCTGCGCCGCAACCGGCCGCGAGCGCCAGCGACAGAAGCAGCGTGAAGCGCAGAGACGCCGATTTTGCCATTGTCGCCAAGTCTACCCCGCTCGGGGCCATCTGAGCGCGCGGCCATCTTCGCGCGAGCGGCATCGATGCCAGGTGGCAAGACAGAAACCGCCGCCGCAGACGCGGGGCAGAAACCCGATCAATCCCCGGTCGTTCTTGCACGATGGCACGAGCGCCGCGGCCCCAACGAATGCGATCACACACCCTCTGCATGCCAGGTTTCGTCGTCGCAGCGAGTGGTTTCCGGGTTTCCCATCCCCTTCTGCTGTGGTGTACTACAGGTTTGTCAGGTCACGATTCTCGGAGGTCCCATGCGGTTGTTCTCGGTCTTTGCCGTCCTTGGCTTCTTCGCGGTTTCTTGCGCCAAGGATCCCGTGTTCGATCCGGGGGCCGGAGGGGCGACGGGCAGCGGCGGCAAGACCGCCAGCGGCGGCGCCTCGGGCAGCGGTGGCAAGTCCGGCAGCGGCGGCGTCAAGGGCACCGGCGGCAGGACCGGCTCGGGCGGCAGCTCGCAACCAGTCACCGGCGAATGCACCGACGTTTCGAGCTATGCCAGCCTGGTCACCGGGCAGTACGGCGCCGACACCATCGATCTCGACGGCAACTCGGGCAAGAACTACTGGATGATCGCCAACTGGTGGGGCAAGTACGACGGCCAGACCGAAAACATCAACGGCGTGGGCTTCACCCTGTCGAACCCGAAGAACGTCTCCAGCACCAGCAACAACCCCATCGGCTTCCCGACCATCTACATCGGCAACTACCAGGGCAAAGGCACCAAGGGCAGCAACCTGCCCAAGCAACTCTCCTCGCTGACCAGCGTGCCCACCATCCTCTCCACCAATGCGGACAGCAAGGGCACTTCCAACTACAACGTGGCCTACGATGTGTGGCTGAGCGCCTCCAGCGGCGGGGTCAGCGGCACGAACCCCGGCGCGGGCGGCGCCTACGTCATGGTCTGGCTCTTCATGCCCTCCGACCGGCAGCCCCGAGGCAGGGCCCTGGCCAATGGCCGGGTCATCCAGGGGGTGTCCGGCGGCTGGAGCGTCTGGGTGGACACGACGGATCCGTCCTGTGTCTCGTACGTCGCGGACGACAATCTGGCGTCGCTCGAATTCGACCTGAACGCCTTCCTCAAGGACGCAGTCGCCAACAAGTACGGCAATGTCACCGCGAACCAGTATCTGAGCATCATTTTCGCCGGTTTCGAGGTGTGGGGCGGCGGCGACGGCCTGCAGATCAAGCGGTTCTGCGCGAACGTCAAGTAGCTTCAGAACCTGCCGGCGCAGGCGAGGCCGGCGAGCGCCGGCGCGCAGCTCACGGCAACGCCGGTTGGCTGTGGGGCTTGCGCTGACGGCTTGTCCGTCAGCCAGAAGGTGACGGCCAGGCCGGCGGCGACCGCCGCCGCGGAGTAGCCCGCGATGGCAACGATCTGCGCGGTGTCGGCGGAGTCGGCTAGGCTCTTGCATCGGCCGGTGTCTTCGGCGCCGCCGCAAGTCGGGTCGTCGTTGTAGTCGCTGTTCTTGCCGTAGTAGATCGCGTGCCCGGCCACGCCGAGCCCCAAGAAGGCGACCGCGGCGCCCGTCGCCACCCACTTGGCGGTGCGCTGCCAGGGCCGGATCTCGGGGGCGGGCGCCGGCGCTTGCGCCACGATCTGGGCCGGCGGTGGCGCGAGCGGCGGGGTCGGCGGCGGGGCTGGCGGCGGCGGCGCGGACGGCTGGCTCTTGGCGATAGCCGCCTCGCAGTCGGCGATGTGCTGTTCCACCTCTTCCCTGACCTTGGCGGAGAGCTTGGGAGCTTTGCGCAGGTACTCCCGAAAACGCTCGGCCGCCTCGACGTAGCGCACGTTCTGCTCGTAGCAGCGCCCCTGGTTGTAGAGGTACGTGGCATCCCCGGTATCCACATACAGCTCGGCCAGGATGCCAACCCCTTTGACGTAGTCGCCGGAGAGGCACGCTTTCTTCGCCTGACGGTCGAGCACCGCGGGCCTGGCGGCGAAGGCGGCCCGGGGGGCCAGCACGCTGGCCGAAAGAGCCAAGAGGATCAGCATTCGACGCATGGCAAACCTTCCCGAGGGAATGAGGGATCGGAAGCAACGCTATACCAGTTCCGCGCCGCGAGAAAGGACCGCGGCGGCAAGGCGCCGGGCTCGGCACATGCGAGTCGTCGCAATCAACATCACTGCCAGCAGCAACCCCAACGTAGTCTTCGAACTCATGCACTTCTCCTCCGGGCGTAGCCCTTGGCGGATGCTCCCCCGTTTCAGAGCCCTTGGCAGGACTGGCGAGCCGCTACCCAGGAAAGCAAACGCTCCAACGGGAGATCCCGCCGGAACGCATGATTGCTGGTCCGGACGGCCTGGTATCTACTTGATGAAGTAGACGTCGTCGAGCCAGAGCTCGAAGTCGTTCTGCGTGGCCTTGCCGTCGACGTAGGTTGCATTCACCTGGATGGCCATGGCGGTCAGGTGCTCCAAGTCTACCTTGTCGGCCTCGGTGTGGAATCCGGGGTTGTATTGATCTTGCTGGGTGTCCTCGAAGAAGATGTCGAACTGCTTCCACTCGGTGTCGATCTGGTAGCTCTCGTACTTGGGGAACTTGCCGTTGGCGTCAGCGAATTTCACCAGGTACGGACTGCAGTTGTTGGTCGCCCCGGTGATGTAGGCGCACGGGAAGATCTCCGAATTGAGCGCGTTGGGGTTGCCCTTGGCATCGGTGTAGATGTCGGGGAAGCTGACTTGGACGCCCGTCAGCGCGGCTCCTGCCTTGGCCCAGAAAGACACACCCTTGTACTTCGAGGCGTTGTACGTGCCCTTGAAGTCCCCCTCCTTGGGCGCGAAGTCCGTGCCCATGGCCGCTCCCCATGTGCCGAAGCCGGAAGCCTTGGTGTGGAACGAGCCGGGGCCCGAGCCGTTGGGATTCCCGTTGTCTGGATCGGTCGGATAGGCATCCTCGCCCACCTTGGGCGGATCGAAGGTCCCCTTGTCATCACCGTAGACGTAGAAGCCGCCCTGTCGGCCGTCGGCAGGGTTGAGACCGTTGTCCTTGGTAAAATCGGCAATCAGCTCGTCCGGGACACTGCCTCCAGGGGTCGAGGTATCTCCACCGCAACCCATGACAAGTACGGCCGATGCGGCAGCGGCAAGAGACAGAGAATAGGCAAGGGAGTGCTTCATCAATCAATCCACCGTTGGTTGTCGTGCGCCATTCTTCGATATCGCAGACGTCTCGCCTCGTCCCTACTGATGGCTGAAGGCACCGGTCATGATCAGTGCCGTAAGCAGACCCACCGTGGCGTTGTAGTAGGAGTACGGCGTCTTCTTGGAGGTGTCCTTGGTATCGGTGCTGAGCGTGGTGCGCGTGATGAGATCGAAGACCGCCTGGTAGGCGTCGTTGATGAATGCCTGGTTGCTGCCGTCGGCCATGGCGCCGACCGCCGCCGTGCCGATGATGGAGGCGGAGTTGTTCTGCGGCGTGGGATTGGCGGCGGCGGCGTTGTTCGTGGCGGGGTCGTACATGTCGAAGATCCTGCTGACGCCGTTCTGACCGGCGTTCGCATTCGTCGCAAAGAACTTGGTGGTCTTGGCGACGTAGGTCTTCGCCTCGGCCCGGTTGTTGTAGCAGTAGTCCATGCCGATGCGCATCGGAATGCGGTGCGAGTCGTACTGGTAGAACTTGTCGTTGTCGTCCGCGTTGCGGCCAATGGCCGAACAGTTGTTGCTGCACCACGCGGCGTACAGTCCGTTGGAGTTCGTGCCAACCAGGTCGGTATTGAGCGCCTTGTAGACGGCCGCGATCACGCCATCCCAGTCGTTCGAGTCGCCGGCGGCCTTGAAGGCCGCGTACATCGAGGGAGCGAAGTAGGAGGGGTTCGTGACTTGCCCCGAAGTGGATGAGTAGTTGCTGCCGCCCGTGGGCAACTTCGACGACTTGTCGATGTCCTTCGCCCAGATCGAGCTGATCATGCTCATAGCGTCGGACTTGTAGCTGCCGCCGCCGAACACCTTGTCGGCCTGCAGAAGCGCGAAGGCCGCGTCCTCGTCCGCATCGGTGGCCGAACCTCCCGAGGCACTGCAGCTGCCGGATCCTGCCGGAATACACCACGTCATCAGGCCGCCGCCGGCATCGTGGCTCTTCCAGTAGCTATACAACTGGTCGAAAAGCTCCTTGTCGTTCATGCTGACCGCGATCATCATGCCGTAGGCAATACCCTCGGAAACCGTGTCGTTGCCATTCTCGGGGCGGATGACCTTGCCGCCGCTGACGAAGGTCTTCTTCCACATGTTGTACGCGGGAACGAGGTACTCCGCTCGTGCCGACGGGCCCTGTGGCGGCTTGCAGGAGCCAAGACCGCCGGCATTGTCCAGCGGGAATCCCTCACGGGTCTGGATCCCAGTGTCGTCCTTGGTGAAGGCCACGTCGTCAATCCACAGATCGAAGGTGCCTGGCGTCGCGCCTGAGATGGTCGGCCAGCCGTTCTCCGTGGCATAGAAGGAGAACTGGATGCCGAGGACATCCGTGAGCACCGCGCCTGGCGGCTGACACTTGGTGGTCGCCGAAGCGGTGGAGGTGCAGGTGGCAGAGTCGCAAAGATGCCGCGGGACCAGGTAGCCAAACGGGATCGTCACCTGCTGCCACGAGGTCGAGAGGGCCGTCGGCAGCCAGGGCGTGTGCAGCATGTAACCGCGGGAGTTGTAGAGACCAATGGACCGGTCGGGGCCGGAGCTGGTATCGGGGTTCAAGTTGCCACCAGCCGTCGTGGGCTGGTTCTGCTTGGTCAGCAACTCGAAGAAAACAGGGGGAAGCGTGCCGCTACCCGACTTGATCTTGAAGGTTATGCCGGTGTACGCACTGACGTCGTACGCATCACTCTTCTTGTCGTACGGGTCATGGGGCTTGAAGGCAGCGCCTGTGCCAGCGTAGTCCTTGCCGCTGTCTTTGATGCCGGAGCCCTTGACGTGAAGCGCGTTCCCACTGTCCGACTTCTCGCTCGCGATCGGGGCGCCGTTGTTGAGGGCCGGGCTCATCGTCATGGGGCTGGCAGGGGATGAACTCGAGTCCGAGCCCGGGAAGTACACGTACCAGTACCCAGTCCGCCCGTCGGTCTTGATCATGTCGGCCTTGCCGGGGGTGTTCTCGAAATCGGAGATCATGTCGCCACTGGCCGTGCTGCCGCCGCTGCCGCCATCGCCGCCGCCCGAACCGCCACTGCTCTGACCGCCGCCCGAGCCGCCATCGCCGCCGCCCGAGCCGCCGCTGTTGCCACCCGAGCCGCCCCTCGCGGTTCCGCCCGAGCCGGCCTGGCCGCCGCTGCCACCGCCCGAGCCGCCCCTCGCGGTCCCGCCCGAGCCAGCCGAGCCGCCCGAGCCGCCCCTCGCCGAGGAGCCGCCCGAGCCGCCGCTGTTGCCACCGGAGCCACCCTTGACCGACGAGCCGCCGCTGCCACCGCTGCTACCACCCGAGCCACCCCTCGCCGAGGAGCCACCGGAGCCACCGCTGTTGCCGCCCGAGCCGCCTTTGACCGAAGAGCCGCCGGATCCGCCACTCTCCCCAGAGCTGCCACCGCTCGCTCCGCCGTTGTTGGCGCTACTCGTTCCGCCAGTCTGCTGGCAGCCCGCAAACGGGGACGAGAAAACGAGCCCAAGGGTCAACGGCAGAAACAGAGAGCGTACTTTGCGGTGCATCACAATTTCTCCTTCCGGGGGTGAATACCGGAGTCGACGGCGCAACGACTCACCAGGGCGGGTGCCCGACGGTCGCTTTCATTTGCTAGGAGCCACGCGAGCATAACAGCCATCAACTCAAAAACGAGTAGTACAAAAACCTACGCCGCGCCATTTCCTTGCGGCGCTGGCGCGATTTGACAAGACCTTCTTCATCCTCGATCTCGCTCGTCGGTTTCGGCCTGGAAGACTCCTTCACCTGCTTTGGGGCGCACGCCGGGATCTTCCGTCAGGGTTACGCGGTCTGCGGGAGAAGCCAGGCGTTGGCCGCGTGATCCGCGGCACGATGGCGTAGAGCGCTCCGATCCTGGTCCTCTCCTACCTCGCTCCGCTCTTGGGGCGAGATGAAAGCGTCTAGAACAGATACATCAGGCGGAGGCGGCCGCTGTACATGGAGTTGCTCCACACGTCGATACTCTGGTCGGAGGCCACGAAATCGGCGCGCGCGTAGCCGATCACGGCCCTGATGTAGAGCTGCCCGGCGAGCAGGTACTGGACCGCGCCAAAGGCCTGCATGTGCGCGGTGTAGTCAGGGCTCGGGGAGTCGCCCTGATAGTAGAATTTGTTGTTTTGCCAGGTGAAGTTGACACCGCCACCTAGCAGCCAAGAGCCGCCGAGACGCAGGTTTCCGAAGCCGCCGACGCTGTTCCTGCTGAAGCTGTCCTTCGGTTTCTCGTCCCCGGTGTCCGGGTTCTCGTGATTGTCCTGCCAGCCGAATGCGAAGTTGCCGCCGAATTCGGCCCACGGGTCGATGACGAACTGCACACCGCCACCAACGCCCTTGCGGCTCCGCCACGCCTTGCTGTCTTGCTTGCTGCCCGTGCTGGCATCGATGTATTGCGTGTCGCCGGCCCGCTTCTCGTACTCGGCGCCGACCTTCACCTTCACCCATCCCTGGTCGAGAATGAAGCTGGGCCGGCCCCCGAGGTAGGTGTAGCCCTGGCTGGTGTTGTCGTCCGCACCCAGCTCGCCGAGAACCTCGAAGCGTAGGTTTTGCGAGGGATAGGCGTGGAACGCCAGGTAGCCCACGCCGAGTCCGGCCGTGGGCCGGTCGTGAAGCCAGTTCATCCCGTAGAAGTCCGGCGCCTGCAAATCGGCCGGCGGCGTGAAACCCAGATTGTGGGCGCCCAGCCGCTCTTGGGTGTTGATGTCCAGGCCCATGCCCGTGTGGTACAGCTCCCAGGCCTCGAAACGGCCGACCTTGAGATCCCACGCGTTCCACTGCCCAACCCGGATCCACAGGTCGTCGGTGTCGACCGTGCTCTTGTTGATGCACACCATGCTCGACGCCTGGCACACGTTGCCCACCAGCTCGACCTGGCCCTGGATGAAGAACCGGCCGTTGGTGTAGGTCGGGGTCACGCGCAGCACGGCACGGCCCTGCTGCAAATACATCGACGTGCCCACTAGACTCGGGTCATCGCGACTGATCTGCTCGTAACCGCTGTCCACCCAGAAGACGCCCGAGACGCCAAGTCCGGATTTCGCCATGTAGGGCCATTGCAGGCCGTGGAAAGACGGCTCGAGCCACATCGATCCGCCGTGAAGGCCGCGCAGCTTCCCAGGATAGGAGTCCGGCCCGAGGTGCTCGACGTACAGGGGCATGGGCTCGGGCGGCGGAGGGGGCGGCTCCTCGACGACCGGAGGCGTAGCCTCGGGGACGGCCGTTGGCTCGCTGCTGCTGGCCGCAGGCGGAGTCTCTTTCTTGGGCTCTTCGGACGTCGACGCGCTCGGGGACGGCTCGGCCGGCTTTGCCTTGGTGTCGGCCGCTGGTGTGGCGGGCGATGCCTCCGACGAAGGCAGCGACGGAACCTCGTAGGGCGTCGCGGCCGCGCTCGGCTTGCTATCCGAGGACGAGCTCGTGTCGGCCTTGGCCTTGCTCGCCGACTTGGCCGCAGACTTGGCCTTGGCCGACCTGGCGGCCTTGGCACCCTTGCCCGACTTGGCAGCCCCCTCCGCGAAGCGCGGCAACAGCAACACCGCCGGCAGCAGGGCAAGAGCGACAAAACACAGAGAGTATCCGGCGGGTCTTGACTTCATGGCGGCCTATCCAACGCGAAACCAACGTACAGGTCAAGGCCGGGTTTCGCTGCAAATGCCCACTATTCGACCTCAAACGTGTCGGACAGAGGCAGCTTGTCCGAGCTGCCACCGACCATGACCTTGACCGGGCCGGAGTCGATCAGCCAGCCGCTGCCGTCCTTCGTGCTGCTGCTCTTGCTCTCGTCCCAATACTTGAGGTCCGAGATACGCAAAGGGATGGTCACCGTCTTCTTCTCCCCGGGCTCGACGAAGACGCGCGCAAACCCCTTGAGCTCCTTCACCGACCGTCGCTTGGTGGCCTCGGGATACGAGGCGAACACAAGCACGATCTCGTCTCCGGCCACGCTGCCCGTGTTGGTGACGTCCACGCTGATGTTGACGTAGCTGTCCTTGGCCACGGTCGAGCAGGGAACGACCAGATTGCCGTACTCGAACGTGGTGTACGACAGGCCGTAGCCGAAAGGAAAGAGCGGCTTCTTGCCGCTCTTGTCGAAGTAGCGGTAGCCCAGATAGTAGTCCATCTGCGTGGTCCCGCCGGCGCTCGCGTTGAAGGTCGGCAGGTCGCCCAGCGTCGCCGGCCACGAAATCGGCAGCTTGCCGCTGAAATTCGCCTTGCCGAACAGCAGCTGGCCGAGCGCCGCCCCGCCGTACTGCCCCGGATACCAGGCCATGACCACCGCCTGGACCTGCGCCAGCCAGGGCATGTCGATGGCGCTGCCGCCTTCCATCACAACGATCACCGGTTTGCCCCCTGCGGCCGCGACCGCGTCGGTCACCAGCTTGTTCTGCACGCCCACGTTGTTGCCCGCGGCATTCGGCTTGCCGTCCAGCGCGAAGGTCGAGCGGTCGCCGCTGCCGTTGTACTCCTCCCCCTCGTCGTAGGGAGTCAGCCCCACCACCACGATGACGGCGTCCTTTCCGGACGCGTCCGCGGCGCTGTTGCTGCACGTGACCTTGTCGGCCCCCAGCGTGTCCTTGATGCCCTGGCACGGGCTCTTCGCCTTGCTGGAATCGAAGTTGACCCGGCTCGAGCCCACGTCGCCCACGCGCACGCCGTTGGCGAAGTCGATCGTCCCCTTGTTCACGTCGTCCGAGCAGTTGTTGATGCCCACACCGCCCGTCGTCCCGGTGGGCGCGCAGTAGTCGAGCTTCGCGCCGAGCACCGCGACCTTGCCGAGCGAGGTCGAAAGCGGCAGCGCGTTCTTGTCGTTCTTGAGCAGCACCATCGACTTGGTCGCAGCCTCCTCGGCCAGCGTGGTGTTGGGGTTCGTGATCGAGCCCGCGCTGAAGTTCGCCGAGCCCGTCTTCAGGCTCTTGGCCTGATCCGCGTTGAAGCGGTACTTCTGCTCCAGGATCCTGGTCGTCGCCGCTTGCAGCGCCGACGCCGCCACCCCCGAGCTGGAATTCTCGATCGAGTTGAACGTCCAATTCCACGGCAGCTCGATGTCGAGGCCCGCGTCGATCGCCGCCGGCGCCAGGCTCGTGTTCGGCGTGCCGCTGTTCCCCCCCGGTATCGCCCACCAGTCGGTGAGCACGAAACCCTTGAAACCGAAGTCCGTGCGCAGGATGTCCGTCAGGAGATGCTTGTTCTGCGTGCAGTTGGTACCGTTCAGTTCGTTGTACGCCGCCATCACGCACGCCACGCCGCCGTCCTTGATCGTCATCTCGAAGTGGCGCGCGTAGATCTCACGCAGCGTCTGCTCGTCCATCGCGGCATCGTTCGTCGCCCGCTTGTTCTCGATGTTGTTGCCCGCGAAGTGCTTCACGCAGGTCCCCACGTATTGCTGCACGCCCGCCACGTGCGCCGTTCCCAGGCGCCCAAGCAAGAAGACATCCTCGCCGTAGGTTTCCTGCGCCCGGCCCCACAACGGGTGGCGCAGGATGTTGATGGTCGGCCCCAGCATCATCGTCTGGCCGGCCGCCGCCATCTCGTCCCCGATCGCCTGCCCGATGCGGAACTCGAGATCCATGTCGAACGCCGCCCCGCGCGCCATCGACACGGGAAACACCGTGGATCTGCCGTGCGACGTGCTGGTGGCCGCGATGGGCGCGTCCAGGTTGACGCCGCGCGGACCGTCGCGATAGGTCCAGCCCTTGATCGACCTCGACGTATTGTCTGGCTGCCGGAAAATGTCGTCCCAGTTTCTCGACGTCGCCGAGCCCGGGTCGGAGCCGCGCATCTGCTGCGCCATCTCGGCCGTGGACATGTTGGCCACCGCGCCGGCTGCCTTGGACTGGAACTTGGTGTGGTCGGCGTCCGAGTAGCCGGGCATCTTCGGATCCGTCGGGAAGTTGGTGTCGGTGCACGCCGACTTGGCGGTCGTGGTACCGCCGTTTCCGCCGCCGGCGCCGCCGCTGCCCGCACCGCCACCAGCGCCGCCGGCAGCAGCGCCGCCGCCGCCCGAAGCACCGCTGCCGCCCCCGGCGCCACCCGACTTGCTGCCGCCCGAGCCGCCGCCGCTGCCGCCGCTCGCGCCACCACTGCCGCCGGCCGCCCCTCCGCTTGCACCGCCCGCGCCGCCTTCGCCACCGCCGGAGCCACCCGAGCCGTTTCCGCCCGAACCACCCCGATTCGCGCCGCCAGCGCCACCCGCGCTGTCGCCGCCCGAACCGCCCGAGGAAACGCCGCCAGCGCCGCCGATCGAGCTGCTGCCGCCAAGGCCGCCACCCAAACCGCCCGAGCCACCGCCACGACTTTCCGTGCTCGGCGCGCAGGCGACCGCCAAGGCGCCCAGAAAGACGACGGCCAAAGTCGAATGACGCGTGAAGGACGACAGGGGGTGCTGCATTGGGTGCTCCCAAACGTTGGTGGCGGCCGCGCCATGTATCCTTCAGGTCCGTGGCCGGACCTCGGGTTTCGCGGACGCCGCGATGATCGCAGAGAAAGGGAAAGGCGTCGTAACACGACGTGAACACGGATGGTGTTCCCCCTGGGAAGAACGCGGCCCATTGTCTGGTCTTGACCACGCCCCATGTGAGCCTTGGCACTGGGGGTTGCCCACAGCCAAGGGATGGGATGTTGTTCCTTGGGATCCCGTACCCACGCAGAAAGCCATTTGACGCGGATAGGTTGCACGATGAGAAACGCGAGAGTCCTGGCCGCAGTCGTTGTCCTTGGCGCCGCTTCCATCGTCGCGTGCTCGCCAGACGATGGAACCGGGGCCTCCGGGTCGGCAGGAGCAAGCGGCAGCACGACCTCGCAGGGCGGCTCGGGGGGCACTGCCACGGGCGGCTCGTCCGCCCAAGGAGGCTCGGGCGGCGCAGGCGGCACTTCTGCCGCCGGCGGCTCGGGCGGAGCGAATTCGGGTGGCTCGAGCAGCAGCGCCTCTGGCGCCTCGGGCGGCAATGCCGGGGCAGGCGGTAGCGCGACGGGTGGCTCGGGGGGCGGCCGCGCCGGTGCAGGCGGCACCTCTGCCGGCGGCGGCGCGGGCGGAAGATCCTCCACCGGCGGTTCCGGAGGCGGCGCGGGCCGGACAGGAAGTGGCGGGAGAACCGGCAGCGGCGGCAGTACCGGCAATGGCGGCGGCACCGGCAATGGCGGCAGCACCGGCAATGGCGGCAGCACCGGCAATGGCGGCAGCACCGGCAATGGCGGCAGCACCGGCAATGGCGGCAGCACGAGCGGTCTGCCGCCCCTGAAGGTCAATGGCACCAAGCTGCAAGATCCGAGCGGCAAGACCATCATCCTGCGCGGCTCGTCGCTGATCGACATCGGCGCGCTCTACGCGTACAACGGCAACAGCGTCAAGGGCATAACCGATCGCATGGACAAGTTGGCCGCCGCCGGCGTGCAGGGCCATGTCGTGCGCTTCCCGGTGTATCCGAAGATAGACTACAACGGCGGATACCCGTACTGCTCGGATCTGCCATACCCCGTCGGCACCGGCCCGACCACGAGCTGCACCGCCAAGTCGCCCATCAACGCGACGGACTACGTCAGCAAGGTGCTCAAGCCGGCCATCGACTATGCCACGAGCAAGAACCTGTACGTCATCATCGACCACCACCAGATCGACGACGCCACCGAGCGGAACTCCGCGGCCGACGCGAACACCTTCTGGACCGACATCGCCCCGAAGTTCGCGAGCTACAGCAACGTGCTCTACGAGCCCTTCAACGAACCCATCGACGGCTCGAAAACCTGGGCCCAGCTCAAGCCGAAAGTGCAAGGCTGGATCGACACCATCCGCAACGCCGGCGCCACGAACGTCATCATCGTTCCCTCGAACAGCTATTGCCAGCGCCCCGGCGACGCCGCCAGCGATCCGCCCAACGACCCGCAGAAGAACCTGATGTACACGGCGCACGTGTATCCCGGCAACTGGAACAGCAACTTCAAGCAGCAAGTCGCGACCGCGGTCACGAAAGCGCCGGTCTTCTTCACCGAGTGGGGATACATCCTCAACAGCGGCGATGCCGTGGTCGGCACGTCGAGCGCAAGCTGGGGACCGGACTTCCGGGCCGTGGTCGACGGCAACGGCGGCAGCTGGATCGCCTGGGTGACCGACGACTCGTGGACGCCCAACATGTTCTCGGACGGCGCCATCACCCAGCTCACCGATTTCGGCAAGCTCGTGCAGAGCTGGCTTGCCGCCAAGGCGAACAGCGACTGGGTGCAGTAGCGGCTGTCACTACGCCTGTGCGTACCGCGTGCCCATGCTCTTGCCCTGGTAGTACCAGCCGCCCGGCTGCAGGCGGCCGTTGGCTTTGGCGTAGTAGGCGTTCCAGTTGGCCAGTAGCTCGGGGCGGGCGGCGGCGGGCAAGAGCACGGGCAGCGTGCTAAGGGGCACCTGGCCGGTGCGGGCGCGCAGCTCCACGGCCATCAGGCGCTGCGCGTGCAGGGTTTCGTTGGTCTCGCCGAGACAGGCGAGCAGGCCGGCCACGGACCAGGGCTTGCCGCGCAGCACGCGCACCTTTGGGTCGCGTCTGGCGGAATCGCCGTTGTCGCGGCCGGTGCGGCCAGTCAGCATGCGAAGCATCTCCTGCAGCGTGCTGTCGGACACGAGATCCGCGAGCGCGGGCCAGGACTGCAGCATCTCGGCGCTGCCGAGGTTGGCGGCCGCGAGGAGGATGTAGTCGGCGTCCCTTTCCGTGCGCAAGGCCAAGTCGGTCAGCAATGCCGCGTCCGCCGGCTCGCCCGCCACGGCCAGCGCATCGACGAGCAGGCGATCCACGTTCTCGGCCTTGCCCACGCGCGCGCGCACTTCGGCGAGCGCCGCGGTCGAGCCGAGCACCGTGGCCGCGAAGAGAAGCGCGTTGGCTCGCCTCTGGGTGCGCGCGGCTTGCGCCCACGACAAGAGCAACTGCGTGTCCTGGCCGCCCTCGGTCCACGGCAGAGCCTGCGCGGCTTCCACGGCGATGTCGTCCTTGCCGTGATTGGCCAGGTCCCAAAGCTGGTCGGACGACAGCAGATTGCGCTCGGCCAAGATTGGCAGCAGCAGGCCGCACACCGTCGGATGCGCCGGCTGCAGAAAGACCTTGAGCAGCCAGTCGAGCAGGTTGCCATCCGCCAGCGTGCGCAGCAGGGTCGCGCTGGTCTCGGGCAAGGGTTGCTGGTCGGCCGCGGCCTTGCCGAGAATGCCCATCAGCATCTCGGCTCCGCGCGCCTCGCCCAGGTGGACCAGCGCCGCGCCGGCCGCCAGGCGATCGCTTGCGCTTTTGGCCGCGTCGGCCACGCGCAGGATTTCCGGAACGCGCTCGCGACCGAGCCATTTGAGGGCCGTGACCTGCTTTCGCAGCTCGGCGTTTGCGCCGTAAAGATCCCCAAGCCGAAAGAGCGGCTCGGAGAGCACGGTGTGCAACGTGCGCAGCTTGGCGGAAAGCCCGTCGAGCAGCACGCCCGCAGCCTGGAAATCGAGGGCCGGCGCTCTGCTCCGTCGGGGCCTGGGCCGAACCGCGGGGCCGGGCTCGCGGCGCGGCCCTTGCGACGGCGGCGTCTGTCCGTCGGCCGCGGGCGCCAGGACGAGCCCCGGCGCCGGCACGGCCGCTTCCGGCGGCGCCAGCACGGCTAGCGCTTGCCCGAGACCTTCGAGCTGCCCGTGATCCGCCGGCCGGTCGGACTTCCCGCACAATTCCACGCACGCGCGCAACTCGGCGACGCCCGCCTCGATGGCCTCCTCCTGCGCCTGCGGCGACAGTCCGGTCAGGGACTTGTCGAGCGCGCCCAGCGCCCGACGCAAGGTCGCCCCGACCTCGCGCGAAGTCCCGCGCCGCCGCAAGAGCGGCCCGAGCACCTTGCTGGCCTGCCGAACCTTGTCCGAAGCCATGGAATCCTCGCCGGTCCCTCGTGGCCAGAGTGCCCCGAAATCCCTCGCGAAGCCAGCGTGCCGCCTGTCCTTTGCCAGGTCCTCGTCCGGACAGCGCGCGGGCCGATGCTCGGCGGCACAAACGGCGTATGCGAGCGCCACGAGGCCGAAGCGGGACAGCCGCACGAGGTGGAGCGATCGCCGGCTTGACGATGACGAGCGCGTCCGCGGAACGGGACTAGCTGCGAGAAAGCAGGAGCCAGAAGGCGCAATCGAGGGGACGAAGCGTGCGTAGCGTGCGAAGAGTGGCGAAAATGAGGGCCAGCATCGCGTCGAGCATGCGCGAAGCGGGCGTGGGGCGGTACCTTTGCCATGGTTAGCCGATTGGCGGCTGTCGCCGACGGAAATCCGGCTCTCCGGACGGGCACTTGGCGAGCGACAGGTTTCCGCGCGACTGCCCGTCGCTCGCGAGGTGGCCGCACGCGCGAAAGCTCGCGGCCGATGGCGTGACGGTCGCGTCCCGGCCGCCTCCCTAATCCTGGCAAGGGGGTCGTCATGAGAATGTGTCGCTCTTTGTGCTGGCTCTTGGTCTGTTTATTGTTCGCCCTGCCGCCGGCGTGTGGGAAGTCCGGCGGCGGTGCTGCCGGCAGCGGCGGCGCGGGCGGGGAATCGTCGGAAACCGGCGGCGGGCCTGGTGGGGGCGGCGCCTCGGAAACCGGCGGCGCGTCCGCTGCGGGCGGCGATAGCGGCAGCGGGGGCAGGACGGTCAGCGGCGGCGCCATGGGCAGCGGCGGCGCGACGAGCGCAGGTGGCGCGACCGGCAACGGCGGCGCGACCGGCAGCGGCGGCGCGACGGGTGGCGGCGCGGCCGTGACCGACGCCGGGCCGCCGGTGGCGACCTCAGGCTGCGGGGCGCCGCTGCCGGCGGCGTGCAACAACACCACCACCGGTTCCTGCAAGCTCGACGTCAATGGCAAGACCCGGGAGTATTTCGTGGTTCTGCCGACCGAGTACGACAACAGCACGCCAGCGCCTGTCGTCTTCGCCTACCACGGCCTCGGAGGCACGGCGGCCTCGCTCTTGCCCACGGGCTCCGGACGCGGGGGCTATGCGCTCTACGGGGTTCAGCCCGGTCTGCCGAACGCGGTCTTCGTCGTCCCGCAAGGGCTGGCGGGCTCCGACGGGGGTACGGACTACGGCTGGCCCAACACCGGCGGCCAGGACATCGACTTCGTCAGGGCCATGCTCACCTGGCTGGAGACCAATCTCTGCGTCGACAAGGCTCGCTACTTCTCCACGGGGATGAGCTACGGGGGCATGATGTCCGAGAACATCGCCTGCCAGCTCCCCGATCTCTTCCGGGCCATCGGCTCCATGGCCGGCAGCTTGTTCAGCACTCGCAATTGCGTGGAGAAGCCCATCGCGGCCTGGATCACGCACGGCGATGCCGACACCACCGTGCAAATCTCGGGCGACATCACGGCGCGCGACATGATCATCGCGCACAACGGCTGCGACACCACCAACACCTCGACCGTCACGCTCACGGATAGAACCTACGGGGACGTGACCTGCACCGTCTACGACCAGTGCACGGCCGGCAACTACCCCGTGATCTGGTGCCCGGTGGTGGGCATGGGCCACGCCATCCCCAGCTTCGCCGGCACGGAGATCGCCAAGTTCTTCGCGCAGTTCTAATCAACCGATTGCTGGGCTGTTCGGTGGACACGCCTGTGCGAATCAGGCTGCCAACTCACGTATCCGCGGCTCAAAGCCCGTGATCACCCTGTGCTTCGCCAAGAGGTCATCCGCACCCCTGGTTCCCTGACGGTGGCGACGATTGGCGACTGGCCTGGCCATGCCGGCCCGCCATCATGCATTATCGGGCGATGTTCGACCTGTTCGTGAGCCTTCTTCGCGCGCTGCGGTCCGCCTTCCGCAGCCGGGCCAACCTCGCATTGGAGAACCTCGCCCTGCGCCAGCAGTTGGCCAGCCTGCGGCGCACCTCAGGCCGCCCGCACCTGCGCAAGGCCGACCGCGCGTTCTGGATTGTCTTCTCCCGGCTCTGGTCTCGCTGGGCGGACGTCCTCATCGTCGTCAAGCCCGACACCGTGGTCCGCTGGCATCGGGCCGGCTTCCGCCTCTTCTGGCGATGGAAGTCCCGTTCGCGCAGCCAGGCAGAAGGTCACGTTTCCGCCGAGGTGAAGACGCTCATCCGCCAGATGGCCGAGGCCAATGTCGGGTGGGGCGCGCCCAGAATCCACGGCGAGTTGCTCAAGCTCGGCATCGACATCGGTGAGCGCACCGTGTCCCGCTGGATGCCGCCGAAGCCACGCAAGCCGCCTTCGCAGACCTGGCGGACATTCCTCGACAACCACGTCGGCTCGCTGGCGTCGATCGACTTCTTCACCGTGCCCACCGCCACGTTTCGCGTCTTCTACGTCTTCTTCGTCCTGGCACACGACCGGCGCCGCGTTCTTCACTTCAACGTCACCGAGTTCCCGAGCGCGCAATGGACAGGCCAGCAGATCATCGAAGCCTTCCCCGAGGACACGGCGCCCAGGTACATAGTCCGCGACCGCGACGGCATCTTCGGCGACCAGTTCCGTCGTCGGGTGGAAGGCATCGGCATCGAGGAGGTGCTCACGGCCCCACAATCGCCCTGGCAGAACCCGTATGCCGAGCGCCTTGTGGGATCTGTACGGCGAGAGTGCGTCGCTCACGTCATCGTCCTCGGTGAGCAGCACATCCACGGCATCTTGAAGTCGTACTTCGCGTACTACCACCGGTCGCGAACCCATCTATCGCTCGGCAAGGACACGCCGGAGCCGCGACCGGTCCAGCCGCCCAGCATGGGCAAGCTCGTGGCGTTGCCTGAAGTCGGCGGCCTCCATCACCGGTACGAGCGCCTCGCGGCTTGAAGATCGCGTCTCTTGCGCCGTGCCTCCACGGAGGCGGACGGCACGCGTCCGCCCAGATGCGGGTTTCGCCCACGGCGGCGCGCGATGATCCCAGCCACGATTTGCGGCTGGACGAACGCGAGCACAACGCCAAGGTCCGCACTGTATCCGAGAACGCCTGTCCGCGAGGGCAGGATGACAGCTTGGCGAGGGACACGGGGCCGCCACCGACACCAAAGCCAGCTCGTCCTGGCAGACGGCTGCACTCTTCCAGGTTTCAACCTCGGTGCGGCCTGATCGGCGCAGTCTCGCGACATGCAGACGTGGTCACGGTGCCGCAGCTCCGGGGCCGTCCCGTGGGGGCACACTCTTGCGACCAAGCTGGTCGAGAGCCTGCGTGATCGCCAAGATTCGCACCTCGTCGCCCGAAGCCCTCGCCAACAGAAGCGCTCGCTGCAGAACTGAGCCCGCCTCGGCAAGCTGACCCTGCTCGGCAAGGGCATGGGCGCGGTCGCTCAATTTGCCGATGGCGTCTGGGTTGATTTCCGCGGCTTTTCGCAGGTGAGATATCGCCTCGTCGCCTCGCCCGGCATCCGCCAGCAGAAAGCCGAGGTTGTGGTGAGCATCACCATAGGTGGGGTCGATTCCCACCGCCTTTCGGAAATGCGCCACGGCTTCATCGATCCGCCCCGATCGCGCCAGGAGGATACCGAGGCCGTTGTGAGACTTGGCATGCCTGGGGTTGAGATGCAGAGCCTTCTGGTAGTGAGTGATCGCGTCGCTCTCTCGACGCATTCCCGCCGCAAGCATACCGAGGTTGAATTCAGCGTCCGCATAGCCAGGATTGACTTGCAGGGCCTTCAGAAGATGAGCTTCGGCTTCATCGGCTTGTCCCATCCTCGCCAGGAGAACACCAAGGTTGTTGTGGGCTTGGGCCTGGTTGGGGTCGATCTGCAGTGCTTTCTGGTAGTGGAGAACCGCCTCCTCGGGGCGCCCTTTCTTCTCCGCCAGAGCACCGAGGTTGTTGTAGGTCTTGGCGTGATCGGCATCCAGATTCAGCGCCTTGAGATAGTGGGCCAAGGCCTCGTCGTCTCGTCCTGATTTCGCTAGGAGAAGGCCGATGTTGTAGTGTGCGTCGCCGAATCTGGGATCGATGCCGAGTGCCCTCTGGTAGTGGCTCATGGCCTCATCGTCTCGACCCTTGTTCATCAGCAGGAGACCGAGATTGTTGTGGGCCAGAGCGCACTCGTCGTTGCTCGCAAGGGTCGCGCGATACAGGGTCTCGACGTCTGCGTACCTGCCGGCCTGCCTCCAGGTCAGAACCAGCAGCACGCTCACCAGCGCCCCACCGACCACACGAGCTGCCCACCCTCGCGTGCCCTCCCTCAAAACGCCCGCTCCCTTCTCGACAAGGGCGGCAGCAAGGGCCATCGGCCCGATGGCCGCGAGATACTGGAAATGATCGGCCACGAAGGAGTAGCGGGAGAAGTACAGGCTGACGAAGCCAAGGGCAGGCAGGAGCATGCCAGCAAAGTAGAGCAGCACAGAGAGAGGCGTCCGCGAGCGGTTCCGCAGTCTCCAGAAAAGCAGCAAGGTGATGAGGAATGCCACGGCTGGAAGGTATTGCCACGGCACCCTGGCATCGACGTGCCATCGGGGGTAGATGAAAACCAGATTGGCCGGCCAGAGGAGCTTGTAGAGATAGAACCAGAACGCCCTCCCCGCAATCAGGCACCTCTCCGCGAAGCCAAGACCGAAGTCGGCGCCCGCAGCCCCCATGAACGTGCGCTCAACCCAGGTTGTGGCCACCCCAGCGGCCACGCCGATGGCAACGAAGGGTAGTAGGGGCACGACATCCCGCCTCCACCCGATTCTCCCGCGCATCCACCAGAAGACCACGAGCAGCGCCGCGGGCAGCGGGACGATCGACGTCTTGGCGAGCAAGGCGAGCACGAACAGGACCAGAGCGAAGGCATAGTGCTTCCTCTCCCGATCTCGGTCGAACTTCACATAGACCAGCGCCGCGCCCAGGAAGAGCACCCCAGACAGGGTGTTCTTCAGCTCCGTTATCCAGGCGACCGACTCGACCATCACCGGATGCAGGGCGAAGAACCCGCCAGCCAGCCATGCCCCTGGGATGCTGAGTCTCCGCAAGATCCTCACGACAAGCAAGGCGCAGAGGCCATGTAGCAGGATGTTGACCAGGTGGTAGCCCACGGTCGCATCTGCCCACAATTGGCTTTGCAGCCAGAAGGCCGTGTGAACCAGGGGATAGTATTGCACCTTCCTGCTCGGGTGCGCCCACAGGTGTCCCAGCCCACTGATCGAGCGGAGCTCTGGGGGCGCCATGTACGCGTCATCATCCCAGAGCGGCTGTCCGGTCCACGCGGGCCGATAAGCGAGGAAGGTCGCGGCCAGTAGCAGCAGCCCCAGCAACCAATCACGCTTCCCTGACGATGGTCCTTTGCGCTCCACCAAGGCTCCTAACTAGGCGCCGGCCGGGCTACGATCGGGCCGCGCCAGGACGCGGTGCCGACGACGTCCTTGTCCGGGGTATCCCTTCACGACGACGCCCGATGCCGGAGGCTCTTCATCTAGGAAACCTGCGCTCCGCTCAGCGAACACAGCGGACGTACAACGCGGCCGACTCGGGATATGTCCGGAGCTCGCCGTTCGTGAAGTCGACCACCCAAGCAGTCGTTGAGTCTGGCACAGCCATCGTGGCCGACCAGAACGGCAGATCGTACGGTGTCGACGGAAATGCGCTGGCGTCGATGGCCGGAGACTGCTGCGACACGTCCACGATGGTTGCCAGCTCCGTAACGGACGGCAACCGCCAGCCGCTGGAACACTGCAAGCCTGCCTGTGACCGGGTGTAGGTGGTGGAACCTGGCGAACGCTGCCAGGTCAGACCGGTCTTGTTGTCCAGCACGGTCGTACTGGTAGTCGTGTACCTCCCGCTGGGGGCCGCTGCATGCACCGCCGGCGCCACCCACAGGAGGACTGCAGTTGCGAGAATGGGATGGATACTGGGCCTGCTCATCCGTGGCTCCTTGTCTCGACTAGAGCTCCTCGTAGACATGCCGACGCACCCATCAGCGCACGCAACGGACAGCAAGCTGGCCGCCTGGAGCGTAGAGGACCGTGCCTCCATAGCCAAAATTGGCGAGCCAGTGGTCGGTGGGCGACTGGGCGAGGGGGGTTGACGACCAGTAGTGCCCCTCCGTGAGGGTGTTCGTGAACTTGCTGATGTCGATGGCTGGCAGGTAGGTACCGAAATTCATCAGGGAAACTAGCTCGATCATTGTCGGGACCCGCCAGTCGCTGTACCCGCCTGTCCTCAGGTTTTCGCAATAGCTGACGGAGTCCGAATAGGACATCTGTGTGGTGGTTTCATACGACGAGCTTTGCTCCCACATCAGCTTGCTGGTGTTGTCGGTGACGGTACCGTCAGCGTTGTTCACGTAGGTATTGTTCGGCACGGGCCATTCAGCCCAGTTGGGATCCAAACAGGCGGCAGTTCCGTAGCGCTCGCACACCAGTCCAGATGAGCAGCTCAACGTGGACAGGGAGTAGCATCCATTGCTCCCGAGGGTGCAGGTCGAAAGGCTCCTGCTCGTCGCACAGGAGACCTGGCCGGCAGAACAGGAATTGGTGCAACAGATGCCCCCGGAGCAGGCCCCATCGGTACAGTTCGTAGAGCTGGCCTGGTAGTAGCACCCGTCGGAATCTGCAGCGCACTGGACTGCGGTGGTCGAGCTTGCGCATTTTGCTCCGGCCGAAGTACAGACTGCGTCTGCCACGCAGGTGCATGCAGCTCCGCTGCATGTCTGGTGGGTTCCACACGTTGCTGTTCCTGATTGGTAGAAGCAGCCATCGCTGTCCACCGCGCAGCTCACGAGGGATTGACCGGAGCATTTCTTGCCGGCGGCCGTGCAGATCGGATCAGCGTTGCAGGTGCATTGTGCAGATGGGGCAGAGCCCGTGCAGGTCTGGTGGGTTCCGCAAGCGACGGGGTCGCTCCACTGTCCACTGCTGCATGTCTGAAGTCCACTGGTAGTACACTTGGCTTGCCCCTCTTGACACGCCGGCGTTCCACCTGTTCCTGTGGTACCGCCTGCTGCAGCAATTCCCCCGGCTCCCGTCGTTCCGCCTTGGCCCACAGCCCCTCCCGAACCAACGACTCCCCCACTGCCGACGGAGCCGCCTGTGACAGATGCCCCTCCCGTGCCTACGCGGCCGCCGCTCGAAGAAATGCCGCCCACTCCAATGGAGCCTCCAACGGCGCTCCCGCCGACCGGTGCTGCTGTCGTGCCGCCACTGCCAATCGCGGCGTCCAGCATCGTTCCAGGCCCTGGGCCAATGCCGCCGCCGCCAGCCGAGACGTCTGGTGCCATCCCCCCAGCACCACCTCCACCGTCTGTGGAAGGACCGCCTGCCCCTTGCGGCGTTCTCTCCACCAAAACGTCGGCTGGGCCGGCTAGGTCGTCGTTTCGTTCGGCGGACTGGTCGTAGGAATTCGCGCTGCTGACGTCGGTGGAACCGTCAATTCGCACGTGCTTCCGATCCACGCAAGCGAGCACCAAGGCAGAAGCGGCCAGCACCGAGAGTGCCCTCAGAGTCATGCGGGACTCCATGGGTGGCGATGTTGCTCCGCCGGCGTGCCCTTGGCAAGACCCGGAGCATACCGGGGCATCTCCTGGCCGTGCTGTGTCACACGTCCTGGCCATCCCAACCACGTCAGAGAAGCCGCCCGTCGTGGCGATCACGTCGTTCCCAGAGGCGGCCACGGATGGCAGCGCAACCCAACCGGCCGGGGACGCTGGGGGCAGTCAGGCGGCGCCACTGCGCTGGCCGCGGGAACCCGGCCCGCCAAAGAGCCTCCCCCAAGCCGCCGGCGTCGTGTGCCGAAACCCGATCGCCTCCGTTTCGGCCGTCATTCGCGCGAGCTCAAGCAGCCTCGCGGTAGTAGAAGCTGAGAAGACCGCCAAACCGCCGCCAGGGTTCACCGCGGCACCGAGGATCTCGGCCTTCCTGCTCGCGATGTCGATCGCGAACAGCACGTGGTACCGAACCAGCCCCAGCCACGTCACCACCTCCACCGTGAAGAAGTCCATGCCGACCAGTGCGCCCAGGTGAGATCTGATGAACTTCGCCCACGGCATGTGTCTCCCTCGCTGCGGTGCCGAGTCGATGCCGTGCTCTTGCAGGATCCGCTTGCTCGGGTTGCGCCCCAATTTGTACCCGAGGTTCTGCAGAGCCCCCTTGATCCGGGTGTAGCACCAGCTCTCGTTCTCCCTTGCCATCCTGACCACCAGCTCCGCGATCTCTCCACGCTTCTTCGGCCGTCCCAGCCCTCGGCGCTCGCTGCCATCGTACTTCCTCGCCACCAATTCGCGATACCAGCGCAGGATCGTCTCGGGCGAGGCGATCGTCGCCACCGCCGCCAGCCCTTTCCTCCCCAACTTCTCCCCAGCGTGGCCAGCCGTCTTCGTTCCGCACCCGTGAGTCGTATCCGCTTGCCGCCGAGCTTCTCCCGGAGGAGCCGGTTCTCCGCCTTCAGGAAATCGACCTGCTCTTGCAGGACGC
>JAFGPX010000116.1 GCA_016935975.1 Deltaproteobacteria bacterium
GAACATGGACAAGTCCTACATGTTCAAGCGCGGGTATGCGTTCGGGCACTGGTCCAAGTTCGTGCGCCCGGGCTTTCGGCGCATGGACGCCACCGACCATCCGACAGGCAACGTTCTCATCGAGGCGTATCGCGACGACTCGGGCCACCTCGCGCTCACGGCCATCAACGCCAATTCCGGAAAGGTCACCCAGAAGTTCCTCATCGAGGGGCATTCGTTCGGCAACCTCACGCCTTGGGTCACCTCCCCCGACGACTCGCTCGCGGCCAAGAGCGCGTTCGACGGCGGTGACAGCTTCACCTACGATCTGCCGGGCAAGAGCGTGGTCACGTTCGTGAACTGGGACGCGACCCAGGAGACGCCCAACCAGGGAACCCTGCCGGTTCTCAAGTACGACGCCGGAACGGATGCCAAGACCTCGACCGGCGGGCTCGACTGCTCTGCGGCGATGGTCCCGGACAATCTCGTGCAAGGCGGCGTGACGGACTTCTCGGACTGGAAGTCGAGCAAGTGGGGCGATCCCAACGGCCTTTGGGGCTACATGTACGGGTACCCGGGCACCAAGGGCTCGACCATGAGCGTCGGCGCGGACGCCGAGGCGAAGCACATGCACGTCACGGGCGAGGTCATGGCGGGCGACTACGGCGGCGCCGGGATCAGCTTCGGCGTGTGCACGACGGTCACCTCGTTTTCGCACGTGCAGTTCACGGTGTCCGGCTCGTCGCCCGGATGCGACATGGAGCTGCAAATCAAGACCTTCGACCAGCAGCCCATGCAGCAGAATCCGGCCGGGGGCTGCGACCAAGACACGCAAAGCTGCTACAACTTCCCGGTCAAGAAGCAAGTGGCGGTTCCCACCGACGAGGTCACGACCGTGAGCGTTCCGCTCGAGGAGGTCACGAACTGGTCTCCGGAAAACGCGGCCCAGGTGGTCGGTCTGCAGTGGCAGTGGACCGGCAACGCGGATCTCGATCCCGACGCGGGCGTCGGCTGTCCCATCGACGTCTACATATCGGACATCAAGTTCGTGACGCCGGAGGAGCCGGATGCCGGCGCGGAGGACGCGGCCGACGAGACGCCGGACGACGAAGAGCCGGACGCGGCCGACGAGACGCCGGATGCCGGAGTCGACGACTAGAAACCGCGGTCGCCCTCCGCCACGTCGTTCCGAAAACCACCGGGTGTGCGTTGGGCCGAGCCCGGCCCGCGGCGGGGCCACCCCGACAGCCCGATGAGAGAGCGCTACACTACGTGCCTCCGGAGGCGACGCCCGCCGCGGAGAGGACGTCATCGTGTACGAACTACAGACACTGGGCTTCGGCCCCTTCTTCGCGCAGCAGCTTTCGCCATCGGATGGTGACCGCGGCGTCCCGGCTCGCGTCGCCGCCCAGCATCGCGGCGCCTACGAGGTGTGGTCCGAAACCGGCGCGGGTCGCGCAGAGCTCGCCGGACGACTCCGCCTCGAGCTCGAGGATGCCGCATCTCCCGCCGTCGGCGACTGGGTCGTCGTCAAGGACACTCCCGACGCCGACCACACCACCGTCATCGAACGGGTTCTGACGAGGCGCACGGTCTTCACGCGCGGCACCGCCGGCCGCGAGGCGCGCGCCCAGGTGGTCGCGGCGAACGTCGACTTGGTTTTCGTCGTGTGCGGCCTGGACGCCGACTTCAACGTCCGCCGTATCGAGCGCTACCTCTCCCGCATCCATGCAAGCGGCGCTGAGCCCGCGGTGATCCTCAACAAGGCCGACCTCTGCGAGGATCTCGCCGGCCATGTCTCGGAAGTCGAAAGCCACTGCATCGGCGCGCCAATCCTCGTGACCAGCGCCCTGCGCTGCGCGGGCATCGAGGCGCTGCGCGCGTGCATTCGCGACGGCACGACCGTCGCACTCGTCGGCTCGTCCGGGGCCGGCAAGTCGACCTTGGTCAACGCATTGCTCGGCGAGCACCACATGCGCACCGGCGAGGTACGGCAGAGCGACGGCCGGGGTTGCCACGTCACCACCCATCGACAGCTCGCGCTCCTGCCCAGCGGCGGTCTGCTACTCGACACGCCGGGCATGCGCGAGCTGCAGCTCGTCGACGAGGACGGCTTGGACGCCGTCTTCGCAGACATCGCAGCGCTCGCCAGCCGCTGCCGCTTCCGCGATTGCCGCCACGAGACCGAACCAGGCTGCGCGGTGA
Source organism: Deltaproteobacteria bacterium (assembly GCA_016935975.1). Lineage (GTDB taxonomy): Bacteria > Myxococcota_A > Polyangia > Fen-1088 > Fen-1088 > Fen-1118. Next base: position 2,185 of record JAFGPX010000116.1, read on the forward strand.
AGCAAGCGGTGGAGTCGGGAGAGCTGGATGCCGACCGGCTCGAGCACTTCCGCAAGCTCGAGCGCGAGGCCCAGGCGTACGAGCTGCGCCACGACGAGGCGAAGCGGAGGCAGGCCGGGCGGCTTTGGGGGCAGCTCTGGGACGAGGCCGCGCGACTACGCAAGTGGAAGGGAGGCAAGCCGTAGTCGCGGGTTCGCCTCTGCCGCAGCTCGCGCGCCGGCTCGACAAGAGGCCCGCAGCGCGAGCACCGATCGCCTGCCAGCGTTCCTTCGGCGTGCCGCCTCGCTCAGCGCAGGATGCACGCCCAGCGCAGGGCCCCCGAATTGCCTCGGGCCGCGCACAGGCACGCGCCAGCGATCGAGCCGTCGCTGCCGAACAGGATGCAGGCCAGTCCGCTCGTGGGGCATTCCATGCGGTTCGGATTGTCGGGGCAAAGCTCCGGACTGATCGTAATGGGCGGTATCTGGCACTCCCCGCAAACCAGGACGCCGTCCGTGCAAGTGCAGGTCATCGTGCCGATCCCGCTGCAAGTTGCGGTGCAGTCGGTCGTGCAGGCCGCGCCGGCCGCGCACTCCTGCGGCAAAGGCCCGCTGTCCGGCCGTGGTGGGCGACCGTCGTGCCGCACGTCGGGTGGCGGCGGTGTCGGCACCTCGGGAGGGACATCCGGCGTGATGATGGGCGGTTCGTCCGGTCGCACGTCCGGCGTGATCGGCGGCGGCCCATCGAGACGGGCGTCCGGCGTGATCGGCTGTGGCCCCTCGATGCGGGCATCCGGCGTGATCGGCCACGGGCCATCCGGCGGCGCATCCGGACGCATGGGCGGCAGCCCGTCTGGCGGCCGTGGCGGTGGCCCCTCGCTCGGCAGATCCCCACGGCGGAGATCCCGCGCCGCATCCGGAGTGACATACGGCCGTCCGTCGGGGAGTAGCAGTACGTCCGGCTGGAACGGCAGCGCGTCCGAAAAGGGCGGCCCGTCGGAAAGCCGCGGCGGCCCCTCCGTCGAGATGGCGTCCGGCAGAGGCGCGCCGTCCGGCAGCACGGGGCCAGTGGCCGCGTCTGGCCTCGCCGATGGAGGCGCATGCATCTCGGAGCGCCCGATGCCGCAACCCACGGCCGCGAGCGCGAGCAACGCCAGACCACTTCGCATCATCCTCCCTATTCCACCCCTTGCCGGGTCCTTCCACAACCTTCTTGTGGCGCGACCGTGCTTTCCCTTCCCTCCGGCGTGTTCGCGCTCACGGGTCCGCCGGCCCATGCACGCACGGTCCGGGCGCGGCGGCAGTCGCTCGACTCCGCAACAGTCCAGCTGGCCCATGCGGCCCTTGGGAAAACGCTCGACTTCGACCCATTCATCGACAGCGGCGGCGCGCGACCAGGACCAGCGCCCCGGTCAGGGCGTAGCCCGCGGCGCCTATCAGGATCACGGCCCGAAAGCCCAGGTTGGTGATGGCGGTCATGGCCCACGTCGCGCCCCACACCGACGACAGCGTGGTCATGGCGTAGGTAGCGGGAACGGCCGTGCGCCGCCCGGCCGCGACCACGCGCGCTACGCCAAACGGGTAGAACATCCCGAGAAACGTCCCGGCGGGCAACACGCACAGCGCCACGCAGAGGATCTTGACCGGCAAGGGCAGCGAGAGCAGGCGCGCGTTGACGAGGTGCGTGCCTAGGACGCCCCACGCGATGGCGGCGATGGCTGCAGCAATGCCCGCCAGCACGAGCCTCGCCGGGCCGCGGAGCACGCGCAGGCGATCCTGCAGGTACGCGCCGAGAGCGTTTCCCGCCAGGAAAAGCGCCAGGATCACGGCCACGGCGTAAAGCGGGCTACCGAGCAGCAGCTCGGTCTTGGCGATGAGGCCGATCTCCACGCACATGTACGAGACGCCGGCCACGAAGAAGTACAGCACCCAAGGCCAAGGCACGCGCCGCTCGCGGCCGCGCCCAAGGCCCACGAACGCCATGACCGCGACCGAGATCGCGCCGAAGAGCAGGACCGTGAAGACCTTGATCCAGCTTGCGGCGTAGCGCTGATCGACAAAGCGCGCCTGCGCGGGCAGAAGCTCGAAGTCGCGCCAGCTCACCTCGTGCACGAACGGGCGATCGTCCGTGACCAGCGGCCCGCGCGCACGACCCAGGACGGCGTCCGCGAAGCCCGGCTCGGCCGCGCCCGAGGGCGAGTAGAGCACCCTCCGCGCGTGCGGCCAGGACGCCACCTTGCGCTCGATGGCCCCGATCTCGTCCCCCGTGAACCCGCCCGGCTTGACGATCATGCTGTCTTGCCCCCGGGTCGCCGGGGAGCCGAACGCGAAGACCGCCTTCCCGAAGTCGCCGAGGCCGCGCTCGGCAAAGAGCAGCCGCAGGCTCTGGGCCTTGTGGAGCACGGGCTGGTTCACGAACACCATCATCGAGCCCGGGCCCGGGGCCAGGTGGTCGAGGTACGACGCCATGGCCTC
>JAFGPX010000117.1 GCA_016935975.1 Deltaproteobacteria bacterium
CCATGCCGACCACGTTCTCGCCGATGGTCAGGCCGGTGCCGGCCAGCGCCGAGCCGATGGCCAGGCCGTCCCAGTTGTTCTTGGCGATGTTGGTCGAGCCGATGCCCGAGATGAGCCAGGGCAACTTGAACTTGAGCCCCTCGTCCTTTCCCAGCCGCACCTCGAGGGACACCGCGGGGAAGATGGCCTTGTCGCTGTCGGCGTCGATGCCGTGCGCGCCCACCGCGGTGCCCATGATGTTGAAGTGTGAGTAGTCGACCGGGTAGCGCTTCTCGCCCGCGGCGGTGATGACGCCGAAGGGCTGCGGATAGATGACCTCGTGGCCGCGGTACGCGGACTTGCCGATCTCGCACATCCCGATGCACCCGTCGACGCAGGTCACGCACATGCCCGACGCCGGAACGACGGAGCCCTCGGTGCGGTTCTTGGTGAGAGTGGCGGCGGTGGCGTTCACTTTGGAAAATGCGGCTGACATGGCGATCTTGATCTCCTTTCGTTCCTCAATCCTTCTCGATCTCGCAGGCCACGCATGGGTCCAAAAAGCACATCATGTCGTGGAACTTGTCCTTTTCGATACAGGGCGGGCTCAGGTTGGCGCAGCCGCCGCAAACCACCTTGTCGGGCTCGCTGTACGTGCAACGCAACTCGCAGACGGGGCAGACGTACATACAGCCACCGCACAGACGGCAGACTTCCGACTTCTCGTCGAAGGGCGTGCCGATGCTGCGCCGGTCGCCGCGGCCACGGAAACCGATGGCCTTGGCCATCATCTGCTCCTCGCACATGCGCACGCAACGGCCGCACAGGATGCAGTCTTCGTGCTCCTGGCGGAAGCGCTGGCGGTGCACGCCGTGCTTGGCGGCCAGGTCCTGAATGGTCTTCGATTGCGGGCAGGAGGCGAGCAGAAGCTCGATCACCATCCTGCGCGCACGCAACACGCGCTCGCTGGCGGTGCGAACCACCAAGCCTTCCTGGGCCGGAAAGGTGCACGACGACACCAGGCGGGCCTTCGGCCCTTCCCCGATCTCGACCACGCACAACCGGCACGCGCCGTAGGGCGACAGCCCCTCCATGTGACACAGCGTCGGAATGGGAAACCCGAGAAACCGGGCGGCCTCCAGCACGGTCGAGCCTTCTTCGACCGCCACGGGCAAGCCATTGATGGTGAGCGAAATCATCGCTGCTCCTCCTTGGCGGCCTGGGCCGGCTGCGTGAACTTGAGATCGCAGCGCAAGCAGCGACGGGCCTCGCGCCGGGCCTCTTCCTCGGTCGGCCCCAGTTCGGCCTCGACGAAGCTCGACTTGCGCACGTCGAGCGGCTGCAGCCGGTGGTGGAGGCGCGGCATCGCCCCGTCTGCCCCGTTGCCGCCCGGCGCCGGCACGTACACCGACGGCCGCCGCGGCTCGGCGACCTCGCGCGTATCCTGCCCCTGCACGTAGCGGTGGATGGCGCGCGCCGCCCGCTGCCCGGCGGCGATGGCGTCGATCACGGTGTTGGGCCCGCTCAACACGTCCCCGCCACAGAACACCCCTGGCCGCCTCGTCGCCCCGGTCGCCACGTCGGCCACCAGCCGCCCGGCCTTGTCGACCGGCACGGCCATATCGGGGAGATAGTCGATGTCCGGCGTCTCGCCCGTGGCGACGATGAGGGTGTCGAGGTCCAGGTCGAACTCGCTGCCCGCGATGGGGACGGGCTTGCGCCGCCCGCTGCCGTCGAAATCCCCCAGGGTGTTCTTGATACAGCGGACGCCGGTCAGCTTCGCCTCGCGACTAGCCAGCGCAACCGGCGAAACCAGCGTCTGCAACTGCACGCCTTCCTCGATCGCGGCCTCGATCTCCTCGGCGTACGCGGGCATTTCCTGGCGCGTGCGTCGATAGAGCAACGTGACGCTCTCCACGCCGTCGCAGCGCAAGGCCACCCGCGCGGCGTCAACGGCCGAGTTGCCGCCGCCCACGATACCCACGCGCCCGCGTGCGAGCACTCGGCGATCGAGATTGAAGGCTCGCAAGAAGTCGAGGGAAGAGATGACACCGGCGACGTCTTCGCCCGAAAGCCCCAGCCGGGCGCTCCGGTGGGCCCCCATGGCCAAGAAGACCGCCTGGTAGCCCTCGGCGAGCAGCTCGTCGATGGTGAGATCGCGCCCGAGGCGCGCCCCGCACTTGACCTCGACGTTCTTCAAGATGGCGTCGATCTCCTTCTGCAGGACGTCCCGTGGCAGGCGATACGGTGGGATCGCCGACAGCAGCATGCCGCCGGGATGGTCGTCCGCCTCGAAGACGGTCACGCGATGGCCGAAGAGCGCGAGCTCGTTGGCCGCGGTCAGCCCCGCCGGGCCCGCGCCCACGACCGCCACGGACGCCACCTTCTGGTCGGCCACGCGCAGCCGCACCGGCGGCCGGTAGCACGATGGATCGACGCGATCCACGACGAAACGCTTGAGCGCGCGCACGGCCACGGGCTTCTCGCCGCTCGCGCCCAGGCGGCACCTCTGCTCGCACTTGCGATCGCAGACCCGCGCGCAGATCGACGGGAACGGATTCGAGGCGCGGATGACCTTGTAGGCCTCCTCGAGCTTGCCTTGCTCCAGGAGCGCGACGTAGCGCCAGGCCTCGGTGCCCACCGGGCAAGCGCTCTGGCAAGGCGCGCCCACCAACTCCTCGCACACGAAGGCGTCGCAGCGCTTGTCGACCACGTGGCGCTCGTACTCGTGGCGGTAGTAGCGCAAGGTGCTGAGCACCGGGTTCGCGGCCGTCTGCCCCAGCCCGCACATGGTGGTGTCCTTCACCACTTGCGCCAGCTCCTCGAGTAGATCGATGTGCGCCAATGTGCCCTTGCCGCTCGCGATGTCCTCGAGAATCTCGTGCATGCGCTGGGTGCCCTTGCGGCAAGTCAGGCACTTGCCGCAGGACTCCGAGCGCAGAAAGTTCATGAAGTACTTGGCGACGTCCACCATGCAGGTGTTCTCGTCCATGACAATCATGCCGCCCGAGCCCATGATCGACCCGGCCGCGCCCAGGCTTTCGTAGTCGATGGACAAGTCGAAGCGCGATGCGGGAATACAGCCGCCCGAGGGGCCGCCGGTCTGCACCGCCTTGATCTTGGCACCGCTCGGCGAGCCGCCGCCGATCTTCATCACCACGTCGCCGATGGAAACGCCCAGCGGGATCTCGACCAGACCCGTGTTCTTGATCTTGCCGACCAAGCTGAAGACCTTGGTGCCCGCGTTGTTCTTGGTCCCGACCTTGGCGTAGGCCTCGGCGCCGAGGCGGAAGATGATGGGGACGTTGGCCCAGGTCTCGACGTTGTTGATCGCCGTGGGTTGCCCCCAGACACCGCGCTCGACGGGGAACGGCGGCCGCTGTCGGGGCTCACCCACTTTGCCCTCGATGGAGCGGATGAGCGCCGTCTCCTCGCCGCAAACGAAGGCGCCCGCGCCCTTGGCCACCTTGATGTCGAAACTGAAACCGGCGCCCAGGATGTCCTGGCCCAGAAGCCCGACCTCGCGCGCTTGGTCCAGTGCGATCTCGAGGTGCCGGATGGCGATGGGATACTCGTCGCGTACGTAGACGAATCCCTGCGTGGCGCCCGTGCCGTAGGCGCCGATGAGCATACCTTCGATGATGCTGTGAGGATTGCCCTCGAGGATGCTGCGGTCCATGTACGCACCCGGATCGCCCTCGTCGGCGTTGCACACCAGCACCTTGGCGGCGCGGTCCTTGCGCTCGGCGAGCAGTTCCCATTTGCGGCCGGTGGGGAACCCCGCTCCACCCCGGCCGCGCAGACCCGAGCGCTTGACCTCCTCGACCACCCAGGAGCGATCCACGTGTCCGAGCGCCCGCTCGAGCCCCAGGTACCCGTCGTTGGCGATGCAGTCCCAGATGCGGGTCGGGTCTATCTTCTCGTTCGAGCCCAGCACCGCGCGCTGTTGTTGCTTGAAGAAGGGGATCTCGTCGCGGTTGCGATAGCGGACGCCGGTGCTGGGGTCGCGATAGAGCAACTCCTCGACGTACGTCCCCGCCAGCAATGCGTCGATCAAGCGCGGCACGTCGCCGGCTTTGACCTGCGCGTAGAACGCATTCTGCGGCTGGGTGAGGACGAAGGGTCCCATTTCGCAAAAGCCGTGACATCCGGTGACGCGCAGGGAGACGCGCTTGAGCAAATTGCGCTCGAGCAGGTGTTTCTTCGCCGCCAGAACGATCTGGCTCGAACCGCTGGCCTGGCAAGCGGTGCCAGCGCAAACGACCAGGCCCGGCTTGTTGGGATCGCGGGCCGCAACGAGGGTACGACGCAAGGCGGAGAGATCACCGGGAGAGGACAGCTTCGACATGGGTAGCACCTTGGTCCTAGGAGGCAACGTCGAGCATGTGGCCGTCGCACCCCAGCCGGGGACAGACGCGCAGACGGGCCAGTTCGCCGACACCCAACGAAACCAGGGGCGCGCGGCAGGCCGGGCACTTCCAGCCATCGCTCAGGTCCTCGCCACAGTGAGTGCAGTAGACGCTCAGCACGGTTCCCCTGGGGGCCGTGCTGTTCGTCTCGCGCTTGTTGCTACCGTAGCGGGAAGAGATGCGCCACCAGCCGGTTGCCCCTGGGCCCTTCATCGCCAACCGGATGGAAGGCAGACCGTCGAAAGGATGATCGGGGTCCATCAAGCTGGCCCGGCAATGGCTGCAATGGGCGACGAGGGACAACGAGGTCGCCTCGCCGTCATTCCGCCCGCCAACCCGTCCCCGGCGCGCGTCGTCGAGCAGAGGCCGCACCTTCTCCTTGCCGACCTTGGAGACGTAGTGGCCGTCGATCACCACCACCGGACCCAAGGCACAGGCGCCCAGACAGTTCACGGTTTCGAGCGAGAACTCGCGGTCCTCCGTCGTTCCGCCGGCGCGGATCCCGAGCTGTCGCTCGATCTCGCCGACGACCGCGTGCGCGCCACGCACGTGACAAGCGGTGCCGAGACACGCCGACACCACGTGCTTGCCCCGCGGGTGCAGGCTGAAAGCGCGGTAGAAGGTGGCCACGCCGTACACGTCGACGAGCGGGCGGCCGGTGGCGCGGCTTACCTCTCTCAGCGCGGCGGCAGACAGGTAGCCATGCTCGCGCTGGATGGCCTGCAGGATCGCGATCAGCGCCGCGGGTGCCTGTGCGTTCTCTTCGATGAGGCGCTCGATGCTCTGCGGCTCCATGGTATCCGCCACCGGGGCGATGCTCTCGGCCATTTTCAGTTCGCGTAATGCCATCTATCGATACTCCTCGCAGTGCCAGATGCCGCCCTCGCAGCCGGCGAACTGGCAGGTGTGCCGGTTGAGGCAATTGCAGCAAAGACCCTGGAACGTGTTGCCGCGGGCCGCCGCTTCGGGCGCGCGCGCGGGCTTTGACGGGCTCTCCGCGGCGGGTTCGAGCTCGAACTCCTCGCAGTAGATGGCGCGGAAATCCTTCTGCCGCCGCAACGAGCAGCCAGACTGGTGACGACAGGTCGAGCACAGCCGCACGGCGCTGGCTTTTCGCCGTCTTCTTCCTGGAGAAACCCCTTGGGTCCCTTGGCGCTTCGGCCCAGCCACGGCAGCGCGGCGGATGCAACCTTCACGCCATGAGAGCCGGGCTCAACCCACGGGCGCGCAGGCCACCCCACCCCGTCGGCGCCCGGCGATGATCGTGTCTAGCCGCCGGCGGTCTTGTCGCCATCCAAGGCGCGCAGGCCTGGAGAGAATTCCCCCACTGGGGAGATACTCCCCGCGTGCGTGCAATCGCTCGTGCCCATGCCCAGGGTCTTGAGCTTGTCGCGCAACGTCTTGCGGTCGATGCCCAGAATCTCGGCGGCGCGTGTCTTGTTGCCCTGCGCGAACTCGAGCACGTTGCAGATGTGCTCCATCTCGACTTCGGCCAGCGGCCGCGTCACGCGACTGTCGCCCGCGCTGGAGAAGCGCATGATGCACGGCAGATCCGGGATCTCGACCACGTCGTCTTCGACCATGACGACCAGGCGCTGGATGACATTCTCGAGCTCGCGCACGTTGCCCGGCCAGTGATGATGGCGGAACACCCGCAACACGTCGTCGGAGAAGCGCGGCACCGGCTTGCCGAGCTCGTTGGCCAGCTTGGTGGCGAAGTGCTGCGCCAGAAGCAACACGTCGTCGCCCCGCTCGCGCAGCGGTGGGATGGGAATGGTGATGACGTGGAGGCGGTAGAAGAGATCCTCGCGAAAGGCGCGGCTTCGGACCAGCCTCGGGAGATCGATGTTGGTGGCCGCGATGATACGGACGTCGAGCCGGCGCGGGCGGCTCGCCCCGACCATCCACACTTCCTTGTCCTGCAGGACGCGCAGGAGCTTGACCTGCATGGCCAGGCTCATCTCGCCGATCTCGTCGAGGAACAAGGTGCCGCCGTCCGCCGCGTGGAACAAGCCGGCGCGGGATTCGGTGGCGCCGGTGAACGCGCCCTTGACGTGGCCGAAAAGCTCGCTCTCCAGCAGGCCCTCGGGCACCGCACCGCAGTTCACCGGGACAAAGGGAGCGCTACCCCGCGCGCTCTGGTAGTGGATGGCGCGGGCAACCAGCTCCTTGCCGGTGCCGCTTTCCCCGCTCAAGAGCACGGTGGCGTTCGAGGCCGACGCTTTCCGAACAGCGTCCAGGACCTCGCGCAGCGCCGGCGATTCGCCGATGATGCCTTGAATCCGAGGGCCCCCCCCATCGCCGTTCGAATGGGCGGCCCGGCGCGCGCGCAGCTTGGCCATGGCGCACTCCACGGCGGTCAGCAGCTCGGTATCGGTGAAGGGCTTCGGCAAGTACTCCTCGGCCCCGGTCTTCATCGCCCGCACGGCGCCACCGATGGAAGGATACCCCGTGACGACGATGATCTCCGTGTTCCGCATGTTCTCGCGCACGTGGCGCACCAGCTCCAGGCCGCCGACCTTGGGCATGCGCAGATCGGTGATGACCAGGTCGACCGGCTCACCGTCGAGAATACCAACGGCCTGCGCGACGCTGCTCGCGGTGAGGACCTCGCACCCGTTGGCCGTCAGGTTGCGCCGCACCACCTCGACGCTGTCCGGAGCGTCGTCCACCACGAGAACGCGCGGGCTCGCGGGCGCCGTCACGATGCCTCCATGACGGAGCGGCCGCTTCGAAGCGGCAGGCGCACCTCGAAACGCGCGCCCTGGCCGACCTTGCTTCGCACCTGGATGCTGCCACCGTGAGCGGTGACGATGCCATGCACGACGGGGAGACCGAGGCCGGTGCCACCGCCGACGTCCTTGGTCGTGAAGAAGGGAAGGAAGAGCTTGTCCATCACGTCCTTGGCGATGCCCACGCCGGTGTCTTCGACGACCAGCAGGGCATGCCTTGCGTCCGCGGCCGTGGCAATCGTGAGATTGCCCCCGTTCGGCATGGCCTGCAAGGCATTGACCACCAGATTGGTCAGCACTTGCAGCAATTGCCCGCCATCCGCCACCACCGGCGGCAGGTCCGGTGCTAGGGCGAGCCGGATATCCACGGCCTCCTTCTCGCAGTGGGAGTGCAGAAGCTGCAATGCCTCCTCGACCAGACGGTTGAGATCGAGCGGCATGCGTTCGGGCGGTGTCTGGTGCGCGAACAGCAAGAGCTTTCGGATCACGTCGCGCGCGTGCAGCGCGGCCGCAGCGATGCGATCGATGTCGCCCGCCACCTCGGCCGGCAAGGCCGGGCTCTTGCGCGCCAATTGCGCAAAGCCCAGTATCCCGCCGAGCGGCTCGTTGAGCTCGTGGGCCATTCCCGCGGCAAGCTGTCCGATTGTGGCCAACCGATCCGCGTGGCGAAGCTGATCGAGCAGTGCTCGCTTTTCGCTCTCGGCCTCTTCGTGTTCGAGAATGGCAGCCACCTGCCCCGCCACCGCCTCGAGCAGACTACGCTCTTCCTTGAGGAACGGGCCTTCGTCGCTCTTCGGCCGCCGTTCCGAGTAGATGACTTCGACGGTGCCGCGGGTCTTGCCACGCACGGCAATCGGCGCCAACTGCGTGTGCAGGCGCGGCCCCTTGCCGGCTTGCGCCCGGACCCGTCCGTCGAGCACGATCCGCGCCGAGGCGATTTCCGGATACTGCCAGGCGTGTCGAATCGCTCCGGCCACTTCCTGCAAGATGGCGTCGAGCGAGCCTTCGCAACGCTGAGCGATTTGCGAAATGGCGTAAAGACAGCCCAGCTCCTTGACGCGCTCGAGCAGTGCGGCTTCGATAGATCCAGGGCCAGGCTTTCCCCGCTTCGCCATCGCGGAGGCAGGCTACCGCGCATGTTCTCATGGGGTCAATCGCACTCGCTCGTCAATTCGGCGCGGCCATCAGCTCGCGTTCGGCGTCGCGCAACAAGCGGCGCCAGTCGGGATCGCCGGGCACCGCGGCCACGGCCTTGCGGTACATGCGGACCGCGTCGCCGATACGCCCGACCCGACGCAAGAGATCGCCGTAGTCCACCAGGGTCTGGTGGCAACCGTCCCGGTCGTAGCGCAGGGCCAGCTCGAACAGGTCGGCGGCGCGCTCGTCGTTGCCGGCCCGGCTGTGGGCGATCGCCGCCTGGTGCAGGATCCAGTGATCCTCCGGCTCCATGCGCAGGGCCCGGTCGTAGGACTCGGCGGCCTCTTCGTGACGGCTCATCTCGGCCAGAATGTCGCCGCGGATGGCCGCCACCATGAACGCGTCGCTCCCGCGATCCTCCGCCGAGAGCGCCATGTCGAGAGCCTCCCGCGAGCGGCCTTGCTCGAGCAGGGCCTGGGCCAGCTTGGCGCGCGCCAGGGCGTAGCTCTCGTCGCGCGACAGGGCCTCGCGATAGGCCTCCTCGGCCTTGGCCGGCTGGTGCGCTTCCATGTAGGCGTCACCCAGCTCGCGCCAGCCGTCGACGAGGGCTGGATTCAGTTCGGTGGCCCGGAGGGCGGCCTCGAGCGCCCCGCGCGCCCTGGTCGCGTTGAGCCCCTCGGCGAGAACCGCATGACAAATACCGAGATCTGCCCGTTCGCCGACCGCCACGCGCGCCTGGCGCACGGCCTCGTCCAGGTCGCCCTGTTCCAGCGCCTCGCGCGACTTGAGCAAGGCGCGCAAAGCCGTGAGCAAGCCCGGGGTAGAGGGCGACATGCGCGGAGTGTCCGCGTCGTTCGCGATGAGCGCCTGGGCCACGCGACCGGCCAACTGCGCGCGCTGCACGTCCCCCAGCGCGAAGGCGCGAACGGTCTCGCCCCGCCAATAGGCTCCGGTCGACGCAGCGGCGCCGCCAAGGGCCTCGAGCGCGCGCTGCCTTGCCTTGTCGTCGCCTCGCTCGTTGGCCAGAACGAGCAGAATAGCGGCGGCGTCGAGGCGTGCATCGTCATCCCGCGCCGTGAGCGGCTCCAGGCCCAGCGCATCCTCGATGGCGGCGAGCGCGCGGCCGGATTCCTGCTTGTCGAGAGCGCGCAGCGCGACCTGGGTGACCAGCGCCGGACCAGGTGGACTGGCGCAGCGCAAGGCTTCGTCGAGAACCGCGTCGATCTCGTTCTTGCGACCGCTGTCCTCGAGGAAGTCGATCAAGTGAACCCAGTGCTCGGCCAGGCCGGGATCCCTCCGGCACAGCTCGCGCGCGAGCACGAGCGGTTCGGCGCCGTCGCCCAGGGCAATCTCGCCCAAGCAGGCCGACAGAAAACGCAGGAAGCTGCTCCCCACCCGATCCACGCTGTGCTCGCCGACCTCGACGACCGGCTGTTCGCCCTCGGACGCGGCCTCGAAGTCGAGCGCAAAGACGCGCGCCCCGCGCTGAGCCACGGGCCATAGCCCCTTCCAATCCTGGGGCTGGCCGGACTCGTGCAGAACGCGCTGGCTCTCTTCGAAACCGAGGATCTGCAGGTACATGCCGTCGTCGGCCCCCTGGCCCTCTTTCCCGCCGGAGGCTGGCTCGTCCCCGCCCGGCTCCTCGGCCGCCGCGACCGGAGGCGCGGCGGGACGCAAGAGACGGCCGCCGTCGTAGCGGGAGACGAAAGCCGCGTACCCTGGCGAAACCGCGGTGGAAAACGCCGTCCTGAGCTTGCGCACGCGCGTCTCGCCGCCAGCCACCTTACGGAATTCGCAACCGGGGATCTGCCCACACTGTTCCTCGATTTCGAGCAGGAGCGTGCGTACGGGGTCGGCCATGCCCCGGATATACGCAGGCCCGCCACCGCAATCAAGAGATACCGTTGCCTCGCTTCGCCGGCATCGTCGCCGAGATTCTTGACCCGAGCCGCCTCATGCGTCACATTGTGTTCGCTCGGAGTTCGTCCTTGTGTAGGATGGATGGCTACTTCGAGGCGCGCGTATGGCGAAGGTACTGCTTTGCGATGATGAAGAGGCCCTGTGCCGGGGCATGGCGCGGCTTCTGCGGTCGGTTGCGCACGAAGTGGTCACCGCCGACGGGCCAGGTGGTCGCGATCGCATCGCGCGCGAGAGCTTCGACGTGGTGGTAACCGACCTGCGCATGCCGATCGTGGATGGCTTCGACATTCTCGATGCGGTCCGTGCCAAGTCCCCATCCACGCCGGTCATCGTGATGAGCGGAAGCGCGGAAGTGCCCGATGCCGTGCGTGCCATGCGTTCGGGCGCGCGCGATTTCCTGGTCAAGCCGGTGGACCTCAAGTGCTTGGAAGAAGCGCTGGCCGCCGCGCTTGGCCTACCCGGCGCCGTGCCCGTTGCCGTACCACCGGATCCCATCGCCTGGCGGGATCGGCACGCCCCTTGGCTGCTCGGCAACGACCCGACGATGCTGAGCGTGCTCTCGCTGGTGGCCCAGGTGGCGGACACCAACTGCACCGTGCTCATCACCGGCGAATCGGGCACGGGCAAGGAGCTCGTCGCTCGCTCGCTGGTGGCCGGTTCGCCCCGCGCCAGAAAGCCCTTCGTGGCCGTCAACTGCGCCGCAATCCCCTCGGGGCTCGTGGAATCGGAGCTATTCGGCCATGCCAAGGGCGCCTTCACCGGGGCGACGACGGCGCGCACCGGACGCTTTGCCGAGGCCGATGGCGGCACCATCCTGCTCGACGAAATCGGCGAGATGGAGCCCGTGATGCAGACCAAGCTCTTGCGCCTGATTCAGGACGGCGTGTTGCGCCCGGTGGGCGAGGATGTCGACCAATGCATCGATGTGCGCATCCTGGCGGCCACCAACCGCAAGCTCGATTCGGACGTGGCCTCGGGACGCTTCCGCGCCGACCTGTTCTGGCGCCTCAACGTCATCCCGGTCGAGGTGCCGCCCCTGCGCCACCGGCCCACGGACATACCCCTTCTGTGCGAGCATTTCATCCGGCGCTTCAACGACAAGAACCACCGCAGTGTCACGGGGCTGACGCCGGAAGCCCTGACCGCCCTCAAGCAGTACAACTGGCCGGGCAACATCCGCGAGCTGGAAAACACGATCGAGCGTCTGGTCGTCCTGAAGGTTTCGGGGCCCATCGGCCTTGCCGACCTGCCGTCGCACGTGCGCCAGAGCCCCACGGGACGCGTCACACCGTTGACCCCGATACCCGACCTGCCCACCGACGGGACCGACCTGCGCGCCATCCTCGAATCGGTCGAGGATCGCATGATCTCGGAAGCGCTCGAGCGCACCGGCGGCAACAAGAACCGCGCGGCCGAGCTCTTGGGCCTCAATCGCACGACCCTGGTCGAGAAGCTGCGCCGCAAGCGCGCCACGACGGCCTCGTAGCGCGCCGAGTGTTTTCGAGTCCCGGGCCCGTGCAAGGCACGGGTAGCCGAACGAACAAGCCACAGAGGACACGGAGGACACAGAGCCCGGACCGGAATCGGACGGGTTCGGATCCGGATCCGGGCCCCCTTCCGTCTTTGTGTTCTCTGTGTCCTCTGTGGTGAGACTCTGCTACCGCAGCTCGGCCAGGGCCTTGGCCATGCGGGAGAGCCCCTTCTCGATGTTGGCGGCCGAGGTGGCATAGGACAGGCGCACGAAGCCCGGGGCGAAGAAGGCGCTGCCGGGCACCACCGCGACCTGGGCGGCTTCCAGCAAGTGCTCGCACAGCGCCACGTCGTCGCGAATCGTCCGGCCGGCCGGCGTCTGCTTCCCGAAGAACGAGGCGACGTCGGGGAAGGCGTAAAAAGCGCCCTTGGGCTCGACGCAGGTCACGCCCGGAATCGCCCGCAGGCCGGCCAGCATGAGCCGCCGGCGCTCGTCGAACGCCGCCCGCATCCGTTCGAGATCCTCTTGTGGTCCTTCCAGAGCGGCCAACGCCGCCGCCTGGCTGACGGCCGCCGCGTTGGTGGTGGATTGCCCCTGCAGGGTGGCCATGCCGGCGATGACCTCGGGAGGCGCCAGGCAGAAGCCGATGCGCCAGCCGGTCATGGCGTACGACTTGGAGACGCCGTCCACGATGATCGTGCGGCGCCGTATCTCGGGACCGAAGGTCGCGGGCTGGACGAAGCGCGCCCCGCCGTAGCACAGACCGCGGTAGACGTCGTCGGTGAGCAGCCACAGGTCGTGGTGCTCGGCCAGGTCGGCGACGGCGCGCAGCGCGGCCTCGCCAAAAACCGCGCCCGTGGGATTCGAGGGCGAGGAAAGGACGATCATGCGGGTCGCCCGGGTCACCGCCTTGGCGATCCTGGCCGGATCGATCGCGAAACCATCTTCCGGCCGAGACAACACGGGCACTGGCCTGGCGCCGGCCAGCTTGGCGATCTCGGCGTAGCTGACCCAGCAAGGCGCGGGCAGAAGGACCTCGTCGCCCGGGTCGAGCAGCGCGTGGAAGGCGTTGTGGATGGCCTGCTTGGCACCCGCGCTGACCATCACCTCGGCCGGCGCAACCGGAAAACCGTGGGCCTTGGCGAGCCATGCGGCCACGGCCTGCCGCAGCCTGGGCGTACCTTCCACCGCGGTGTACTTGGTCGCGCCCGCATCCAGCGCGCGTTTGGCCGCCTCCTTGATGTGCGCGGGGGTGTCGAAGTCCGGCTCCCCCGCCGACAGGCTCACCACGTCCACGCCGCGGGCCCGCATCTCGGCTGCCAGCGCGGTCACTTTCACGGTCATCGACGGGGCCACGACCGACAGTCGATTCGCTAGGCGAGTCCGCATGTTATCGGCGCTTGTTGAACTTCTTCTTTAGGGTACGGAGAGCCGCCTTGGGGACCAGTCGCGAGACGTCGCCGCCCATGCGGCCGACTTCGCGCACCAGGGAGGAGGAGACATAGAAGTTCTCCTCGTTGGTGGGCAAGAAGATGGTTTCGATCTCGGGCGCGAGCTGGCGGTTCATGTGGGCGAACTGGAACTCGTACTCGAAGTCCGCCACGGCGCGCAGGCCGCGAATCAGGAAATGGGCGCCACGGGCGCGGGCGTAGTCGACCAGAAGACCGCGAAAGGAATCGACCTCGACCCTGGGGTCGTCGCCAACAACGTCGCGAATCATGCGCATGCGGGCCGCCAGGGGGAAAAGCGGCCGCTTGTTGACGTTCACCGCAAGCGCCACCACCACGTGGTCGAACAGCCCCAGGGCCCGGCGCAGGATGTCCCAGTGCCCATTGGTCATGGGATCGAACGTGCCGGGATAGATGGCCAGACGAGCGCGACCCGGCATCAGGCCAGCTCCCTTTGCCGGCGATAGAAGGACAAGCCGGTGTCGCCGTAGGAACGCCGGTCGACCAACTGTAGAGCGCCAACCCGCTCGGGTGGCAGGTGGCGGCGATCGTGCTCGACAATGACCACGGCGCCGTTGTCGAGCACCCGCCCGTCCGAGAGCAGGGCCAGCACGGGCTCGACCTCGCCGGCCGCGTAGGGCGGGTCCAGGAACACGCAGCTGAATCTCTGCGACTTCTCGCAGCACAGGCGTTGCAGCGCGACGGTCACGCTGGTTTCCATGACCCGCGCCCGGCTGGTCAGGTCGAATTGGCGCAGGTTGCGGTGCAAGGCGGCTAGGGCGCGGCCGTCGCGCTCGACGAAAGTGGCGCATCTGGCCCCGCGCGACAGCGCCTCGATGCCCAGGGCACCCGTGCCTGCGTAGAGATCGAGCACGGCGTCCGGGGACAGCGGCCCCAGGATGTTGAAGATGGCCTCGCGCACCTTCGCGCCCGTGGGCCTGGTATTGGCTCCACGCGGCGCTCGCAGCTTGCGCCCGCGTTCGGCGCCGGCAGTTACCCGCATCGGCGCTCTACTACCGCGCCCGAGCCAGCCGAGTCAACTGACCCTCCCACCGCGCCGGCGCCCTGCCACCCGTATCGCTCGTGGGCGGGTCGCGCTATCCTGCGCCCATGCTCGATGCGCTGCTCGCCACCCCTGCCGTACTCCGCCTGGTCGACCTCGCGCTCGAGGAGGATCTCGGGCGCGGCGACGTCACGACCGAAGCGGTCATCGACAGGGACGCGACCGCCACGGCGCAGCTCGTCGCGCGCGAGTCTTTGGTGTTGGCCGGGCTGGGCCTGTGCACGCTGGTCTTCCAACGCGTCGATGCCGAGGTGGTCGCCGCCGAGTCGGCCAAGGATGGCGACCGCATCGCGGCAGGAACCGCCGTGGCCTCCTACCGCGGCCGGGCGGCCTCGCTGCTGGCCGCCGAGCGGACGGCGTTGAACTTCGTGCAGAGGCTCTCGGGAACGGCGACCCTGGCCAGAGCCTTCGTCGAGGCCGCGGCCGGCTCGCGCCTGCGCATCGCGGACACGCGCAAGACCACGCCGGGCTTTCGTCTGCTGGAGAAGTACGCGGTGCGCGTGGGCGGGGCCAGCAACCACCGCTGCGACCTCGGCTCCGGCCTGCTCATCAAGGACAATCACGTGGCCGTCGCCGGCGGGGTCCGCCAGGCGGTCGAGAAAGCGCGCGGCCGGGCGCCGCATGGGCTCAGGATCGAGGTGGAAGTCGACTCGCTCGCCGAGCTCGAGGAGGCCCTGGCGGCCGGAGCCGACGTCATCCTGCTCGACAACTTCAGTCCCGCCGACCTCGATCGGGCGGTGGCGCGGACGGGGCCGCTGCCGCAGCGTCCGCTCCTCGAAGTTTCGGGCGGCGTGACCTTGCGGCGTATCCCCGAGCTGGCCCGCGCCGGCGTGGACATCGTCTCGGTCGGCGCTCTCACCCATTCGGCGAGAGCCGTGGATCTCTCGCTCGACATCGGCATCAACGGCCCGGGACAATGAGCTGGCGCGATCGCGTGGGAAGCCTGCCGGCTCTGCCGGCAGCGAACCATCGCGGGAGGGTTTGGGAACCCTCCCAGGGTTCCCATGTCAAATGACCTCGCGCCCGAGGTGGTGCTGCCCGCGCTGGCCAGCCGGCGGCTCGGCCGGAGCTACGAGTTCCTGCCCGCGTGTGGCTCGACCAACGACGAGGTGGCCAGCCGAGCCGCGGCCGGCGCACAAGAGGGGCTGCTGGTCGCGGCCGACGTGCAGACCGCTGGTCGCGGCCGGCGAGGCCGCGTCTGGCACTCGCCGTCGGGCGACAACCTCTACGGTTCGCTCCTGCTCCGCCCGGCCCTGCCCGCGCGCTTGGCGGCGCCACTCGCCCTGCTGGCGGGCGCGGCGCTCGGCCAGACGCTGGCGGCCCTCGGATTCTCGCCGCGCCTCAAGTGGCCCAACGATGTGCTGCTCGACACTCCCGCGGGCCTGCGCAAGGTCGCCGGGGTGCTCGCCGAGATGACGAGCGAAGGGCAGCGGGTGCGCCACGTGGTGCTCGGTGTGGGCGTCAACGTCAACAGCCGAGCTTTTCCCGCATCGCTCGCCCAAGTCGCCACCTCGCTGCGCCTGGTGAGCGGCAGACGGCTCGAACGCGGCGCCCTGCTCGCCGCTTTCGTCAACGCCTTCGAGCCGCTCTACGACGGCTACCTCGTGGATGGACCCGCGGCCGGCCTGGCCGTCTGGCGGCGGCACGCCCTCCTCGGCCAACAGTGCTGGGCAAGCCGTGGGCAGACCCGCATCGAGGGCACGGCCGCGGACGTGGACGACGCGGGCGCTCTCGTGCTGCGCACGGCCGCAGGCGAAACCATCGCCGTGCACGCGGGTGAGGTCCACTGGCTGTGACCGGTCCGATCCAGTGTAGATTGGCTCCACCTTGACCATCCTCCAAGCCGCCGTCCTCGGGCTCGTCCAGGGCATCACCGAGTTCTTGCCCATCTCCTCCACCGCGCATCTGCGCGTCGTGCCCGCCCTGCTCTCCTGGCCAGACGGCGGAGCCGCGTTTGCCGCCGTCATCCAGCTCGGCACCCTGCTGGCCGTGGTCGGCTTCTTCCTGCGCGACCTGGGTCGCATGTTGGCCGCTGCGGCCCGTGCCGAAACCCGCAAGAGCTTCGAGGCGCGCATGCTGTTCTACATCGTGGCGGGGACCGTGCCCATCGGCGTGGCCGGCGTGCTCGGCAGACACGCCATCGAGGGTCCCTTACGCTCGCTCGCGGTCATCGCCAGCATGCTCGTCGCGGTCGCCGTCCTCATGGCCGTGGCCGAGAAGACGGCGCGCTTCGCCCGGGCCATCGAAGCCATTACCCTGCGCGACGCCGTGCTCGTCGGGCTCGCGCAGGCGCTGGCCCTGGTCCCCGGCACCTCGCGTTCGGGCATCACGCTGGTGGCGGCCATGCTGCTGGGCTTTCGCCGCGACGCTGCCGCCCGATTCTCGTTTCTGCTGTCCATCCCGGCGGTGGCCGCCGCAGGCCTCTTCGAGTTGCCCAAGCTGCTGGCGAATCGAGACGTCGGCACGGCGGCTCTCCTTGCCGGTCTGCTCGCGGCGGCAGTCTCGGGCTACCTGTCCGTGGCCTGGCTGCTGCGCTTTCTGCGCACGCGCACGACCTACGGCTTCGTGGTGTACCGCGTGATCCTCGGGCTCTTCCTGCTGTCCGCGATCATGGGCGACAACTTGCTCTAGC
>JAFGPX010000118.1 GCA_016935975.1 Deltaproteobacteria bacterium
GCCCACCTTGATTACCTGACCCTTGGCATTGGCCGGCTTGGCGCCGTTGCGCAGCCAGTACGCCCACCAGGTGACGCGCAGGTGGTTTCCGTTCCCCGACTGGTCGTAGATGATGGGAATGGTGCAGGTCGTGCCCGAGCAGAAGGAGTCCTGGCTGGCCATGTCGGCGAAGCCCTTGTCGTTGACCATGATGTCCTTGGTGGCCTTGTCCGAGGCTCGCTGCACCTGGTAGAGGGGCCCGGGATACGCCGCATAGAGGGTGCGAACCGTGGCGTGGGCTGCGGCGCAAGGCGTACCCGCGGACGCATAGATGTCGCAAGGTCCGATGGGGCCGGTGGGGCCGGTCGTTCCGCCGGTGCCGGTCGTGCCTCCCGAGCCGGAGTTGCCGCCCGTCGTGGTCGTGCCGCCCGAGGCGGCGGAGCCGCCGCTGCCGCCCCTGGCCGTCGTGCCGCCGCTGTTGCTGCCGCCCGCGCCGCCACGGGCGCCGGCGGAACCGCCGCTGCCGCCCCTGGCCGTCGCGCCGCCGCTGTTGCTGCCGCCCGCACCGCCAGGCGAAGTCGTGCCGCCGCCTGCGCCGGTGGCGTTGCCGCCGGAGCCGCCGCTGCCGCCCCTGGCAGTCGCGCCGCCGCTGTTGCTGCCGCCCGCGCCAACGGTGGTGTTGCCACCCGCGCCGCCCTCGCTGTTGCCGCCCGCGCCGGGGGTACTCGTGCCGCCTGCGCCACCGGACCCGCTCTGGCCGCCTGCGCCGCCCGAGCCTCCGCTGCCACCGTCCCCCGAGCCTCCGGTGTCCGATATCCCGCCGGTGCTCGTGGCGCCACCGCTCGGCGAAGTGGCGCCATACCGATCGGGCGAGCTACAGCCGACCAGGGCTGCCAGCACAACAACTACCGAAAGAACGAGCTTGAGTGGCATCACGTCTTCTCCTCTGCAGAGCCCTGTGGAGGCCCGCTGCTTGCCGCATTCCACAACGACACGGGAACTGTATGGAATCATTAATAGATCTACTCTTGGGCCGGGCGAGAGCGCGACGCGTCTGCGTGGCTTCTCAGGCAAGTATGTCACGGACCGCAGTGGCAGCAGCCCTCGATTTCCGTCTTGCTTGGCGTGCCTGATGACGCGGTCGCCATGAAGAAGCCGAGCCAGTGCTGGGTCTCGTGCGGTACATTGAAAGCAGGTGCCATGAACGCCGCCCGGCAAGCCGTCCATCAGGGCTTCCTTCCGAGCCAAGGAGCGTCGCGCGCCTTCGTGTGGAAGTACTCACCGGTCAACTGGGGACGGCGGCCCCGGCACTTCCACATCGAGCCGGAGATCAACCTCGTGGCCTCCGGTCGCGCGGCCTTCGGTATCGGCGAAACCGTCGTCGAGGTGGAGCAAGGCGACCTCCTGCGCTTTCCCCCCGCCCAGGATCACGTCCTGCTCGCGGCCTCGCCGGACTTGTACCTCTTCGCCATCGGCATGGATCCCGCTCTCTCGTCGGACGTCCTGCGCGCCGAAGCGGACCAGGTCATGCTCCCGCTGCGCCTTCGGCTCCCGGACGGCGATTTCCGCGCGCTGGTCAATCGCGCCTCGGCCATCGTGGACCGTGACGGCGTCGAGCAGCCCTGCGCCGAGCTGTGGGAGCATGCCTACTGGCTGGGGGCCCGGCCCCGAGCGCATTCGGCCGCCACCATGCACGTGCTCACGCGACGGGCGCTGTCCGCGGTCAGCCAGGCTCCCGACCTCGGACTCGACCTGCTTTCGAGCCGGATGCGCACCGCCGGTTCTGAGATCAGCCGCTATTTCCACCGGGACGTCGGCATGACCTTCGTTCGCTTCCGGACGCGTCTGCGCCTCTTGCGTTTGATCCGTCTGATGGACGGCGGCGACGTGACCCTGGGCGAGGCGGCGGACAGGGCCGGGTTCGGCTCGTATTCCCAGTGCCATCGGGCTTTCCAGGCCGAGCTCGGTTGCTCGCCCCAGCGCTTTTTCCACTCGGGGCTCCGCCAACAGATGCAGCAGGCCTACGACCCTTGACCCGTCCCACGCTTGGCCGGCTGGCGAAGGCCGCGTACGCGTTCGGCGGAACGACGGACATCTTCGGCCACTGGCTCTACTTCGGTCTGATGCAGCCGGTGTTCGTCGGCTTTTTGCACCTTTCGCCGTCGCTGCTCGGCATCGCGCAGGCGGCCTCGCGCCTTGTCGACGGAGTCACCGATTCCTACTTCGGCTGGCGCTCGGACAACACGCGGACGCGTTGGGGCAGGCGGCGGCCGTATATCCTCGTGGGATCGCTTCTCGCGGGAGCCGCGTTGCCCTGCCTGTTTCTGGCCTCGCGTTCCTGGGACACCTCGACCCTGTTCTGGTTCGTCCTTCTCACGGCCTGCGCCTACGCCCCCATCCTCAGTTGCTACAACATGCCCTACCAGAGCCTGGGCGCCGAGCTTTCGGCCGACACCGACGAGCGCACGACCATCATGTCGTGGCGGGGAGTCGTGCAGACCCTGGCCGGCGTGGTGAACGCGTGGGCCTGGTGGTTCGCCGCCCGCCCCTGGTTCGCCGACGCCGACGGCACGCCCAACCTGGCCCGCGGCGCCACGTGGGCGGGCGTCGTCGCCGGAACCGTCATGATCCTCGCCGGGATCGGCAACGTCCTTTTCGTCCGCGAGCGATACTACCCGCTGGCGCGCCAACAAGAGCGCGTCGCCTTCTGGGCTACGACGCGACAGACGTTTCGTTGCTCGCCGTTTCGGATCCTCTTGCTGACCATGGTGCTCTTCGCCGTGCCTACATCGCTGGTCGGCGTTCTCGGCTTCTACGTCCTCTACTACTACGTGCTCGCCGGCAGCCCCGCCACGGCCGCTTTCTACGGCGGCCTCGCGGGCACCAGCTACAGCATCCTGGGAGCCGCCGCCATTCCCTTTTCGGCCTGGCTGGCCGCCAAGGTGGGAAAGGGCCGGGCCCTCCGCTGGGCTCTCTACGGCGGCGCCCTCGGCCTCGCGGCGAGCTTCGTGCTCTATACCCCGGCGGCCCCCATGCTCTCGGTGCTGTGCCACGGCCTCTTCGGCATCGTGGCCTCGGGCTTCTTCTGGGTGCTCCTGCCCTCGATGCTCGCGGATGTGGTGGACTTCGATGAGCTCGAAAGCGGGCAGCGCCGCGAGGGCGCGTTCGCCTCGACCCTTTCCTACGTGCTCAAGCTCGGCACGACCGTCACGCTACTCGGCGCCGGTCCCCTGGTCGAGCTGACCGGCTTCGATGCCCGGCGGGCACTGCAGGATCCGAGCACCGTCACGGGTCTACGCATCCTGTTCGCCTTGGTGCCGGCCGTGGCCGCGCTGCTCGCCGCTCTGGCGCTGCGACGGTATCCGCTGACCCGGGCCACGATGAACGACATCCGCGCGCGCCTGGAGGCCAGGCGCGGCGTGGTGTAGTGGCTTTGCGGCCCCGGCGAAAGTCATCTGGTTTCGCCCGGCAGGTCGGCTGCCTCCGATACCTCCTGCGCTTCATGAGCATCCGCGTTCCCGCTCGTAGCGACGCCCGGCACCAGCCATGCCGTACCGCGGTTGTCGTGACGCCAGGAGGGCCATGAGGAATCGGCCAGCCCGGGGCTGCGGGTTTGTATGGCCATCACTTGGGTGCTGGAGAGGTTGGGCGAGGTGCGCTTGAGATACATCACGCCGTCATCGTCGAGCACCACGTTGCCGTTCATGCCCAAGCAGAAGTCGCCCCCGAGGTCGAAGCTCCACAGCGGAAGCAAGTCGGAGGTGTAGGCCACGATGCGGTTGATCGGCGGCGTTCCGCCCTCGCAGCGGACCGTGTAGATGGTTCCGTCCGCCCCAGCGGCCAGCGGCCGGCCCTCGACGGGCATCGGCCCACCGACCACCGTTCCCTCCGCATCGTAGAGAGTCATCATGTTGGGCGACAGCGGGTTCCCGTGTTCGTCGGTCTGGTAGCTCGTCACGACCAGCCGCTCTCCAACAGCAATAACCCCGGAAGCATTCGGCGCGAGCCTACTCCACTTCGACCATCTCAGATTGCCGCACGCATCGTAGACGAAATCAGCGCTCTGCGCGATGCCGAAGGTCCAGGCGTAGACATCGGACAGGCCTGAGCTTGGTGTCTTTGGTACCCCATCGATCAACACCCGAATCGTACCCATAGTGCTTCCGTCGGTCGTATTGAGCACGTCGGTCCTGTCCGCCCCCATTTGCACGAACAGACCGTTGCCGACCCCACCCGCCATATAGGACGCGTGGTACTTGTCCTTGGGCGCGGGTTTCGACCACAGGGTCTTGCCGTCGCTGGTGCGGAGCGCGTACACGCGCTCGTCGGACGCCACGCCGTAGACGACGCCGTCGGGACCAAGCACGGGCGGGTCGTAGTAGGGAAACTCGCCCTGCAATTGACCGGCACCTCCGCCTTGCCACCGCAGCCTCCCGGTACGGTCGAGCGAGAAGATGCTTCCCTGCGCAACCGAATACACGTTGCCCTCCAGATCCGCCACCACCCCGGACGGGTAGGACCCTGACGAGGCGGCGCCATACGACTGCGGATCCGTGCCGTCCTTGTTGACGAAGTAGATGAAGGCTCCTGCCTGAAAGGCCAGCCTGTCGCCCGCCAGCACCGGCCCGCCATCGCTGCTCACGATTCGCCCGCCAAGCGACTGGGAGCCGGCAACGTCGATGGCCCACAGCAGTCTCGGTGCCTCCACGCTCAAGGAGGACCTGACCGGGTGTGGTCCACCCGCGGCCGGCCAGTTCTCGATGCACGTCGAGAACCCGATCTTGGGCGGACCGCTGTCCTTCTTGCACGCCGCGCTGGCGAGCAGCAGGACCGCCACGAAGGGCCCTAGTCGTCGTTCAAGCTGCCGCATTGGGTGAGCGCGCATGCAAGCCTCTTCTTGATGTGGGCAAGATCTAGCGGGTGCCAGGACGATCCTGCTTGTTGCAGCCTTTTCAATCGCCCTGCGGCTCGGGAGCGTCCACCTGGTCGCCGCCGTCGGTCGGGTCCGTGTTTCCGACACCGGGAACCAGCCAGGCCGTGCCACGGTTGTCGTGGCGGAAGGAGGGCCACGAGGAATCGGCGAGCCCCGGGCTGGCGGTCTGGATCGCGATCACCTCGGTCGTCGTGGGGCTTCCACCCTTGCGAATGAAGTACATCACGCCAGCATCGTCCAGAATCACGTTGCCGGTGATCTCCTTGCAGGCATCGCCTCCCAGATCGAGCCGCCAAAGCTCCTGCAAATCATGGGAATAGGCGAGGATACGGTTGGTCGAGGTCGCGGCGTCGTCGCAGCGGAACATGTAGATGGAGCCATCCGCGCCCGCGGCAACGGGCCACCCCTCTGCGGGGGCCGGGCCGGCGACGACGTTGCCATGCATGTCGGAAAGCAACAGTGTTCCACTTCGGGTATCCGTCGAGATGGCCAGCAACTCCCCACTCGCAACAACCCCGGCACCCTGGGGAGTTCCTGACCATCGCAGATTCCCGCATGTATCGAAGACATATATGTTCCCGTACCCCACACCGAGATCCCATCCCTCCACCCAGGCGCCCCACTCCCACGTGAAGCTTGCTCCGTACGCCGGCCGGACGAATGAACCCAACCTGCTTCCGTCCCTGGTGTCCAATGCATCCGTTCGGGCGTCCGGGTAGACCCCGTCGTAGGCCACGAACAACCCCTTCCCTCCTCCGCCCATGACCTGCGCTCTCCAGATATTGTTGCTTTCAGGCCCAGGTCTTGACCAAAGCAGCTTGCCATCGCTGGTTCGGTAGGCGCCGACCGCCTGGTCGTGAGTGGCGAAGTACACGACGCCGTCGGGGGCCAGCACCGGCGTCAGGCCCATGGCGAACTCGCCGATGTTGGCGGGAGGCGTGATGGCATGGGACCAGCGCAGGCTGCCGTTCGCATCCACCGAGAACAGGCCGTCCGGCGTCGCATAGTAGACGTTGCCATCGAGGTCCGCGACCAGCGCCGAGGGATAGAAGCCCCAGGCGTTGTTCTTGACCCTCTGCTCTCCGCTCCCATCCTTGTTCACGAAGTAGACGTAGTCGCTTGCCGGGAACGCGATGCGGTTGCTCGACAGAACCGGGCCACCGTCGTTCAGGCTGCCGCTCGTGTTTCCGCTGAAGGAGCGCCGCCAGAGGATCTCGCCGGCCTTCACGGGCAGTACGGGTCTCATCGGATGCGGCCCGCCAGCCATCGGCCAATCCTCGATGCACCTCGAGAATCCCGAGCTCGCGGAGATGTCGCCGCCTTGGCCTAGAGCCCCGCCCTGACCGGGAGCCCCGTCCCCCTGCTGGGCCAGTGGGCTGTCAGGGCTGTCTGAGCTACCATCGCTACCACCACCACTGCTGCCTCCGGGGCCACCACCCGCCCTGCCGCCGCTGCCGCCGCCGGCACTGGCGATGCTGCCGCCAGCGCTTGCTCCGTCGGCGCGCGTCCCCTGGTTCCTCCCGCAGGCGACGCTCGCCAGCGCGGCCGGGAGAATCAGCCCTACGGATAGTCGTGCAGCGTGGGACACGTGGTCAGCGCGCATGCGAGATTCCTCGTGATGTGCCGGTAGTCGTCG
Source organism: Deltaproteobacteria bacterium (assembly GCA_016935975.1). Lineage (GTDB taxonomy): Bacteria > Myxococcota_A > Polyangia > Fen-1088 > Fen-1088 > Fen-1118. The sequence goes on from JAFGPX010000118.1 coordinate 6,549, forward strand.
AAGTCCTTCTGGTCCTGGTCGATGACCCCATCCATGTGCGGGAAGTACTGGTTGCCCCCGTGCCCCGTGCCGGCTCCGATTGCTCCGCGCACGTGGCCGCCCGCATAGAGCAAGGATACTCCAGCCGGCCAGTCTCTCCCATCGTCCCCGTCCCTGACGTCCCCGAAGCTTGGGAAACACAAGTTGTGCGCCGCCTGGCAGGCCTGGTCGGCCGGCAGCTTCTTTCCCCTGGTGAGGCTGATGCGCGGCCTCTGGTAGGTGTTCCCCTTGTCGTCCGTGATGGGGTTCTGCCACGTCAGATAGTACCGACCCGCGCCCGGATCTGCCGTGCCGTTCGGCCGATACGCCAGCCCAATGCGCCCCGGACCAGCCTCGTACACCGCCGAGTCGAGGCCGCCGAAGGCTGCGATTGCGGAACGTTCCCAGGTGTCGAGGACCACGCCGTCCGCACTGCTGGTCTGCCTCAAAATCGCAAGCTGCAGCCTGCCCTTTCCCTGCACCCACGTCCAGGCCGGGATCGCAGCCACTACGACCGGCGTGACGGCGCCAGCCGCATCCCGGACGTAGCCGCTCGTGACACCAATCGCGGCGTCATCGGGCAGGTAGATGGTGTCGCCGTTTTCCCAGTACTGGGGAGCCCGCCATCCCCCGTTGAGCAGCTTGCCGGTGACCAGGTCGAACTCCTGGGCATAGAGTCTGGAAAGGCCGGGTTGTCCGGACACGCGCGAGCCGGCGTAGACTTTGATCACTGGGTGGCCGCCTGAGTACGATCCCATCGGAGCCACGACCGCGGCCGGCGGACCGCTGTACGCTCCCCTCAATGTGCCGTTGGCCGGATGGCCGTTGATGCTCCCCTGGTAGCTCAAGCTGCCGTCGTCGCCCTGGAACACCACCAGCCCTTCAGCCACCAGCATCGACTCGACTCGCTTGGGGGTCCGAGTCCCCCACCAGCTCGTGAACTCCTCGCAGAACTCGCCGCTGCAACCCGCCCTTCTCCTGGGGAGCAAGAAACCGATCTCCGTCACCGCAACGGAAGCATCCCAGAACGCGTACCGGAGGCCGAAGCCGAACTCGTTGTTGTCCGCCGGATAGAGCGCGATCGTGTCGTACGTGGAAAACGCCTGGGCGTCTCCGTCGATGATGTGGGAAGCGTCGCCCCTCCAGGGACCATTGGGCTGACCAAGGGCGTTCTTGGTGCCCAGCCCTCGGTTGATGTAGGCCTGCACCAGCGTGCCCGGGCCCGAGATCTCGCCGTCGTCGTTCCAGTCGATGCCGCCGTAGGTCGGGCTCTGGGGATCGTCGTCGACCAGGCTGAACAGGTCTGACTTCGCGTACTCCAGCACCGGGAGGTTCCTCGGGAAGCTGGTGCCGAGGCCAGCGCTCTCGTCGAGCCGCCCTGGGTTGAGAACCACGTCCCGCGTGCCATCCGTGCTACCGCTGAGAAGCCACCCGTGGGAGAAAGCTGGGAAGTCCGACCCGGGACCGCCGAAATCTGGCTCTTTGGGGCAGTAGTTCATGATGCTCAGGTAGTTGGGCTTGCACGTCAGGCCCTCGTAGCCGCCATGACCTAAGCCGAAGTGGTGTCCGAGTTCGTGAACGGCAGTGTGGCCGTCCCCCTTGGTCGTTTTCACACAAAGCCCAACGGCCATCCCACCCCACCCCCACGCCGCCAGTCCATTGATGAGCATGTGGCTGAAGTAGCCGTACCGCGGGGAATCGGTACCCTTGCACAGGTGGTTTTCGGTGTCCTTGACAGGCTGTCCGAAGCCCTGGCAGAAGGCCAAGCCCGCAGGGTGGTAGCTCTCGCCCTCTGCCTGAGAGAAGCCGCACCACTCGTAGGCTGGATCGCCTTCTATCGAATCGACGGTCATGCTGTCCGGCAGGCGCCCGGACCCGCCCCAGTCGCCGTAGTCGTAGGTGTCCGGGACGCCACTCCACGGCCCGATGTCCACGTGCGCGCGAAAGTCCGGCGCGAAGATCTGCACGAACTCCTTTGCGTCGTCCTTCGACCATTGGAGCTCGTCCTTGTCCACTACCCCAGGCGGCGACGACGGGTGTCCGGGTGCGCATACGTTGGGATCTGGCTCAATGCACCTCGCAAGCCACGCAATCTGGACGAAGATGTCCTGCCGGATGGGATCCGCGCCGTAATACGGGAAATTCAAGAGGTTCCTCCGGCAGAAGTCCTTCGGGCGCTGGTCGTCGAAATCGTAGATTCCGAGCACCTCCCAGCCATCCTTGATCCCGTCGCCGTCGAAGTCGTCGTCGGAATCGTAGGTGCCCATGACGCCTTCCAAAGCGTCGCTCAGGCCGTCGTTGTCCATGTCATGACCGCTCTCCCCCACCCACTCGTCCCAAACCACGGTCGTTGTTCCGGGCCGTACGTCGAAGCCTGGAAAACTACAGCTACTTCGATCGGACAGGCGATTGGTGCGCCGGGCGGCCAGGATTGAGCAGGTGCCGAGAGTGCCGCAGTCCGCGCCGGTGGTCAGACGCGACATCCTGTCTATGCCCATATCGTCGTCGAAGTACATGGCTCTGTCGTCCTCCAGCACCATCAACACGGTGTCGCTCGCCCCACCGGCCCCTTCGGGCTCCTCCACCGTGGAAACGACTGTGCCGCGCCGCAGGCCCCCGGCGGGAATGATACGGGGCTGGCCCCAGATATTGTATTGCCCCAGGGAAACCCAAGTTGCACCACCATCGTCGCTCGCTGCCAGGGGAACGTGGGAGTGGTATGAAGGGTCCGAGTTCGCGACGCGAACGATCACCCACACCTTTCCGCCGTCCGGCAGAAGAACCGGAACCCGGGCGTTGTCGCCCGCATCCTCCCACCTCCCCTCACCGAGCAGGGTCCCAGCGGGATAGCTGAAAACGTCGAGCACGACCAGGGGATACGGCACCGTGTTCGCCGGATCTCCAATTCTGAACCTCACTTCTTGATTGGGCGGCACGACCACCACCTCCTGCCCGACTCCCTCCAGGTCGCCATTGCGAGCGGGCCAGTTCTTCACGAGGTCGGAGTCGGCACGCGCTGCCGCCGAAGCCACGAGCATGCCGGCGATGACTGCTGCTGCAAGACTGGAAGTCCTGATCGTCATGGCATCCTCCTAGTTCGCGAAGGGATCGAGGGGAACGAGGTTGGGATCGGCCTGGGGCGTGAACCGCCGGTCGATCAGCGGGTTGCACTTGGACTTGCTGTAGTCCGGAGGGACGTGTGAACCCAGGCCCGGCCGGTAGTCCGTTGGCGGCACGGGGACCGGAGTGCCGGCCGGCGCGCCGCCGTCGGGCGAAGGGGGCCCCGTCTCCCCGGCAGGAGCAACGAGGATCTGGACTTGGACCTGCGGCGTGCCGAGGTCGCCAGACGCCACGTGCAGCCCGAGGCTCGTGACCGACAGAGCCGCGTCGGCCGTGGTTCCGTCCGAGCAGGACTGGAGCCTGTACATGTGGCCGAGCAGCTTGTCGAGCGGAGTTGTGGCCTGTGGCACCGTCGAAGCCCCGCGATAGGTGCATGAGACATCGACGCAGGAGGTGGCGGAATGGAAGGTGAGGATCGTCGTGCCCATGCCCGCCAAGCCGGCAGTGACTGGGATAGCCACCGGCAGGGTGAATGCGGTGGGTGTCGAGAACGTTTGCTGGCCGTCAATCGACTCGCCGGTGGAGGCGTCCAGCGAGGCGACAAGGTCGATGACGACGTTCGTCGCCGGCGGCACGACCGGATCCGCGATCCCGCCGCAGACTCCCGCTTGGCAGTGGTCGTTCTTGGTGCAAGGGTCGTTGTCGTCGCAGGACGTTCCATCGGGCTTGGCAGGATTGCTGCAGGTTCCGGTCGCCGGGTCGCAAACCCCGACGTCGTGGCACTGGTCTTGCGCCGCGCAAGCCACCGGATTGCCGCCGGTGCACGTTCCGCCCTGGCAGGCGTCCGTCTGCGTACACGCGTCGCCGTCGTCGCAGACGGTGCCATCGGCCTTGGCGGGATTGCTGCAGGTTCCGGTCGCCGGGTCGCAAACCCCGACGTCATGGCACTGGTCGCTGGCCACGCAAGCCACCGGATTGCCGCCGGTGCACGCGCCGCCCTGGCAGGTGTCGGTCTGCGTGCACGCGTTGCCGTCGTTGCAGCTCGTGCCGTTGGGCTTGCTCGGATTCGAGCAGACGCCCGTGGCCGGATTGCAGACGCCCGCGTCGTGGCACTGGTCGCTGGCCGTGCAGGTCACCGCGGTGCCGGAACGGCAGGTCCCGAATTGGCAGGTGTCCCCCAGGGTGCAGGCGCTGTTGTCCGTGCACGAGGTCCCGTTCGGCCGGCCGCCGCAGCCGTTGGCGGCCACGGGCACGAAGCGCAGATTGTCGACAAGGTAGATCCCCGTGGTCGGCACCTGGACGTTCACGACCACGGTGATGGTCAGATCCGAATACCCGGCTTGCAGCAGACCCGCGATGTGGCTGTTGGTCAGCGTGAAGTTGACGGTGTTCCAGACGCCGAGCGGCTTACCGGTCAGCTCGACCTGATTGAGGAACTGGCTCCAGATGCCGCGCGACGGGCAATCGATGTAGGCCTGGGCCGTCCCGTACCACCACGGGTTCGGCTGGTACGCGGGCAGCATGACGTCCACCGCGAGCGTGGGGCTCACCGCCGCCAGGGTGGTCAAGGGGACGCTCTTGATCGGCGTGAAGCCGTTGCCGTTCGACGGCCGCAGCGAGAGCGAATAGGAGCCTTGCGAGTGGACGGAAGACTGGCCGAGCACCGCGCCCGCGGTCGTCGTGGACCAGGCGCTCGGCGTTTCCATGCCGAAGATGGCGCTTTGGTCCGGCCCGCCTGCCGCCTTGATCCTCGCGGTGATCGAGCCCCGCGGAGCGCCCGCCTTAGGCGCGGTTGAGCCTGCTCCCCCCCCCCCACGTCCGCAACCAATCACGAACACCAGCGACATCGACACCAACAGCACACGGCTTGCTCTCATCGCACTACCTCCCTTCGGGTTCCGGATTGGGGCAGCGGGAAGATGCTTCGACGGCCCGGAAACCCCGACCCGTTTGTCCTACGGCGGGCATCGGTCCCGTGTCAACGAGAAATTCCAATGATTACAACGCAGTACCTCCTCCCACCTCCCGCCGGCCGCGCGGCTTCGGCGTGGCCGCGTCGGGCTTTTTCTGGGTGGTCTTGCCCTCGATGCTGGCCGACGTCGTCGATTTCGACGAGCTCGAAGGCGGCAAACGCCGCGAGGGCGCGTTCGGCTCCACCCTTTCCTACGTGCTCAAGCTCGGCACGACCGTCACGTTGCTCGCCGCCCTGGCGCTGCGGCGGTATCCGCTCACCGGGGCCACGATGAACGACATCCGTGCGCGCCTGGAGGCCAGGCGCGGCGAGATCTAGGAGCCTGTCGCGGTACGCCGGACCGAGCGTGGCGGAGCGTGGGTGGGCAGGATGCAAGGAGCGGCGAAGCGCCGAATACTGGAGGTATTCAAGCGAGCGGCGACACCACCGCGGGGGAGCGGGAGGGCTTTGCCCGACCGCTCCGGGCGCGGGAGGTGTGGAACCCGCCCAGGGCAGCCCCTTCAAGATGTCGAAGAGGTCCGTTCCGGCCCCCTCTCCCCGTCGGGGAGACGGTTGGGTGAGGGGGATCGGACTTGCGGAACGAGCCGCTGTTGCCTCAGGAACGCGGGCTTCCCCTCACCCGCCGACGCAGACGTCGGCGGCCTCTCCCCGACGGGGCGAGGCTCGGATCCTGGCCACGACCAACACCTTGAAAGGGCTGCCCGCCCAGGGTTCCACTTCCGGCAGACGGCCCACCCACGCCCGC
>JAFGPX010000119.1 GCA_016935975.1 Deltaproteobacteria bacterium
CGCGAGGTCGTGCGCCCGCTCTTGCCCTGACAGCCGACCACCATAGTGAAGACAAGAATCGGTGAAAGGCGACGGAGATTCATGTGGATCTTCCTTCCTGGTTGGGCCGCGCTCTCAAAGAACAGCCATCAAGCGGCGAAGGCAAGCATCATGCCACGCCTAAGCGTGCGACTCTCTGTGAACGAGGCTACATGATCGCGACACACGCGTCGCGATCCGACGTGGATTTTGCATCGTCTGTCAGAAGTGCCAGTCCCCGGCCCAGTAGGCAGCCCAGTAGGCATTTCGAATAGGGTTTCGAGCGTCGGAGAACCTTGGCGAAGCGCGACATCGAGGCCACGACCGCGTGCAGGGAGCGCGCTCGGCGGGGTTTCTCGGGTCTGACGAGGCTCCGACGAGGGTGTCTGGGACACTCTCGGCAGTCTACCCCATCCCGCCCTGGTCGACGCCCCTGTCAGTTCGGCAAGTCCACATCCTCACCGCCAGATGGCGCCGGTGGAGAGCGCGCGGACTTGTCTTCTGGCTTTTGCGTCGTCTCGGGCACGGGGCCGGGCACGCACTGGCGGCGGTGGCTGCTGTGCGAGGAGAGCACGCCAAAATACCCCGTGAGGTGGCCGCCCTTGTCGCCACTCGGCCGGCTGCTCGCTTCGTACACCACTCATCCGGACGCTACTCGACGGGGGGCGGACGAGCGGCACGAAAGGCAATGAGGAGGTGCAGTAGCGCCCCGTAATGAACAGCCTTGCGCTCCCAGCGAATGCGAAGAGCGCGGTAGTTGTTGTGCCAACTGTTCGCGCGCTCGACAACCCAGCGTCGCGGCTGGCCACGCACGCAGCCGACGAGTGGCGGTTCGCCTCGTCTGCGAATGTGCGGAACGACACGTCGCTGTCGAGCCTCGTGTTCGCAGTCCTTGTAGTCGTATCCTTTGTCCTGGCAGAGATTGGCTGGACGGCGAGGGCCGCGTGGCCCGTGCACGAGAACGCCCCCGGCCGCCTCGGCCTTCACTTTTGCCCCATCAGGCGGCGATCCCGCTCCTCCCTCCGCGGATCTCCATCAAGACTCTGGAACCGAAGGCCCCCGGCCTTGCGCGAAGGCACCACGCTCTTCGTATCGCACGACCTGGCTACCCTCCGCCTTGGCTTCGTGAGATTCTTGCGGGCGATGGCCCTGGGCATGAAGAGCGGCGTTGCCGTGATTTCCGTAGGCTTCGTGCTTGCGCTTTCTGCGCTCCTCGCGCTCGCATTCGCGCCGCTGCGGGGACCACGGGGTTGGGGGTATTGGCTGGAAACCAGCGAGGACTTTGCGCAAAGGATCTGGCGCGCGAAAGTCGCTGAGGCAAACCCAACCGAGACGGAGCGCTTCGTTTCCGAAGTCTGCGGAGAGGCGGTGGAATTTCAGCAGGACGATGAAAGGTTCCAGTTCACGGTGTGGGCCGACCAGTCAGTTGTCCGCCATTTCTTCCTGCGGAGCTCCTTCTCGAATGTTGTCTGGGTAACGGTGGCTTCGCCTGACTACATCTGCTCTGCCCGGTTCGACGTCACGCTCAAGTGGGACAACTGTATCTACGTGCAAGAGAAAGGCGACGATGTCGTCGGCGGCGGCAGCATGCGACCGGACGACATCGTTTGCACCGCGGGCGACCTGCGGATTGTGAAGATCCGTCTGCTCACGCGCGAGCGCAAGCGCCCCGCAGCGCCGCCGGGCGTACGCCCGCTCATGTTGGGCGAGCCGGTGCTCGGGAAGCTGGCGCCCGGAACTAGCGTCAGGTTTCGCGTCGTCGCTCCGGATCTCGGGCAACACGTGGTCATCGACGGCGAGCCGGTGGGACCCACGGAACCTCCATCGTCTGAAGGAGCCTTCGACCGCGTGACGTTTTCCGTCGAGCAGAATGGTCAGGCCGTCGGTCTCGCCGGTCCACCTGGGCCGAGAGTTGAAGGGTTGTTTCCCGGCGCTGTTCTCGGCCGAGGTGGGGGCGTCTTCGACATCACCGTGCGTGGACCCGAGCGCGGGACCGGTGGGTTCTGCCTGCTCGTGGCATGGAATCTAGCCATCGGAACGACTTTCTGTGCCGACTTGGGCTTACAGGCCAGGCTGGGCGCGGGGACGCCGGTCATGGCTATCCCGTAGGACTACGTCCTGGTCGGCGCGAGCTGCTTGAGCAATCGGGCTTCCCTTCGGGTGAAGGCATACAGCAACAAGATGGGAACCGGGGCAATCACCAAGGCGATTGGCGCGGCGGTCGCCAGAATCAGGACGGAAGCTCCTGCGGAATCGGCCCCCCCCTCGGCGATGCTTCCCAGCATCTCGCCGAACTGGCTGACCCTGATCGTGATCCGAACCACCACCGCCAACACCGACGGCACCGAGGCAATCAGCGCGACGAACGCAACCAGGGCGGCCAGGAGCCCAGAGCGCCAGCGAGTGCTCTTCACGAGACCCACCAGAGCCAGCAGGGTCACCAACGCGCTGCCCGTGAAGACCGCAAGGAGGGACAAGGAAGCTCGAAGAAATGGCCAGGAAACCAGATTGAATACCGGACATAGCGCCGCAAGAGACACGCCGACGTAGGTCTGCAACCGCGCGCTCGTGAGCTTCGTCTCGGTCCCCATGGACGGCAAGTCTATCACCATTGCGGTTTGCGCCGGACTACGCGGTCGTGGTCGCCGAGGACCAGGGCGATGGCGCCCACGGTGGGCCCGGGATTGCCGGCCTCGTGACCAGCGCGCGCCTGCGCGCGGCGGTGGCGGAGGGCGTCGAGTTCTCCTCGCGTCGAGGCGAGAGCTGAGGGTTGCTCCGCACACCTCGGTCAGCTCCCGGCCGCCTTGTTGCTCAACTGCCCGCCCAGCCCCTGATGGAACCGCTCGGCATGGTAATGCGCCATGAGCTCTTTCACCACGTACCGTAGGTGCCGTTCCCCGAAGAAGACCAGGTGGTTCATCCACCCGGTCGGTCCGGTTGCGCGCCATCTGCCGCATCCATTCGCCGTCGGGGTTCACGCCTATCCCCGCGATCTCCACCGCGCGTCTTGAGCGCGATGACGAAGAAGACCAAGTAGCGGACCGTCCCGC
>JAFGPX010000120.1 GCA_016935975.1 Deltaproteobacteria bacterium
CGACCACGCGGATGTGCTCCTCGTTGGTCAGGGTGGGCGATTCGCCGGTGGTGCCGACCGGAACCAGGCCGTCGATGCCGGCTGCGATCTGCTCGTCGACCAGGCGGCGCAGCGCTTCCTCGTCCACGCATTCGTTGCGAAACGGCGTGACAAGCGCGGTGATGACTCCTTTGAACATGGTTGCAGGAGGCTAGCACGAGTCAGGACTGCTGAGCGCACAGAGAAGCGGGGGCGCGCAGCGGGGTTGGCGCCGGTGCATACTTCGTCTTCCGTGCCCCTCCGCCCCTTCTTCCTCACGCTGGTCGCCCTCGCCGTCTCCCTGGACACGAGGGCCGCAGCGCCGTCCCGGGTCACGCTCTCCATTGTCGGCACGAGCGATCTGCACGGGCGTATCGCGGCCCTGCCGTGGTTCGCCGGGTTCTTGGGCAACCTGCGCGCCGCCCGGGCGCGGGACGGTGGGGCGGTCGTCCTGGTCGACGCGGGCGACATGTTTCAGGGCACGCTGGAATCGAACCTGGACGAGGGCGCGCCGGTGGTGGCGGCCTACAACGCCCTGGGCTATGCGGCAGCCGCGATCGGCAATCACGAATTCGACTTCGGCCCGGTGGGGCCGGCGTCCTCGCCGACTGTGCCAGGTGACGACCCGCAGGGCGCGCTCAAGGCCCGCGCCGCGCAGGCGAGCTTCCCGTTTCTGGCGGCCAATGTCGTGGATGCAAGAACGCACGAGCCCGTGGCCTGGCCGAACGTCAGACCCTCGGTGATTGCCAGCGTTGCCGGCATCAAGGTGGGCATCGTGGGGGTGACATCGGCCGCGACCGGCAGTCTGGCCCCGCCCGACCGCGTGGCCGGCCTTGCGTTCCTGCCGCTGGCCGAAACCGTCGCGCGAGAGGTGCGCAAGCTGCGCAAGTCCGGCGCCAAGGTCGTGGTTGCCGTGGTCCATGAAGGCGGCGCCTGCCAGGACTTCGCCAATCCCAACCGTCATGCCTCGTGCGACACGCGGAGCCCGATCTTCTCGCTGGCCCGCGACCTGCCTTCCGGCAGCGTGGACGCCATCGTGGCTGGCCACACGCACCAGGCCATCGCCCATCGTGTGCGCTCTGTGCCCATCATCCAGTCCTACGCCAACGGCCGCGCCTTCGGCCGCGTCGATCTGACCCTGGACCGCAGAACCGGCAGAGTGCTTGCCTCGCGCATCAAGCCACCCCACGCGATCTGTCCCTCGGGCAAGCCTGCCGCGTGCGCACCCGGCAAGTACGAGGGCGCCGAGGTTTTGGCCGACGGCAAGCTCACCGCGCTGAACGCGTCCGCGTTCGCCGCTGTTCGCAAGCAGAGCCACGAGCGCTTGGGCGTCGAAGTCCTGCGTCCGCTGCCGCACCGCCGCCGCGAGGAGAGCGCGCTCGGCAACCTGCTCGCCGATCTCATGCGGCAAGCCCGGCCGGCCAGCGACGTGGCCGTGCTCAACGGGGGCGCCATGCGCGCGGGACTTCCCGCAGGACCGCTCACCTACGGCAGCCTCTACCAGACCTTCCCCTTCGACAATGTCTTCGCGACGGTGCGCATGCCCGCGGGCGATTTCCGCGCGGTGCTTACCCGCAACCTCATTCGGACCGGCGCGCAGCCTTCGCTCTCGGGCGTGCGCGTGCTCGGCCGCTGCCAGGCTGGCCGTCTCGACGTGAACCTGTTGCGGCCGAACGGCAAGCCCATCGCCGACGACGAAGTGCTGACCATCATCACCCTCGACTTCCTGGCCACCGGCGGCGACGACTTCTTCGCCGGCGCCAAGGCCACCCTCGAAAGCGGTCCCCCGCTGCGCGAGGCCATGGCCGAGGTGCTGCGCGCGCGCGGCGGCACCCTCGATCCCGACAAGCTCTTCGACGCCAAGCATCCGCGTTTCGATTTGCCCGGCCCCGTGCCGGTGCGGTGTCGCCGGTAGGGTGGCCGGTTCCCCGGGTTGCCGGAAAAAGAATCCGCGTCGCAGCCGCCGCGTGCCTCGTCCGGGCGCGACAGGCATGCGCGACTCTTCGGGGAAAGCGAGGGCTTGCTACCGCCAGCACGTGACGCATGCCATAGTCACCCCATCATGGTCACTCGCTGCAGACGTCCCGGCACAAGCCCAGGAAACACATGATCCTGCACGAGGAACGGCACCTTCCGCACGCGGTGAAGGGATTCGCGGCTCGCGGCTGCGGCGAGCGGTTCCCTGTGGGACCGGGTCACCGCGACGCCTGCTGCGCCCTGACCACGAATCGCCGGGCCGCGCAGGCCTTGCTCGGTTCCAGCAGAGGTTGCATCGATGCCTGAGTCGGTTCTGCCTAGGACCGAGCTGGCGTTTCTGTTGGCGGCGACAGCGACCGGATTGACCACGGCGGTCGCCGAGGTCGTGGCGGCCTCGCCTCCCATGACGGTCGCGATCCTGGGGCTGGCGACCATCTGCTGCAGCGTGCTCCTGCTGGCCCCTGCCTGGTTGCTGGCGCATGCTGCGGGAGCGCTGCTCGGTTCGTGGCCGCTGCGCCGCCGGCCGTTTCTCGGATTGGCAACCCTGGCTGTCGCCTTGTTGCTGGCCGCGTTGTGCGCCTCCGGCCACAGCAAGCCGTACGTCAGCGCCTTTCCCATCGTCGCCCCGGCCGGGACAGGCCTCGCGTTCTTGACCGCTTTCGTCTTCCTGCTGCCGGGTGTCTCGCGACACCGGCTGCGCGGCAAGGTCCTTGCGGCCACCATCGCGATCATCGTCGCCTGGTCGGGGGCCTTCGTCCTGTCCATCCTGTCGCTCAACGCGGATCCCGTCATGCGGTTTCGCGCCTTCGAACGGGCTTTGCTGCTCGGGCCCCAGATTCGCATTCTGGACGGCTCGCTTGGCCTGCTGAGCCCAACGCTGGCGGATGTGCCCCCGGCGACACGGGAGGCACTGGAGCCTTTGCGGCCCGTGCCCCTGCTCGATCCGTCGGATCCATGGCAACACCCGAACGTCCTGCTCATCACCGTGGATGCCTTGCGAGGGGACACCATCCCGCCCCCTTCGGGGTCGCCTCTACGCGCCCCCAACATGGCAGGGCTCGCGACCCGAGGCATTCGCTTCTCGCGCGCCTACTGCTCTGCCTGCATGACCGCGCACTCGGTCCCGGCCTTCTTGATGGGCAAGTACGGCGGACAGCTCACGCTGCGATACGTGCGGGTGGGCGATGATCTGGTCGTGGATCCGACGGACTCGGCCATTCGCGTGCTCGATCGGCGGAAGGTCGGACTGGTTCCCGTCGCCGATCGGTCGCTGACCCTGGCCGCCGTACTGGCACGGGGGGGCTACCAGACCGCCACCGTGATCGCGTACGTCATGTTGGTGCCCCAAGCTGGCATCACCAGAGACTTCGAAATCGTGGACGACGCCCTCTTGCGAGCCGGTGGCACACCCGGGGACCGTGTCTCCACCCCGGACATGACCGGGCGAGCCGTCGAGGTCATTCGACACCGCGATCGGAGCCGGCCCCTCTTCTTCTGGATGCACTACCTCGACCCCCATGAGCCGTACCTGGGCTCGCCCGTGGGCGACGGGGACAGGGAGTACAACCGCTACCTGGGCGAGATCGAAACCGTGGACCGAGGGCTCGGCACGCTGCTCGACGCGGTGGCGCGCGAGGGCATGGCAGACAACACTGTGTTGATCCTGACCTCGGATCACGGCGAGGCGTTTGGCGAGCACGGTGGTGAGGTACATGGTCGTCGCCTCTACGAGGAGAATGTGCATGTCCCCCTCATCATCGTTCCACCGGCTCGCGCACGGGTTCCGGCGCGCGTCGTCGCTGTTCCGGTGCGGGGCGTTGATTTGGCGCCAACCATCGCCGACCTCGCGGGCGTTCCTTTCCCGAGCGACCTGGCCGGCCGCAGCCTCGCGCCGACCATCCTGCGCGGCGAGGCGCCGACGCTGCGTCCCGTGCTCATCGAGTGCTTCCGCTACGGCGGGGAGAGCCGCTCCCTGCTCAGCGGGTCGCTCAAGCTCATCGACAACGCCAGGTCGGGCGTGCTGGAGTTCTACGACCTGGCCAACGACCCACACGAGCGTCACAACCTGATCGGTGAAAGGCAGGGCGACGCCGCGGCGCTGATGGGACTTCTGCGCGGCGCCGAGGCCCTGCTGGCGCTGCGTCCGCTGCCGCGGCCCCATGCCACGTCGTCCAACCCAGTCCCCGTCGGGGAGCAAGCGGACGAATGATCGCCGGCCGGTAGCGCCGACGCAAACGACGCTGCCCCCATCTTCCGGCACGCGAGCGCCGCGCACCGGACGAAGCCATTGCCGTCGATGCGGTCAGGGCAGCGCGCCGATCATGCCGTCGTCACGGCGTCTTCGTCATGGCGGCGTAGCCCTGCCTTGCTTGCTCAGCACCTTCCCGGGCAACCTCGGCGTGATCTTCGTCAGGTCGACGCCCATGGCGGAGAGCACGGTCGGCGCGATATCGCGCTGCTCGCCGGGTTGCGACAACTCGGGGTCGTTGCTGCCGAGGAAGATGCGTGTCGCATGGCTGTGACGCTTGGTCCCCCGGTCGAAGCCGTGGTCGGCGCTGACGTAGACCAACGTGCGCTCGGCGGCGCCTTCGACCGCGAGCGCGGCCACGATCTTGCCCAGCCACGCATCGCACTCGGCCAGAGCCGCGTCGTATTCGCGCGAATCCTCTCCGTGAAGGTGCCCAGCCACGTCGATGTCGGCGAAGTGGATGAAGAGGAAGAACCGTCCCTTGGGCGCGTAGCGCTTGATGTAACGAAGCGCTCGCCGGCCCACCGAGTGGGCTTGGCGGATCCGGTCCCCGTCCCAGACGGTGATGCTGGCGCGCGCGAGCGAAAAGGGCTCGGCGTTGCTGCCGGGCGGGCTTTGCGAGCCCAGGTTTGGCCCCTTGCTGGTCAGCATGACGGTGACGAGCCCCTGCTTGCCGAATGCCTGGTGCAAGCGCTCGAAGATGGAGTAGCCGCGCGGGATGGGCCCGAATCGCGCGTTCGTGTACACACCCGTGATGGCGGGATCGTACCCGGTCAGCATCTGCGCGTGCCCGGGTTTGGTGTCGGTGCCGTGGCCGGTGACCTCGATGTCGACCAGGGCGCCCTCCCGGGCCAAGCGCGCCAGGTGCGGCATCTTGCCGGCCGCGACGTTGGCCCGCACGTGATCACCCTCGGCCCCGTCCCACGAAATCAAAACGGCGCTACGCTCCCCGGGCGGCGTCGTGGGCTTGAACGCCGAGGCGAGCAGCAGAACGGCAACGAGGAACCACCGCGACCGCATCGGATCCCTAGTCTACCCCTCTCCTTCCTCTCCGCAGCTATCCGCGCTCGAACCAAGCGCGCATCGTCCGACAGATCCGGCGCAGGCTTGCCTCGTCGATCACGTAGGCGGGCATGGTGTAGACCACGCGATCGAAGGGGCGCAGCCATACGCCGCGGTCGGCGGCGAACTCCGATATGCCCTCGAGAGCCCGCCGGTCGTGAACCTCGACCACGCCACACGCGCCAAGAACCCGCGTCTCGCGGATCTTGGGGCTGCGCAGCCCGAGCAGCTCTTGGCGGAGGATGTCCTCGATGCGGCCGATCTTCGTGAGGTAGCCCTCGCGCACGAAGAGGTCGATGCTCGCCAAGCCCACGCTGCAGGCCAGGGCGTTGCCCATGAAGGTGGGGCCGTGCATGAAGGCCTTGTCGTGAGCTTCGCCGAGGAACGCATCGAAAACCCGATCCGTGGCCAGGGTGGCGGACAGTCCCAGGTACCCGGCCGAGAGTCCCTTGCCGAGGACCATGATGTCCGGCGTGATCCCCGCCTGTTCGCACGCGAAGAGCGTACCGGTGCGACCAAATCCCGTGGCCACCTCGTCGCAGACAAGCAAGATCTCGTGCCGGTCGCACAGGCGGCGCGCCTCGGCGAGATAGGCCGGCGGGTAGAAGTTGAAGCCGCCGGCCGCCTGCATGAGCGGCTCGCACGCCATGGCCGCGATGCTCGGACCGTAGTTGGCCAAGGCCGTGGCGAGCAGGGCCAGGGCTTCGTCGACCGAGCGCCGGACCGCGCCGCGTCCGGCCCCCATGCCCTCGGGCGGCGGCACGAAATGCTGGCGCGCCAGATAGCCGGAAAACAATCGGTGCATGCCGTCGACCGGGTCGCCCAGGCTCATCACCCCCGTGGTGTCGCCGTGGTAGGCGTGGCGCAGAGACAGAAATGCGTGTTTGCCGGAGACGCCCCGGTTCTTCCAGAACTGCACGGCCATCTTCATGGCCACTTCCATGCCGACCGACCCCGAGTCGGCGAAGAAGACATGCCCAAGCCCGGGCGGCGCCAGAGCGACCAGACGATCGGCCAGCCGCTGCGCCGGCGCGTGCACGAGCCCGCCCAGCATGACGTGGGCGAATTCCTCGAGCTGGCTGCGCAAGGCCGCGTTCAGCTCGGGATG
Organism: Deltaproteobacteria bacterium; assembly: GCA_016935975.1. Lineage (GTDB taxonomy): Bacteria > Myxococcota_A > Polyangia > Fen-1088 > Fen-1088 > Fen-1118. The sequence continues at coordinate 6,414 of JAFGPX010000120.1, forward strand.
GTTGTAGCCGTGGATGACGCTCCACCAGCTCGCGATGGCGTCGACCAGCACCCGCCCGTCGCGCAGATGCAGGCGCGTGCCTTCCGCGCGCACGACTTCGTGCGGCGCCTCCATCCCGCGCATCTGCGCGTAGGGGAACCACAGCGACGCGGGAGAGCTCGAGTCTTTCACCACAGAGAGCGCAGAGGGCGCAGAAACCGGAGGAAGAAGGGTTTCGGATCCGGCCCCGAGCGCTCTTGTGCTTCCCCTCCGCCTCTGCGTGCTCTGTTTTTTTTGTGTCCTCTGTGGTTTCCCCTTCCGGGCCGTGCCGGAAGACTGAGAGGGCCGCCTCATGCGCGCAAGTTGCGCCGCCGGGGCGCTCACGTCAAGCCCAGGGCTTGCGATCCCCAGCCCCCGACCGCCAGCGCCG
>JAFGPX010000121.1 GCA_016935975.1 Deltaproteobacteria bacterium
CATTTCGATCGCGTGGGGAGCCGGCCGGCTCCGCCGGCCGCGGACCATCGCGGGAAGGCATGGAAACCCTCTCAGGGTTTCCATTTCAGTGTCGGTCTTCATGGTCGAGAGCTTTCGGTCTAGAAGGTTACGTAGCCGCCGAGCACGATCATGTGCTTGTCGTACGGCTGGCCTTGGTTGTTGTCCGCGGCGGCGCTGTAAAAGCGACGCCCATAGATGAGCTGAATGCGGTCCAGGCTGGTCCAATCGGCGTGGTAGGCGATGCCGGGATTGACGCTGTACACGCTCCAGCGTTGCTTGAGGACGACGTGGTTCGGGGTGCCGAGGTAGCAGACGTTGGCGCCGGAAGGGTCGGGCGGGGGAATCGCCTCGTCGAGGCCGCTGATGTTGGCGTCGCGGCTCTCCCCGTAGGCCTGGAAGGTCAAGCTCAGCTTCGAGGTCATCCGGTATTCGGTGTCGACCCCGAAGAAATAGCCCATCGCGTTTTTGTAGGCGGAGTCGTCGGTGGCCAGGGTGCGCGTGAGCATGGCGGCCAGGGACACGCGAATATCGGGAGCGCGGCTATTGAAGCTCCGCGGGTGCCAGAGCATGGACGCGATGCTGAAGCTGTACTCGGCGCCGACCACGGCGACCCTGCCGTTGCCGTTGCTGTTCTGCCCCAGGTATTTGTTGATCATTTCCCGGGTGCCCTGGGTCCAGTCCACGGCCCACCAGACGCCGTTGCCGACGGAGGCGGCCCAATCGAAATTGTAGAGGCCGGCGGTGAGCCCGACCTGGCCCCAGGGATTCTCCTGCCAGCGCGCCTCCGCGAGGTAGGTATCCATGCGGCCGTCGTGCGGCGGGCCTTTCAGGTTCGTGCACGAGTGCGTGCGATCGTCCGTTCCGTAGTCCGACGCATAGTGCAGCTTGAACGTGTACTGCTTGTAGGCAATGCCGAGATGCGCGTGGTGCACCCAATTCGACACGCCTGTTTCGATCCAGGCGTTGTACTCGCCGCGTGGCCAGTCCTCGTTCACGCCGGGGTTGACCAGCAGCCCGTGCGTGAGCGTGAGGCGGACGTCTCTGGTCAGGTCGTAGTCGGCGCTCGCGGTCTCGCCGTAGCCCTTGAGGCCGAGCAGGGGACCGAAGATGCCCCAGCCCCACTGCCCGGGGCCGCCGTAGACTTCGACGAATGACCCGGCCTTGAACTGCAGTCGTAGCTTGCCGATGGGATCGGGGGTGAAGAGCAGGTAGGCCACGCCGAAGCCCGGCCCTTGTTGTGGGTTGTAGTAGCTTTGGTACTGCTCGCCGTTGAGGCGGAAATAGTAGGTGACGTAGGCCTTGAGCGATGGGGTGCCGTATTCCGCATTCAGGGTAAAGCCGGCCCCACCCCAAAACGGAATCTTGCCGTTCGAAAGCATGGGCACGTGCAGGGGGCTGCCGGAATACCCCTCGGGGGGATTGCTCGGCTTGCTGCCAATGCCGACCGCCTCGTACCCGAAGAAACGACCGCCGACGCGAAACCTCGGCGCGCCCTTTTCCGCCGGCGCGCCGAAGGAGGGAGCGCGACCGCCGGGCGCGGGGGGCACGGGTGGCGCTTGCGGCGACATGCCCGGGCCCGGCGCGACGGGCGATCCCGGTATGGCATCGGTCGCCACCGGCGCGGTCTGGGTCGCGGCGGGCGCGGCCTCATCCGCCCAGGCCACCCCGCCCGCGACCAGCAAGGCGATATTCGCCGCGAGAACGGAACGGCGGGTCGGATGAAGCATCAACGCCTCGGTATCTTCATCGAGGTCGCGTTGGCCGGGCCGACCCCGCCGCTGGGCAGGCTCGCCCCTTGCGCCGCGAGGATGAAGCTCACGAGCGCCCAGGTGTCAGCGGGCGAGAGGTCGCCCGCGCGTTTTCCGGCCGCATGGGTACGCGTGAAGTCGTAGAGGTCCTGGGCGTTCCGGAAGGGATCGCGCCACGCCGCTCCCGCCGGCCGTGCCTGCGCCTCGATCTGCAGGAGCTGCGGGTCGGTGAGCGGGCCGCTCCCGCTTCCCGAGTCGCGAGGGTATTCGGGAAGCGCGCCCGGACCCAAGATGGCCGGGGCGCTACCGACTCCCTCGCCGCGCTCGCCGTGGCACTTCGCGCATTGGCTGGCGAAGACACGCGCGCCTTGCTCGGACTGGCTACGCGCTTGCGCGATCTCCGCGGGCGTGGCGCCGAGCTGCGTGGCCGCGCACCCGAACCCGATCAATCCGCACGCCGCGAACGCACCGCCCACCCACGAGAGCGACATTCCTCGATGAAAAAAGCAAGCCGACATCGGTCCTCTCTCCTGCATATAGGCGGCGCATATTATCCAATCCGCGCAAGCCCGCATAAGGAAATCGTGCCGCGCGGGACCTTCCGCGCAACGGCAGCGGCGCCCCCGCCTCGGATTGATAGGAACCAAAAATACCCTGAGCCGCGGAGCCATCCTTCCGCCACTTTCAATTTTTTGTCATTGCCTCGCGCCACTCGGCGCAGCGGCCGCTCTCTGCCCCTGCTTCCGTCGACTCCCCGCACCGGACGCTTCCGCCTCCGGGCGTTTCGTGTTCTGTTGCAGGGAATGAAGACCATGAGCATCCGGCTTTCTGCATTGTGGCTACTGGCACTCCTTGGCGCCCCGGCGATCGCCGCGGACAATCCCGGTTCGATTCCCTACGAATGGAAGAGCGTGCAAATCGTCGGTGGGGGCTTCGTGGACGGAATCGTATTTCATCCCAAGGCCAGGGACGTCTGCTATGCCCGCACGGACATCGGGGGGGCCTACCGGCGCGCCCCCAAGACCCGGCGCTGGGAGCCGATGCTCGACTGGATTCCCTATGCGGATCGCAATCTCATGGGCGTGGAGAGCATCGCGCTGGATCCCTCGAATCCCGGCAAGGTCTACCTGGCCTGCGGCACCTACACCGCCCCCGAGGTTCCCGACGGCGCCATCCTGCGTTCCTCGAATCGGGGGCGCACGTTCCAGCGCACCAACGTGCCCATCAAGTTCGGGGGCAACGAGGCCGGTCGCGGCAACGGCGAGCGCATGGCCGTGGATCCCAACAACGGCCGCATCCTCTTCCTGGGCACGCGCAGAAGTGGTCTGTGGAAAAGCGTGGACAGCGCGGTGACATGGAAGAAGGTCGAGAGCTTCCCGAAGGACGTGCTGCAGCTTCCTGCCCACGAGGCTAAGCTGCCCGCATGGAGCGGCGGGGGCCGAAGCAGCATCGTTTTCGTCGTCTTCGATCCTGCGAGCGGCGGCAAAGGCAAAGCCAGCCGGACGCTCTTTTCGGGCGTGTCGGTCATGGGCAGGCCCGGGCTCTACCGCAGCGACGACGGCGGCAGCACCTGGAATGTCGTTCCGGGACAGCCCACGAAGTACAGACCCAACCACGCGGTGTTGGCCTCGGACGGTAACCTCTTCATCACCTACGGCACCGATCCCGGTCCCATGCCGATGGTGGACGGCGCGGTCTGGAAGCTGGACACGCGCAAGGGCACCTGGACGGACATCACGCCGGACAAGCCGAGCGCAAAGCGCAGGTTCGGGTACGCGGCCGTGGCCGTGGACGCGCGCAATCCCAAGGTCCTGATCGCCAGCTCCTTCCACCGTCCCGCAGGCGAGGAGATCTTCCGCAGCATCGACGGTGGCGCGACCTGGAAACCGGTCTTCGCCAGCGGCGCCGTCTTCGACTACTCCCGCGCTCCCTACGTCAAGGACACGGATATCCACTGGCTGTTCGACGTCGAAATCGACCCGGCCAATCCGGATCACGCCATGTTCACCACGGGCTACGGCGGCTGGGAAACCTACGACTTCCGGAACCTCGACAAGAACCTTCCCACCCACTGGGCCGTCATGAGCCCGGGCATCGAGGAGACGGTGGCCCTGGCTTTGTATAGCCCCAGCGAGGGCGCGCAGCTGATCACGGCCGTGGGCGACTACTCGGGTTTCGTGCACCGAGATCTCGACAAGCCCGCGCCCGACGGAACTCCCCAGCCGCCCTTCCTCGGGAACACCCACGACGTCAACGGGGCCGATCTCGCCCCGGACGTCATCGTCCGTGTCGGCCGCGCGCGCAAGGGCAAGCATCTTGGCTACTCGCTCGACGGCGGCCGCACCTGGCACGAGCCCGCCTCGGTACCCGACGCCAAGGCCAGCGCCGGACACATCGCCGTCTCCGCCGACGGCGCCACCTGGGTCTGGACGCCCGAGGGCCGTCTGCCCCACGTCACCGCCGACCGGGGCAAGAGCTGGCGCCCCTGCGCGGGCCTCCCCAAGGACACGCGCGTGGTGGCCGATCGCAAGAACCCCAAGCGCTTCTACGGTATCGCCCTCTTCGACGGCAAGCTGTTCGAGAGCGCCGATGGCGGCGCCCACTTCTCCGAGCGGCCGCTCGTCTTGCCGGGCGGACCGCCCAAGCGCGGCGGCAAGGGCGCCGACAATCGCACCGATCGCGGCGACGATCGCGGCGGTCAGGACCGGCTCTACGCCACGCCCGAGCGCGAGGGCGATCTCTGGCTGGCGGCCTTCGACGGCCTCTACCACGCCGCCGACGGCAAGGACTTCCGCCCGATCCCCGCCGTGGAGGAGATCCATGCCTTTGGCTTCGGCAAGGCGGCGCCGCGCGCCGAGATGGTCGCCCTGTACCTGGTCGGCACCGTGCAAGGCAAGCGCGGCATCTTCCGCTCCACGAACGCTGGCGCGACCTGGCTGCGCATCAACGACGACCGCCACCAGTGGGGCCTGGTCCTGCACATCACCGGCGACCCCAAGAAGTTCGGCCGCGTCTACGTCGGCACGCACGGCCGCGGCACCTTCTACGGGGATCCGCGCTAGCCGCCGGTCACCTAGCCCGACTTCCACACGCGCGGCGCGGAAAGTCGCCGGTCACGGGCAGGAGGGGAGCGCGTCGAGATTTGCGAGCTTGGCGAGATTGTCCGACAGGCCGGTGGGCCGGGTGCCCGTGATGTTGGCGGCGATCACGCCCTCGGCGATTCGCGCGTTGAGATCGCTCGCGCTCGCGGTCGACCAGCTATCCGATGCCGACGAGATGCCCGCGCTCGTGTCGACCAGAATGGTGCGTCCCGTGGCGCCGTGCAGGTAGGCGTAGGTCGCCGTCGCGGCGTTGTACGTAGTGCTCGAGGCGCCGGCCTCGATGAAGCCCTTGTTGTTGCCGACGCCGGTGGTCCACACCATGTCGTAGTCGACGTCCTTCATGGCGCCCCAGTAGCTCTGGGTCACCTCGTTCGCGTTCCAGCTCGAATGATTGATGGCGACGACGGCGTTTGGCATGTTGGTCTTGATGGCGCAGGCAACGTCGGCCGCCAGCTTGCCGACCTCGGCGTAGGTCAGGGGAGTCGATTGCCCCTTGTCCGCGAACTGGACGAAGTCGCCTTCGAGCAGCCACACCAGGGGCTTGTTCGGCCAGGCCTTGGCGGTTTCCCTGGCATACCAGGCGTAGGCGTCGATGATGGCGTCGTACTTGGATTTGACCAGGGCTGCGCCATCCGTGGTCAGCTTCTTGGCGCCGGTCTGGTTGCCGTCGACGATGCCGTTGGCGTGCGCCAGAAAGCCGATGATGTAGGCGTAGTAGGCAGGGATCAGATTGGTGGGGGCCACGTTGTTCGTCAGCCATCGGCAGCCGCCGCAGCTCGTGTAGGTTCCGGACGCGCTGATCGACGAGTCCACCCAGTACGAGACGAACTGCAAGTAGGAAAAGCCGGCGAGCGAGCCGCCGGGATCGGCGATGCCCCATGCGAACTTGCAGCCGAAAGGATGCTGGTTCTGCACGCCCACCCCGCACGCCCCGGTCGCGCCGCCAGCCGAAAGGCCGCCGGTGCCAACGGTGCCGCCGGCGCCGACAGTACCTCCGGAGCCAGCTCCACCTCCCCCGCCACCGCCTCGTCCACCGGAGCCGCCGCCGCCCGTGACGCCGCCCGTGCCGACCCTGCCGCCGGTATTCACGCCACCACCGGCGCCGCCGGAGGCGCCTCCCGTGCCGACACCACCGCTGCCCGAACGCCCTGCAATGCCGCCGTCACGACCGCCACCAGCATCGCTGCCCCCGCCGGCACCGCCAGCAAAGATCCCACCACCGCCACCGCTCGCGACGCCACCATCGCCGCCAGACCTGCCTGCCATGTCGGAGATGCCGCCCGTGCCCGTTGCGCCACCCGTGGCCAGGGTGGCCGCCGTCACGCCCCCCTGCCCTCCCTTGCCGGCGCCACCTGCCCCGCCAGGCCCCCCAGCCGGCTCGCCGGAGCCCCCGCAGCCAAAGAACAGCAGAAGGGCGCAGCCACAAGAGACATGCAAGCGGATTCCCGCTCCGCAACCACCGAGAAGTCGCATGGGGTACCTCAGGGAAATGTAGCCTGGAGCAGTTGCGGCTGCCGCCGATATTGCTAGCAACCGTACACCCGACAGATCTCCTGCAGGACGCCGTCGGACATCGGTTTGAGACCGCCGATGGCGGCAGAGTCCAGGATGGAGCGCGCGGTGAACTCGGCGACCTCCAGACGGTCGAAAACCGCGAATGGCGATTCTCCCGTGACGACGGCACACGCGCTTTCGATGAGAGCCACCGGGGCCTTGTCGTGCAGCACTTCCGCCACGAGCTCGCCGTCGAAGCGCGCCGCGAAGGGCAGCGTGAGAACGGACTTGAGGAAGATGTAGGCCTCGGGAATGGTCCTCGTGTCGAAAGCGACACCGCTGGCGGCGAAGGCCATCAGATACGCGGGAAGCGCGGTGGCGACGGAACGCACGCCGGGATGCGCGTCGTAGATCGCCTGGTGCAGCCCCACCATGGCGTTCGGGGGCCTTCCCGTTTCGCTGCGGTCGCCCTCCACGTAGACCAGATCCCCGGCTCGCAGCTCCGCGTTGTCGGCGCTGTCCGGCGCGATCAGCAAGCCGTCGCCGCAACGGCTGGAGAAGGCTCCGGTGCGGCTGCCCAGCAGTCCACGCGCGTGCGCTCGCCGCACAGAGTCCGCCAACGCCGTTCGCTGGGCGGACTGCGATGCCCCATCCACGTCGACTCTCTCCCAGGCTCGATCCATGCGAGCCACGGCGTCCCGCATCTCGGATGCGCTGCGTGCGCGCAGCCCACCGAGACGTGCCCCCGCAAGCAAGATGGAAGCAAGATGTTCCAGGGCTTCGAAGCGGTGGAAGGCTTCCATCAGCTCTCGTCCGCAAGCGACCGCGCCGTGGTTTTCCATCAAGGTGGCATCGCAGCCCGTCGCGAAAACCTCTCCCAACACCTGGCCGAGCTTCTGCGAACCCGGGATCGCGTACGGGGCGAAGCCGACGCGGTTTGCCCACCGGCAGAGGTCGGGAAACTGGTCTAGGGCCAGCGGTTTGCCCACCACGCTGAAGGCAACCAGTGACGTCGGATGGGCGTGCACCACGGCCCGGCAGTCCGGCCTGGCCTGCAGCACGGCCCTGTGGAAAGGCCATTCCGACGTGGGCTTGCCGTCTCTCTTCCACGACCCGTCCGCGTGGATCTGGACCATGTGCGCCGCCGTGAGGCGTCCCTTGTCGATCTGGCTCGGGGTCACCCAGAGACTGCCGTCCTCGTCGAGCACCGAGAGGTTTCCCCCGGAAGGCGTGGTCAGCCGCGACTCGTAGATGCGGGTCATCACCGCAACCAGTTGCTCGGCAGGTGTCATGGTGAGGCGATCCATGCTTGGTCTCCTTCCGCGTGCATGCCTACTCGAGGCAGCCCATTCCTGGTCCTTGCGCTCGCATCTGGCCTGCTTGGACGCGGGATTGGGGTGCGGCGTTGCCGGCAGTAGGCCTTGGCCCAAGACGCCGAGCGTTCGAATTCCTCGGGATCGTAGATGCCATCTTCCATGCGGCGGACTATTTCCGTCATGTCCACGATTTCGGTGCGCATGCCGAGGTAGCTGGTCGCCCATCTTGGCCCTGCCGTCGTTGCATGTCCATGCCCGAGCGGCCCACACCAGCAATCGAGATTGGCGTAGAGGCCACGCACAGCGACCGTTTCCAGCGCCACCCGCGCCGGCCGTCGAGTGGCCCGGGCCCACGCCACTTCTCGCTCCAGTGCTGCCCTTCCGCCTCTGTCCGGCCGTCCGCAGCCCATGAGCCCGGCCGGCCGGATGTCGGCCCACGGGACCTCAGCGGACATCTCGTCGCGACGGATGTGTCCCAATGTAGGAATGAGCGCATAGCTCCGTGCAATCGCGGACAGCCCGCGAATTGATCCATAGTCTCTACGGGCGTTTCGCAGGAAAGATGAACCAATCTGCGACTCGCCGGGCAACTGCTCTCTGTCGCCTGATTCTCTTGGCCCGCTGACCATGCCAACCCATCGCTCCCACATTCCCCTGTCCCTGGTGGAAGGCCCGAACCATCGGGCCGCGAGCGATGGCGATTTGGCGCGAGGCCTCATCGCCGGCAATGCCTGGGCCACCGCCGAGGTCTGGCGCCGTTTCGCGCCCATGGTGCTGATCATGGCCGCTCGCACGTTGGGTTCGGAATCCGAGGCGGAGGATATCGCGCAGGAGGTGTTCCACCGCCTGTTTCGCAAGGCCAACACTCTGCGCGATCCCGACAGCCTGCGCAGCTTCATCTTCTCCTTCGCCGTCAGGGTGTTGAAGTCCGAGTTGCGCAGCCGAAGGGCGCGTGGCTGGTTGTCCTTCAAGGAGCCCCAGGCCTTCGTGGACCTGGGCAGCGAAACCATGGATGTCGAGTCGCGAGACCTGCTGCGGCGATTCTACGGACTGCTCGATCGTCTGGCCGCGCGCGACCGTCTCGTCTTCGCACTCCGCCATCTCGAACGCATGACCGTGGAAGAGATCGCCGCGAGCATGGACATCTCGCACTCGACGGTGAAACGCTCGCTCGCGCATGCCACTGCCAAGCTGTCGCGCTGGCTCGAGTCCGACCTCGGACTGGTCGGCCTCCTCCAAGGAAAGGGGTGGAACGCATGACGTTTTCGTCCGGAGAACCCAAGGGGCAGCCAGCGCTCTTGGCCCTGACCGAGATGGCGCGCGAAAACGTGCAACCGCCGACGAGAGCGCAGCTCGATCGGGGATTGCAGGCGCTTTCCACGCGCATGGCCCAAGAGAGGGCGCGCCGGAGCACGCTTCTGCGTTGGTCGCTGGCCGGAACGATGGCGACAGCCTGCGTCGTGGTGGGCTTGACTCTGCTCCCGCGTCTGCGGAATGGGACAAAGACCACCACCGCGCCCGCGCTGACCTACCAGATCGAGGGCGGCAGCCTGATCGGGGGCGGGTACCTGCGCGAGTCGGGGGGCGCCGGCATCAGGCTCTCCTTTGCCGAAGGCACCGAGTTCGTGCTCATGCCGGGCACCCGCGGACGCCTGCGCTCGGTCGACGACGCCGGCGCGCGCATCGCCATCGAGCAAGGCACCGCCTCCTTCCAGATTACGCCCCGCAGCAACGGGCGCTGGTTGGTCGATGTCGGTCCGTTCCTGGTCAAGGTCAAGGGCACCGTCTTCACGGTTTCCTGGGACGCGACCAACGAGCGGCTCGATCTCAAGCTGCGGCACGGACGCGTGATGGTCAGCGGACCGATCTCGGCCGGCGAAATCGCGCTGCAGGCCGGTCAGCGACTGGCGGTCGATCTGCAGAGCGCCAGAACCACGATCACCGACGAAAGACCCGAGGAGGCCTGGGGCGAAGCGGCCACCTTGCCTCCGACAACGAACGCGCCCGGCGAGCGGCCGTCCCCGGAGCAGCCGCCCGGTCGGACGCTGGCGGGAGCGTCGCCGTCCCCGACCGCGGCCAGGGCCGATGGCGAACACCATTGGGCCGATGCGCTGGCCGCAGGCCGTCTGGACCGCATCCTCGCGGAGGCCGAGCGCTTGGGCTTCAAGGCGGTCCTGGAGAAGGCATCCAACGAGGATCTACTTGCGCTGGCGGACGCGGCTCGCTACCGTCGTCGCATGAACCTAGCGCGCGCGGCCTTGCTTGCGGAGCGTCGGCGCTTCCCTGGCTCGCCGCTCTCGCTCGATGCGGCCTACCTGCTCGGCCGCGTGGAGGAGGTGAGCGAGCGCAGCCTGGCCAGGGCGGTCGCGTGGTACGACGAGTATCTTTCCCTCGCTCCGACCGGCACCTACGCCGCGGAAGCTCTGGGGCGCAAGATGACGTTGACTAGCAAGCTAGAGGGGCGCCTCAAGGCGCGGCCAATCGCGGCAGAGTACCTGCGACGCTTCCCGAACGGGAGCTACGCCGGATCGGCGCGCGCCTTGAGCCGTGCTCCCTAGACGGCTTCGCCAGTGCGCAGGCTCGGGTCCCCCTTTCGCGCTTTGGTTTTGCTGCTGGCCGCAACGCCAGCCCATGCGGCCACCGTAGCCGTCGTCCGGCCGGCCAACCCACCACCCGTCATCGTAGAAACGCTCGTGCGCCTGCACGGCGAGTTGACCTCCGTCGGCTTCGCCACGGAATACGTCGACGAGCCGGCCACGGATGAGACGACTGGCCGCGTCTCGCGCTCGTGGCTCGAACAGCTTGCCTCCGTGCGCGGCGTGGACGCCGTGGTCGCCATCGTGGGCGACATCGCGCCGGACGCGGTCGAGGTCTGGGTCATCGACAAGGTGACCGGCAAATCCGTGGTCAGAAGAGTCCGGTTCGAGCCCAAGTCCGAAAGGGCTCCCAACACGCTCGCCATCCGCGCGATGGAGCTTCTGCGTTCGAGCTTCCTCGAGATCGATCTGAATGCGCGCGAGCGACGCAACCAGCCCGCGCCGCCGCCGCCACCGGCCGTCGTCCGCTTCGTGGAGATGGAACGATTGGCGAGCCGGACCGAACGTTTCGGCCTGGAGGTGGGTGGCGCCGCCGTCATGAGCTTGGACGGCGTCGGGCCCGCGGTCCTGCCGCTTCTGCGTTTCGACTGGGCGCCGCGCACTTGGCTCGTCGTGCAGCTCGCAGCGGCCGGACTGGGCACGCGCCCCACGGTCGCCATCCAGACGGCGAGCGCCCAGGTCGCACAGGACTACGTCGTGCTCGGGGTCGGCTATCGCTTCCGCCACGGCCGCCGGCTGCGGCCCTTCGTGTCCCTCGCGGCCGGAGCGCTCCACACCGCGGTCGAGGGCCGGGCCGAGACACCCAACCAGGGACGCCAAGACGAGCAGTGGTCACTTCTGTTCGATGGCAGCCTGGGCGCCTCGCTGCACCTGCACGATCGCTTCTACGTGGCTCTGGCGGCGCACGCACAGATGGCCGAGCCGTATCTCGCCATTCGCTTCATCGACGCGGTGGCGGCGACCTCCGGCCGGCCCAATCTGCTTGCCACTCTCACCCTTGGAGCCTGGCTGTGAAGCCGTCTTGATGGATCGCGCCGGTTGCCGACCGCGGCGACGATGCTGGCCGCGAGATGGCGTGACCTTTTCGTCGCCCGCGCTGGCGGAGGCACTCGTCGCGCGGCCGGAGCGCCACCTCAGCCACCGCGCGAGTAGGCGGCGAGCACCACAGCGAGATCCCCGAAGAACGGCCGGCCTGTGGTCGAGTCGCGGCCACGCTTCCGCATTTGGCATGGTGTACCTGGGAATTGGGCTGGAGGTGGGCGACACGAATCCCAACTGGAGGTTGGGTTGGCGCCAATCCCGGCGTCACGAACGCGAGCGTGGCCAGCAACGAGTTCTTCGACGACGAACCGCCGGATGCCATGTCGGCGTCGGCGAGGGACACGTCGGGACAGATTCGCGGACACCGCGGGTTCGACATCTTCTGGGCGACGGATTTCCCCCACCACCGGGCGGCGACTTCGTGCTATGGGCTTTACCGGGATGGGACTCTCTCACCCAGGACACGTCACTGCAGGAGGTCAAGGGCACGATGTTCAACGGTATCTTCCATGTCCCCAAGCCGATCAACGAACCTGTCCGCTCGTACGCACCCAAGAGTGCCGAACGCGCTTCGCTCGAGCGCGAGTTGGCGCGGCAGCGGAGCAACCCCATCGAAGTCCCATTGCTCATCGGGGGACGGGAAGTCCGCACCGGCGACATGGCAGACATTCGTTGTCCACACGATCGCTCGATTCTGCTCGGGCGCTACCACAAGGCCTCCCGCGAGCAGACGGAGATGGCCGTGCAGGCCGCCAACCAGGCCCGCGCCGAGTGGTCCAAGATGCCTTGGGACGCTCGCGCCTGCGTCCTGCTACGCGCCGCAGAGTTGCTGGCCGGGCCCTACCGTGACGTCGTGAACGCCGCCACGATGCTCGGGCAGAGCAAGACCTGCCACCAGGCAGAGATCGACTCCGCCTGCGAACTCATCGACTTCTGGCGATTCAACCCGCACTACGTCTACCGGGTCTATGAAGACCAGCCGTCCAGCATCCCCGGCGTCCTCAACTACATGGAGCATCGACCTCTCGAAAGCTTCGTGTTCGCCATTACACCTTTCAACTTCACGTCCATCGCCGGCAACTTGCCCACGGCTCCGGCATTGATGGGCAACACGGTCGTCTGGAAGCCCGCCTCGACCGCGGTGCTGAGCGCGTACTACCTGGCGCAGATCTGGAAGGAGGCAGGCTTCCCGGACGGCGTCATCAACATGATCTGCGGTCCGGGCTCGCAGCTCGGAGCCCCGATCCTCGACCACGTCGATCTCGGCGGCGTGCACTTCACGGGCAGCACCCAGGTGTTCTCCACCATCTGGCGCGCCATCGGCTCGGATATTCGCAAGTATCGCGTCTATCCGCGCATTGTCGGTGAAACCGGCGGCAAGGACTTCATCTTCGTTCATGCCTCGGCGGATCTCGAGGCCACGGTGACGGGCGTTCTCAGAGGCGCGTTCGAGTATCAGGGGCAGAAGTGCTCCGCGGCCAGCCGGCTGTACGTACCGCGCTCGTTCTGGCCCGGCTTCAAGAAGCGGCTGCTGGAGGAGCTCGCCGAGGTCAAGGTGGGAGACATCTCGGACTTCGGCAACTTCATGGGGGCCGTCATCGACGAAGCGGCCTTCCGCTCGATTTCTTCGTACATCGAGGAAGCCAGGCAAGACCCGAACTACGACATCCTCTTTGGCGGCGGCTGCGACGCCGCGAAAGGCTACTTCATCCAGCCGACGGTGATAGAGGCCAAGGTGCCGAACTGCCGGCTCATGAGCGAAGAGATCTTCGGGCCCGTGCTGACCGCCTACGTGTACCCGGACGAGCAGTACGAAGAAACCCTGCAACTGTGCGACGCGACCGGCCCCTACGCGCTCACCGGGGCGATCTTCGGCACGGACCGCGCAGCGATCGTGAAAGCGCAACTCGCGCTCACGCATGCGGCCGGCAACTTCTACATCAACGACAAGCCCACGGGCGCGGTGGTCGGGCAACAGCCCTTCGGCGGCAGCCGCGCGTCTGGCACGAACGACAAGGCGGGCTCGCCCCTCAACCTGCTGCGCTGGGTATCGCCGCGGGCCATCAAGGAGAATTTGGCTCCTCCGAAGGACTGGCGGTATCCGTTCCTCGGCTGAGCTCCAGCCCGTCGCCAGAAATCGAACAGTCCCGTCAGAACTGCGAGATGAACTTCCACGTCTCGCCGGGCACCCAGCTCGACCCGCCCCCTGGATTCCATTGGTGATCGCCAACGAAAAGGCAGGCCCGCACGGGGTAGCCGTCCGTGCAGCCCGTGAATTCGACGCAGGCGGAGGAGCTGCTGGTGGGGTTGGGCAGTGCCGCCTCGAATTGGGTCGCGTTCAGCGTCGGGTCTGGAGACGTGCACTTATTCACCTTCGCGAAGTCTTGGAGCTGCGGCACGCCGTAGTTGGGATAGGTGCATACGCTGTCGTTGGTTCCGTGGGTCATGAAATAGGCCACGGGCCCGCTGTGACCAGGCGTGCTTCCGCTCATGGCTCCGCCCGAGTGGACCGCAATGCCGCGGATGAGCTCGGGCGCGGCGCTGGCCATGGCATAGGACATCGAGCCGCCCATGCTGAAGCCTTCGCAGAAGATGCGCGACTTGTCGATACAGAGCTGACTTTCTAGCTGGCTGATCAGCTGGCGCGAGAACTCGACGTCGGCTCCGCCCGGGTTGGACCAGGCGTTGTTGTTCCCCTGGGGCGCGACGAAGACCGTGCTGTTTTGCGACAGGCTCCATAGACCGTAGAAGTTCTCGCCGGTGACGCCGTTGGCCGTCCCGTTCATGCAGTGATACGCCACCATCAACCGATACGCTTTGTCTTGGTCGTAGTTGTCGGGGATCTTGAGGTTGTAGGTGCGGTTGGATCCATTGACGTTGATGGTCTGGCCATTGCCGGTCTTGGCCGTCGTCGGCTTGCCGCAGCCGTCGCTCTTGACCGGATCGGTGCTCGTGCCCGTGCTGCCTCCGCCCGTCTGACCGCCCGTGCCCGCACCGCCCCTGCCTCCGAGAGCGCCCCCCGTCCTGCCGCCGCGCCCCCCGGTGCCCGTCCTTGCGCCGCCCGTGGCCCGGCCTCCGGTCGCCGGATTGCTTCCACCCGAGCCGGCCAGCGTGGTCGTTCCACCGGCGGCGTTCCCGCCGGAACCCGCGGTGCTGCCGCCCGTCTCGGTCGTTCTTCCCCCAGAGCCAGCCGTGGTCCCGCCGCGGCCGCTCGTGCGGCCGCCCGAGCCCGCTGTGGTTCCACCGCTCGCCGTCGAGCTTCCGCCGCTGGCTGTCGTGGTGCCACCTGTGGCGGTGGTGACACCGCCCGAACTTGGTATGCTGCCCCCCGTGTCCGTGGTGGTACCACCGCTCCCGGCGGAACCGCCGGTCGCGCTCGTACCGCCAGAACCGTCGCCACCCGTTCCACCTAGCGGCGTTGCCGCGTCCTGCTGGCAGCCGACAACGCAGGCCAACCAGAGGCCGAGAAGGGAACAGATAGCGATAGGACCCAGGAAACGATCCGGGTGATTGCTCATGTATGGTATTGCCCGAGCCCTGGGGTTTTGTCACGGCTACATGCGTGCGGACGGGAAGAACGACGGCGCGGACCGGGGAAGGGAAATCGCCTTCGCCTCCGACCCGCACCATCGTTTCGCCCGGGGCCGCCAGACTACCGACTCCGGACGAGCGCCCGACGTGCCGCCAGTTCGCGCGGCCGCCGACGATCCTCGCGCCCGCACCCGGTTCGCGCTTCGGCTTCAATCGAAAGTGCTGAAGAACTCCCAGATATGGGCGCCTGCATTGCTCGGCACCATGCAGTAGGCATCCTCGACGCTCGCAAGCAATGCCTCGAGGAATTTCGTGTCATTCGAGGTCGTGTCTACGTCCCAGCCTGACTTGATGTCCCCCCCGGTGAGAGATCGTGCCCGGAGGATCGCCGCGGCCCTGCGGGTACACGGAATCGCCTTGTTGCTGCTGGCTTGGATCAGACTCAATGGCGTTGCGGAAAGATCGCCGCGGCGTACGGAGCCGTCTCGGCCCACGCCTAGGGTGACGACCAGGATTCTCAGGGTGTCTCGGGCCCAAGCTGCGGCCCGGAGGCCTTGGCATGCGCCTTGAGCCAACTCCACGCCCACTCGGCGAAAGCCGGGGCAAAACCTGGCACATGGGGAGCGCCCCGCATGGTGAGCAGGCGCACATCGACGCCGGCCGGACAGCCGGCGAAGTGCTCCACCGTCGTCTCGGCGCCCGGCTCGAAGTCGAGGTCGAGCTGGGGCAAGAGGAGGGCTCGCCTTCCCGAACAAGCGTCGAGGCGCGCCCAGCGTTCGACGGTGGCGACTGCGCCGGGGTAGTCACCTTCGCCGAGGCCGAGCACGTGGCGGCCGCCGCCGTACAGGATGATGTTGTCCGCGTCGCCGTGGACTTGGAGAACGCTCACGGGGCTGCGCGGCCGGCAGCGGCCGGGCTCGCCCCAGGTGGTCCCTGCGATGGGCACGATGGCCGCGATCTCTTCCGCCGCCTCGCAGGCGAGGCGATGCGCCATGAATGCGCCGTTGGAAAGCCCAAGGACGTATCGCCGGCGGCGATCCACATGATAGGCAGCGGCGACCTCTTCGAGCAGCCCGCGCAGGTAGGCAACGTCGTCGACGGCCTTGTCGAAGAAATTGCAGCAGGCGTCCGTGGCGTTCCAGAAGCGGTGTCCGCGCCGGTCGGGCGTCCCGTCGGGCGTGACCAGCACGAAACCCTCGCGTCGTGCCAGCGCCGGCAGGCCGAGCGCCGTGACGAAGTTGTCCCCCGTGTCGCCGTAGCCGTGCAACGCGAGCAGCACCCCTTGAGAAGCACCGTCACCGGCCACGACCCATGCGGGCCGCCCGCCTCCAAAGCGTCGGCTCGCCGCTGGCGATGGACCGGACACGGCACCGGTCTGGGTGGCGACCGGCGTTCCGCTGCCGCATCCGCCCGGGCTGGCGCTGCGACATCCGGCCCCGAGCACCGCGACGACAAGGACGACAAAGCGCATGAATTCCACCAGCAACAGCCAGTCGGGTGATTTTGGCAACCGGGCCACGTGTCCACAAGCGCGGAGTTGCCCCGCCACCCGGTCCGGCGAGCCGATCGCCGACCGGACAGCAGCGGCGCCACACGAGCCTGCGGAAGCTCCGGCGGCGCGAGGCCGCGCGCGCAAGCGCCGTCTCGTTCGGGGGCTCGGAGGGTGTCGCGAAAGCCTGGCCGGCACCGCGATGGCTCGATGCCATGCGTCGAGTGAAGATCCTTCACGGCGGGCCCACGGCCGTTCACGGTGAAACCGAGGCCCGCCGCCCGCCCCGGCCCGTACCCGGCGTCGGCCATTCGCCGGCGCGGCGGCTGCCGCCGCAAGTGCGCGACGCCGCGCTGGTTTCCGATCGCGCGTCGGGCCCGACTGCGCCCGCCCGAGAGCGACCGTAGCGCTGGCACGGCGATTGCTCGACCTGGCGGTGGATGCCTGGCCCGCCCCGGCGGGCAACGAGCTTTCAACTCACGAGGTGACGCCATGACGAAGACGATGATTCCCGCCGCTCTGTGCTTCCTTCTTTCGGGACTGGGAGCCGCCCACGCCGACGTCGCGATTGCCGCGGGGCTGGTGGTCACGCCGCCAGTTCCCGTTCCCGCCATCGTGCCGCCAGCGCCGCCCCTTGCGCCTCCCGTGGCCCGAGTCGCGCATTACGTGGCGCCGCGAGTGGTGGTCGCTGGCTCCGGGATCGCGGGCGGACAGTGGGTGTACACCGTCCAGTACGGCTGGATTTACATGCCGTACGGCGACCAGTACTTCCACACGCGCACGGCAGGCCCCTACGCCTACGTCTACTACCCGACTTTCGGATGGCAATGGTTGGCCGCCCCGTGGATCGTCGGCACTGGGCCCTATCCGTACTTCGGCGCGCATGGCCCATTCGCGTACGGCTGGTATCGCGGTTTGCATCGCGCCGGCCACCCCTGGGGCTCCTACTACGCGCGCCGCCACGGGCGTCCCTGGGTCTCACCTCGCGCCGCCGTCCACGCTCGCGCCGGCAATGGCGTTCGCGGCCCCGCTGCCCGCGCCCCTGGGCGTCCGGCCCACACACCCGATCGATCGACGAACCGCCGAGCTTCGCCCGCCACGGACCATCGCGAGAGGACACGGAAGTCGCCTTGGGGCTCCCATGTCACGACAGCGACCACCGCGTCCCGCCCGGCCATGATCGTCCAGCGCAGCGTCGGCGGCGCAGTCCATGGCCCGGCGCCTGGGCGCGGCATCTCCGGCCAAGGACGCGCCGTGGGCCCTCGCTGACCGACGATTCGAGCGTCTGGCAACGAGAGCTGCTCGGCAAGTCCAGGGGCTAGCGGTAGAGCCCGCGCTCGACCAGATAGCGCTCGACGGCCGCGGGCACCAGGCCGCGCAGGCTTTCGCCGCGGGCCTGGCAGGCGCGCACCTGGCTCGACGAGGCGACGTCCGCCTCGGTGCGCCTCAGCAACCGGAAACGGCCGGCCGACAGGCGAAAGCGCAGATCCTGGCCGAAGTGGCGCCAGGGGTCGTGGCCCGGACGCGGCACGACGATGACCTCGGCCGTGGCCAGGATGTCGGGCAGGCTGCGCCAGCGCAGCATGCGCGGGATCGCGTCGCTGCCGCGCACGACGTGGATCGGACGCTCGTCCCAGCGCGCCCGCAAAGCGGCCACGCTGGCGGGCAGCAGCACTTGCTTGGGCGCGCGCAACTCGTGGTCGGAAACGATGAAGCGCGGCTCACCGGCCACGGCCAGCTCGACCATGCGCAAGCGATCTTCCGCGGGGGCCAAGTGCCTCTTGCGGTACCAATCGCCGTTCGGCACGAACACGACCTGGCCATAGCCCCAGTCAACGACCAGCTCCCGCGCGATGCGGAGATGGCCCTCGTGAACGGGGTTGAACGAGCCGCCGTAGTGGGCAATGGCGCCGACGGAAGCTGGACGAAGCGGACAAAGGAGCGCTTCTTCGAGAGTCGCCTCGGGCACGTCGGACGCCGCGAGCAGCACCTTGTTGCTTTGCCAGAAATCCTCGACGCTGCCCGCTTGCCACCATCCGGGCAGCGTCGGCCGCACGATGCGGTCGACGGCGTGAAACGCCACCACCCCCGGATTGAGCCGATAGCCCTCGGAGCCACGGCCGCGGATCTGCACCAGGTGGTCGCCACGGAAAGCGCGGCCGAGGCGCAGAAGAGCCCGGCGAAGCGCCACGTCCTGCAAATGCGTGGGCCCGCCCTCCTGCGCGTGGAAGTCCAACCGCGAGGCGACATTCGTCGGCGCCGTGTCGTAGACCTCCGAGGCCGTCGCGCACAGCCAGTCGAGCACGTCGGGATGCCTCTCGAGGTGGTGGACGTAGGCGTCTTCGTAGAGCGAGAGCGCGGCGTCGCGGCCGATCACGCCGCCGCCCCAGAGATAGGCAATGGTCCAGCCTCCTTTGCCGAAGCGGACGTCGTTGTCCGCTCCCGCCCGCGCGCCCCGATGTCCCACGTACCCGGGCCGCGTGATGATCTGCCACGCGACTCCGTCCAGCGTGGTGCGGACACCGTCGATGGGTGCGGGTTCGAGATGCACGCAGCGAAGATACCGGGTGCCGCGAAAACCGTCATCCAGCTACGAAACGCCCTCTTCCGACATTCCAAGGGAAAGGGGATTGTGCGATGTTTCGAGCAGCACCGTGGCGATGCGCGAATTCGAAAACAAGACCGATGAGGCCGCAACTCCCGCCAGCCGGACTCGCGGTCCGGCTCGGCGACGTTCTGCAACGACAGGTCGGCTGCCTCGGGGCCAAGACGCACCGACGAAGAGCCAGGGGGCCGCATGAGAAATCGGCGAGACACAGCCCTTGCTCCGGCCTCGCTGCCGTGTGAAGCATGCGGATAACCGGCAAGGTGCACGGTCTTCTGGTTGCCGCTGCCGTGCTTGGCACCCGTGTCGCGGCCCAGGCCACGGAGGGATCATCGATGCTCGTATTCTCAGAGCCGGGCTTCCCGGCAGCCGATTCCGCCCCGCCGACCGCCGAGCAGCTCAGACGGCTACTGCCGCAGGCCAAGCTCGTGCGGGCGGCTCGTCTCCCCACTCTGCTGGCCAAACCAAGCACGCGCTTGCTGGTGCTGCCCTACGGCTCCGCGTTCCCGGAGCAATCCTGGCCCGAGATCCATCGCTTCCTGCGACGAGGGGGGAATCTTCTCGTCGTCGGCGGCAGACCCTTCACCCGCGCCGCGGTTCCGAACGAAAGCGGATGGCACCTCCGCCCCTACAGCGTGCGCTTCGCCCGCCCGCTGATGATCGATCAGTACCAGCAGACGCCAGGCTCCGATGGGCTCGCGTTCCTGACCAACCCGGACGTGCCCGTGCAACTTCCGCCATTCGACTGGGTTTCCGCGTACGGTCTCGTGATCCGCCTCAGCGCCGTCGCTCTGTACGAGCGGGGAGGCTCCGCCGGATCGCTCGACGCGCGTCTCGACGCTCTCGCGTGGGGGGCGAAGGACGGCATCAAGCTCGCCGCACCCGTGGTGCAAATCGACCACCTCAAGAACGGCTTCGACGGCGGGCGCTGGATCTTCGTGAACGCGGAGCTGCCTCCAGGCTTCTGGACGAGCCCGGCAGCCGGCATGATCGCGAGCCTTGCCACACGCGCCCTCGATGGCAGCGAGTCCTTCGTGGCGAGGCCGTCCCTACCGCTCTACACCGCCGGCGAGCAGGTCCAGATCGAAGTGGCGTGGCGGAAGCGCCCCCGGACCAAGGGGCGGCGCTCGGTCAAGGTGGCGATATTCCCCAAGGCGCAGCCGTCGCGCCAGACGGTCTTGCGCGCGAGCCTGCCGCTGAGAAAGCCGCTTGGGCTGAAGGCGCCATCGCAGACCGGGCTCTATCTCGTCGAAGCCGAGCTCCTGGAGGGCGAGACGGTGCGCGCCACGTATCGCTCTGGTTTCTGGATGCGCGACCAAGCCTTCCTGCGCTCCGGCCCGCGTCTGTCGGTCGGTCGCGACTACTTCGAGGTCGACGGCCAGCCCCTCGCCGTTGTGGGAACCACGCACATGTCGAGCGAAGTGCAGCGGCTGTTTTTCGAACAACCGAACGTCGCCGTCTGGGATCGCGACCTCGCGCACATCCGTGCGGCGGGACTGAACATGATCCGTACGGGCTGGTGGACGGGTTGGGACAAGATCTGCAGCGCCGCGGGCGTGCCGCACGAGCGGGCCCTGCGCACCCTCGAAGCGTACCTGATGACGGCACGCAAGCACGGCCTGCCGGTGCAGTTCAATTTCTTTGCCTTCGTGCCGGACGTTCTCGGTGGCGCGAACCCGTATCTCGATGCGAAGGCCGTGCGGCACCAGAAGGCTCTGGTCACGTCGGTGGCGGCTCGCTTTCGCGACGTCCCTTTCGTGGCCTGGGATCTCATCAACGAGCCGAGCTTCTCGACCCGGCTGTGGACCATGCGCCCGAACGGCGATGCGGTGGAAACCGCGAGGTGGAACCGGTGGCTGGCGCGGCGCTATCCCGACAAGGCAGTGCTCGCCGCGCTTTGGAACGTGCCCCTGACCGCCATCGCGGGTCGGGTGCCGCTGCCCGAGGAGGTCGAGTTCTCGGCGCGCGGCGCCTACGTGGGGCGCAACTCGCTGCGGGTCTACGACTACCACCTTTTCGCGCAGGAGGAGTTCGCCGCCTGGGCGCAAGGGTTGCGCGACGCCATCCGTGCCACCGGCTCGCGACAGCTCGTCACGGTCGGCCAGGACGAAGGTGGCATTCAGGATCGGCTGTCGCCGGCCTACTGGTCGCACGCGACCGACTTCACCACGAACCACTCGTGGTGGCAGAACGACGCCTTGTTGTGGGATTCGCTCGCCGCCAAGCAGCCCGGGCAACCGATGCTGATCCAGGAGACAGGATTGCAGCGGGAGATTCACCTCGACGAGGTGGCGCGACGTACGCTCGACAGCGAGGCGGCCTTGCTGGAGCGAAAGATCGCCCTGGCGTTCGTGCGCGGTGCGGGAGCGCTGCAATGGCTCTGGCACACCAACTCCTACATGACGGAAAGCAACGAGACTCCCATCGGAGCGATCCGCCCCGACGGCACCGAGAAGCCGGAGGCGGCCGTCATGCGTCGCTTCGCCGCCTTCGCGGCCAAGCTCTCCCCCTTTCTGCGCCACACCGCGCCCCCACCGGTCGTGGTGGTCACGTCGCAAGCGGCGCAGTTCTCCGTGCTCGGCGACCTGCAGCTCGAAGCGCAGCGCAAGGCCGTGCGGGCGCTCACCTACCACGCCCGCGTCGTGCCCGCCGTCATCGCCGAGAACAGACTGCCCGCCATGACGGGCGTTTCTCTCGCCATCCTGCCGTCGCCCCAGGCGCTCACCGACGAGGCCTGGCGCACCCTGCTCGGGCACGTCGAGCGCGGCGGCGCCCTGCTTGTCACCGGCCCGGTGGAACGCGACGAGCACTGGCGGATCCGGTCGCGCGCGGCCGAGGTCGGCCTCGCGGCCAAGACGCGGCCTCTCACCTACCACACTTCGGAAATCGGGCTGCCTTTGGACAGCACGAAAAGACTGTCCTTCGAGCAGCAGAAACAGAGCCAGCTTGACACCTTCGTCTTCCCGGACGGCGCAACGCTGAAAGAGATCCGCCACGGAAAGGGGCGGATCTTCTGGGCGGCGGATCCGGTCGAGCTCGCCGAGGGGACCGAGCCCGCCGCCGCCCTCTACCGCCACGTCTTGGGCAGGGTCGGCATCGCGGAGCGCTTCGAGCTGCTGTCGGAAGCGCCCTCTGGCGTGCTCATCTGCCCCGTGCCTCTCGGTCGCGACGTGCTCTACGTGCTGGTCTCGGAAGAGGCGCGCGACACGAAGCTCGCTCTAACCGACAAGCCGACGGGCGCTCGCCTCGCACTCGACCTCGCCTCCGAGCGCGCTGCTCTCGCGCTCATCAGCGGGTCGACGCGGAAGATCGCGGCACGCTACGGGTTCTGAGGCAAGCGAAGGGCACAACGCGTATTCGACGTCCAACATGAACAAGAAGCTCCTCCTGGCGACGCTTGTCTCCGCCCTCGGCGGTTTCCTGTTCGGGTTCGACACGGTCGTCATCTCCGGCACCAACGAGTTCCTGCAGCAGCACTTCGAGCTTGGCCCTCTCTCCCTCGGCGTCACGGTGTCGATCGCGCTCTGGGGAACCGTGATCGGCTCCCTCGCCATCGGCAAACCCGGGGATCGCTATGGTCGGAGATCCATGCTTTTCCTCTGCGCCCTCCTCTTCCTTGGCTCGGCCGCCGGCTGCGCGCTCGCCCCCACTTGGCCGCTCCTGCTCGGGTTCCGGTTCCTCGGCGGCATCGGGATCGGCGCCACTTCCGTGATGTCTCCCCTGTACATCGCCGAGATCTCCCCGGCGCGCCTGCGGGGCCGGCTCGTCGCCGTGGCGCAGTTCAACATCGTGCTCGGCATCGTGGTCGCGTTCTTCTCGAACTACCTCGTTGCGGGCCATTTCGGCGCCGAGACGATCGGCGTCAACTGGCGCTGGATGCTCGGCGTGATGATCGTGCCCTCGGCGTTGTTCTTCCTCCTGCTCTTCCTCGTCCCCGAGAGCCCGCGCTGGCTGGTCAAGCATGGTCTCGTCGACCGCGCCGAGAAGGTTCTCGAGATGATCGGCTCCTCCGATGTACGGGGGGAGCTGTCCGCGATCGCGGAATCCGTGAGACGGAAGAGCGGAGACGGAGAGACGTCTCTGTTCCAGCGGAAGTACGGCTACGCCATCCTCTGCGCGGTGCTGCTGGCGGGCTTCAACCAGCTCACCGGCATCAACGCGATCCTCTACTACGCCCCGACGATCTTCAGGGAGGCGGGCGCGAGCATCGACCTTGCGATGCTCCAGGCCCTCTCGGTCGGCGCCACCAACATGCTCTTCACCGTCATCGCCATGTTCTTCATAGACAAGCTCGGGCGGAAGACCCTCCTCCTCGTCGGAGCCGTCGGCATGTTCCTGTCCCTCCTCGGAGCGGGCGTGCACGGCCTCGTCGGATTCCCGAGAGGTACCGGCATGGTGTTCTTCGTCATCGGATTCATCGCCTTCTTCGCCTTCTCCCAGGGGGCGGTCATCTGGGTGTTCCTCGCGGAGATCTTCCCCAACAAGGTGCGCGCGCGGGGACAGGCGCTCGGCTCGTTCGTGCATTGGATCATGAACGCCATCATCGGCCTCGTCTTCCCCGTCGCCTTCTCCGCCTTCGGCATCGGGCCAATCTTCCTCTTCTTCGCGCTGATGATGATCCCGTTCTTTCTCTTCGTCTGGCGAATGATGCCCGAGACGAAAGGCATATCCCTCGAGGAGCTGGAGAAAAAAATCGTCCACGGCGGGGTCTGAGAGTGCGTCGGATTTCCTACTCTTCCGAAGTCGAGGGGGGCGGCACGCTCGCCATCGTGGCCGTTGGCCGGCGCGGCGGGTAGGGCTCTCGTCTGCGCACAGGGGTGGCTGCGGTCACTCCGCGCGGTCTTGGGCGGGTGGTGCCTTCCCGGCATGTCCGGTACGCTTGCACCCATGCGAAGCCGGCTTGGCTTTCTGACCGTGGCCGTGGCCGCCGGAGCGGAGATCGCGAGCACCGGTTGCGGCGGCTCGATGCGCGTTCCCGGCGAAGACGCTGGCGGGAAGCTTGACGGTGCGAGCGGATCGGGCGGCGCGGCCGGAGCCGGTGGGGTTTCGGGTGTGGGTGGCTCCCGCACGGACGGCGGGAGCCGCGACGCGAGCATCGACGCGACCGAAGGCGCGGCCATCGATGTAGCGGTGATCGATCCGGAACAGTTCTGCGAGATGTGGCAGACGCGCGCCTCCGCGCAGGACACCCTCGACTTGCAGCAGCTTGCGCTGTTCCAGGCGGGCACGGTTCTCGAGGGTACTCTCGGTAGCTTCGTGGAGTCGGGCGATAGCTCCTATGCCCTCTTCTCGGTCGATCGCATCCGGGCCGGAATCCGTTCGTACGAGGGTCTTGCGACCGCGATTCGGATCGACCGGCCGCTTTACGATCGCTTGGGCGAAGGCACACGGGTCATCGCGGGTTTCCGGCAGCCCCATCCCTGGCTGGACAGAAACCTGGCCCTGCCGATCTGGGATCGGCCGCAAGCCCTGCTGGCCCAGTCGAGCACGGTGGCCGCCGAGCTGCTTGCGTTCCACGCCTGGAACACCCCGAACGTGGCCGTGGTGCGCGTCGAAGAGCTGCTCGACGGCGGCATGACGTTCGCGCTTGTGGAGAGCTTGCGTGGCGACCTGCCGGCCGGTCTTGTCGTCTCCGTGTCGAGCTATTGGCCGCCGCTCGGCGCGGCCGTGGGCAGCACCTGGATTGGCGGTTTCGGCGAGGCCCTCAAGACAACCAGCGGCGCCCTGCCCAGCGCGACCTTGCTCGATCTCCGGCCGGACACACCGGAGGAGCGCGCAGCGGTGGCGAGCGCCCTTGCGACCCTCGAGCCCACGGGGTTCGCCGCGCGCTACCAAGCCGGGCTCGAGCAGGCGGAAGCGGACGCCGTCCGTCTCCGCCGCGGTTGGATCTACAACCGCGCGGACGTCGTGGCTGCCCTCGAGGTGACCGGCATCGGCATGGAGTGCTGCACCAACGCCGGCGGGATCTTCCACGCGAGCGCCGTGCTTGAGGTCCTGCACGGCCCAACCCCCGCGGGCCAGGTGCTCACGGGTGGGCATGGCTACTATGGGCAGAAGGAATGCGGTGATCGATTCCTGTACGCCTTCGCTTCGCCGGTCGTGCTCGCCGATGGGCTCGGACTCGATTGCCAGGGGCAGGCAGACGCCGGCGAGGGGCCTGGCTCGAAGGTTCTGCACGAGCTTCCCGCCACCGCGGACAACCTGGCGCTCGCGCGGCATTGGGTGTCGAGCGCTCCTCCGCTGCTTCGCCTCTATCCCGCCGGTGGCGAGATACCCCCCGAGGCCTTTGCCCCACCCGCTGGCATCGCGCTCTGGTCCACGCCCGTATCGCCGCTGACCGCCGTCATGGCCGGAACCCCGGTGGTTCTCACCGTCGCCAGCGCGACGAAACACGCCGAGGGCTACGTCGTCGGCGTCCGCACGCCGTTCTACACCGCCGAGCTTTCGCATCTCGAGCAGCGCGAGGTCGAGATGGCTTTCGCCTGCGCGGATCCGCGCTTGCTCCAGGTCGGAACGCGCTGGATCGGCTCCGTGGTTGGCACCGAGGTCGTCCACCCGAACGCGGTGGCGGGCCCCCTCGAACAGGGGCACCTCTGGTTGGTTCCCGGTTTGCTGCTGCCCGAACGAAGCGACCTGATACGCGCGCTCGGGCTACTACCGACCGTCGTTCTCGACTGAAGGACGGAACCCGCCAGCCGAGCCGAGCGATCCCTGGGCGCCTCCCGGTTCGCTACCACATCCGCGTTCCTTGGAAGGCGGCCGGGCTGGCCGACCTCTGCGGGCGCCGCGCGACGCAGCCAATTCGGTCACCTTGTCGACCGTTACGCAGTTGCCCCCCGTGTAGGGCAAGGTGTCCGTCGCGCGAGAAGCGCGAGCCTGGTCGGGGTCGACTCCTTTCTTTCATCCCGGAGCGGTCGCAGTTGGGCGCACGAAAGTCCAGACGATCCCGCCGAGCCCGAAAGAGTGAGCAGTTCGCCGGGGCTGCTGCACAAACCCTATGCTAGTCTTCTTCGCGGTATTGCGCCGTGAGTGGACTGACGCGCCTAGACTAGTCGCCAGGAACAGGGATGGCCAAAGGTTTCGTGAACCGCTCGATAGCCTCCGTTGCCACTGCAACAGCTAGAAGGAGTCTTGTTGTGCGCAGCATCTCAATACGACTGTCCATTCTTTGTTTGTCCTTCGTCACAGCCGCGTGTACCTCGGGTGGCCAGAGCCTCACCGGCGAAGGTGGGGCAGGCGGCCAAGACTCGAGCGGTGGAACGCCCGGCTCGGGCGGGGAGTCCTCGAGCGGAGGCGCGTCGGCTTCCGGCGGAGCCACGGGTAGCGGTGGCGCGACGGCCAGCGGCGGCACCACTGGTAGCGGCGGCTCTACCACGGCGGGCGAAGGCGGGGTGGGTGCGGGTGGCACCTCGGCAGCCGGCGGAACGAAAGCCAGCGGCGGTGCTACCTCGTCCGGCGGCAGCGCAGGGAGCCCGTCCGGCGGCAGCGCGGGGAGCCCGTCCGGCGGTCAAGCCGCAGGTGGATCGGGCGGAAGCGGACGGACAGGCGGCACGACTGCGGCCGGCGGGCAAGCAGGCAGGGGCACAGGGGGCGTGACCATCCCGGGCACTGGCGGCAGGACCACGTTGGGCACAGGCGGCAGGACGGGCACCGGCGGAGCCGGAGCCGGCGGATCCACGTCGACTGGTACCGGCACGTCGACGGTGGACTGCAACGCCAAAATGCCAACTGGTGGCACGGAACACTGCGGACAGAACACTCAAGGCAAAGCGGGCGACCTGATGTGGTCGCTCTGGTCGAATGCAATCAACGGCAACGGATGCATCACGACCTTCAACACGCCTGCGTTCAGCGCACGTTGGAACAACAACAACGATTTCCTGGCCCGTCTCGGTCTAGAGTTCGGCAACGCCGGCAAGACGTACGACCAATATGGGACGCTCAAGGCGGACTTCACTTTCAAGAAGAGCGGAAACGGCGGCGGCTATTCCTATATCGGCATCTACGGGTGGACGAACAACCCCTGTGTCGAATGGTACATCGTCGATGACAGGTATGGGACGATGCCGTTCAATGCCTACAACGCGACCCAGAAGGGGACCGCCACGATCGACGGCGAAGCCTACAAGCTGTTCCAGAACAAGACGAGCGGAACCGGTGGCTCGCGATGCAGCGGCGTCAGTCAATGGGACCAGTTCTGGAGTATCCGGCAGAAGGCTCGCCAGTGTGGAACGATTACGATTTCCGAGCACTTCAAGGCATGGGAGGCAGCGGGCCTGAAGATGGGCGGCCTGCTCGAAGCCAAGATCCTCGTGGAAACGGGCGGCGACAATGGCAGCATCGAGTTCCCGGTGGCGAACGTGACGGCCGAATAGGCCGCCACCCCGACTACGAACCGGAACATGGTGTGCGGTCGCGCACTTGACCGCGACACGTGCGCAACCAGGGAGGAAGTCACCAGACTCTCCGCTCGTGCCGCGCGCTAGGGTGGACTTGGATGTCGTCCGGCATGAAACCGTCCTCCGGACCGTCGGTCACGTTCTGGCAACACGGATGCCACGCCGCCGTGTTGCCAACCGCGACCGGCGCCTTCGCGGGATGTCGTCCCCATGCGCCGTCGAAGACGGTCATGTTTTCGAAAGTAGTGCCAGCCGGATGGATGGGATGGATGGCCGACTCACGGAGAACGGGCGGCTTGGCAACCCCAAGAAGAGCGACTACGATATTGCTCTTTCCGACAAGAAGCATCCTCATGACGCGGTCTGTCCCAGGCGTCCCGTCGCCTCCATGGTGCTCCTTGGTCCCGGACGTGCAGATTCCAGTTGGCAATACTGCTGTCTCCTGTCCCCAATAGGGAGAGTACGACAACGAGGACATTCCTATGCTGCGTGTTTCAAGTCCGTTCATTCTCTGTGCCTGCCTGTGTCTTGGTGGCTGTCTGCCGCCCAAGACGGAAGGCGGCACCGGTGGGTCGGGGGGCAAGGGCAGTGGTGGCTCATCCGAGAGCGGTGGCGTAGGAGGCGGCGGCCAGGCTGGCAGCGGCGGCCAGGCCGGTAGCGGCGGCATGACCACTGGCGGGGGCGGTAGCGGCGGCCAGGCTGGCAGCGGCGGCCAGGCCGGTAGCGGCGGCCAGGCTGGCAGCGGCGGTCAGGCCGGCAGCGGCGGCATGACCACCGGCGGGGGCGGCAACGGCGGCCAGGCCGGCAGCGGCGGCCGAGCTGGCAGTGGCGGCCGAGCTGGCAGCGGCGGCCGGGCTGGCAGCGGCGGCCGGGCTGGCAGCGGCGGCCAGGCCGGCGGAGGTGGCAGCGGCGGCGGCTCGGGCGGCGGCTCGGGCAGCGGCAATTGCACCTTCACGCAGAGCGCGAAGGTCGCCTCGAAGATCCAGACCGTCGGCATCGTCACTTGGTCGACGACCATGACTGGCCTCAAGTCCGCGAAAATAGACTTCGGCCTCGACACCAACTACGGCATGACCGCGCCCGTGGACAAGCCCGTGTCGGGCAACAACACCACGCTGCTTCTCGGGATGAAGGCAACGGTGTCGAGCTCGTCCCCACGGGTCTACCACTACCGCATCACGGCCACGGGCGACGGCGGCGACTGCGTCAGTCCGGACTACACGATCCAGACCGGCGCACTGATGAACGGGCTACCGAAGATCACCATCTCCAAGAAGAGCTCGGCCTCGCCGGTCTACGGCGGCTTCTTGATCACCGGGCAGTACATGCAGATGCCCGGCAGCTCCAAGGCGCCGGCCTACATCGTGGACAAGGACGGCGACATGGTCTGGGCCATCGGCGTCTCCTCGGACGTGACCGGCGTGCGTATGAGCTACGACGGCAAGTACGTGTGGCTCAACTCCGCCAACGTGCCAGGACCGAGCCGCCAGGAAGTGCATCGGGTGTCGATCGACGGCGAAAAGGACGAGGACGTGTCGAGCAAGTTCCAGGGCTGCAACCACTCCCTCACCGTGCTGCCCGACGAAACCATCGCCTTCTACGGCTACGGCAGCAACGGCTGCGACGATATCAAGCTATACGACCACTCGACCGGAACCACGAAGACCATAGCCAACTCCGGAACGGCCCAGGGCGG
>JAFGPX010000122.1 GCA_016935975.1 Deltaproteobacteria bacterium
CGAGGCCGGCGGCGGTTCCGGACACCGTGAAGACGATGCGGATGACGTTGGTGCCGAAGCTGGCGATCGCGGGGTAGCTCGAGCCCGTGGCATCGGTCCAGATGGACATCTGGTTCACTCCGCGCAGGAGCACCTTCTCTCCGCAGTGGGCGAAGAGATCGCTGTCCTGCGTGTACATGTGCGTCTTGCTCGTTCCCGTCCCGCCCGCGCCTCCGCTCGCGCCGCCCGTGCCCGTGCTCCCGCCGCGGCCCGTCGTTCCACCGGTCCTGCCCGAGCCGCCCGCGGAGGTCACGCCGCCGGTCGCGGTCGTGCCGCCGGTCGCGGTCGTGCCGCCGGTCGCGGTCGTGCCGCCGGTCGCCGTCGTGCCGCCGGTCGCCGTTGTGCCCCCGGTCGCCATCGTGCCGCCGGTCGCCGTCATGCCGCCGGTCGCAGCCGAGCCGCCGGTTGCGGTCGAGCCGCCGGTGCCGGTCGAGCCGCCCTTGCTGGTGGTGCCGCCGGTGCCGCTACCGCTGCTGCCGCTGGTGCCGCCCGAGCCGGTCCGGCCACCGCTCGCGCCCGACCCGCCGGAGGATGTCGCGCCGCCGGTGCCGCTGGTACCGCCGGAGGAGGCAGTGGTGCCGCCCGCACCACCCGTGCTGGCGGCGCCGCTGCCGCCCGAGGCACCGGCCCCACCCGTGTCCTGTCCGCACGCACCGAGGAGAGACGCGCCCAGAAGGAGGGTTCCGGCGCACAACAAACGCAACTTCATGGTGAAATCCTTTCGCCGAGCTAGAGCCGTTTATAGCGTGCGAGGTGCGCCATCTCGAAGCGACTTCGCCCCCGGCCCTTCAGGGTACCAGCTTGCCTGTCTCGGTCAGGGCTTTGAGAATGCGCTCGTCGTTGCGCGGATCCGTTCCGCTCCAAGGGGCCCGCAGGGTGAAGCCATCCGAGGTGATGTCCTCCACGTCGGCGTAGGGCCCGCTGGGGCCAATGGAAGACAGACTCGCCAAGAACGTGCCGAGGTAGATGCGGGCCCCATCGGCGACGGCCACGAAGGGTAGGCCGAGGGGCGTTCCCAGTTGGGTGCGCAGGGTGTCGCCAATCTTCTGGCCGGGATTGAAGCCAATCTTGGTGGTGGCCTTTTCCACGTAGGCAATGCGATTGAGGTCGAGCACCGGCGAGTCGGCCAGCACCAGGTCGTCGAGGGGCTGGCTGGCCACGCCATCCGAGCGCAAGGTGGAATCCTTGAGAAGGAAGAGTTGGAAGCGCCTGTTCGATTCGCCGGATCCTATCGTGACCCTGGGCACGTAGATCCTCGTCCCCCAAAGGGCCGAAGCGGCGTCGACCACTTCCAAGCACATGCCGAGCGCCCAGGTCTTCGTCGTCGTGTCCAGGCCGAAAACGCGCAGGCTTCCCTGGGAATTGATCCCAGCAGCCGAGGTGAGGGCATCGCCGCTCTTGCGCACCGCCGCGCGTGCCGCAAGCGAAGACCCGCCTACCTCGTACTCGTTCGGCGTGTCGATGTCGAGCGACAAGATGAGCTCGACCGCGACGTCGAATCCCAAGGATGCGGAGGCGTGCAGATTCACACCGTAGCCGTTGCAGCAGTCCATGACGATGTTGGAGCGGTAGTCGGTCACGGCCGGGGTGACGGTCTGGCCCTGGTAGGTCAGCTTGGGGACGTCGCCCGCGCAGTACCCGGAGGAGACGATGCCGCCGTCTCCCGGGTCGGCATCGCGGGGCTGGCTCGTGCCGGTGGTGCCGCCCGACGAACGCGATCCGCCGAGCGCCGAACCTCCGCTTGCCCAGGCGCCGCCGCCCCCAGACCCTGCCAGGGAGCCGCTCCCGCCAGTGCCGGAGCCGCCCGCGCCGCCGCCGCTCGGTGTCGTGCGACCACCGGTCGCGGTCGTTCCGCCCGCCGCCGTGCTGCCGCCGCTTCCTGCCGTGCGACCACCGGTCGCGGTCGTTCCGCCTGCCGCCGTGCTGCCGCCGCTTCCTGCCGTGCGACCGCCGGTGGCGACGTTTCCGCCTGCCCCCGGGCTGCCGCCGCTGGCTGTGCTCGGATGTCCACCGGTGCTGCCGCCGGTTGCGCTGCTGCTCGTTGCCGTCGCGGTGCTGCCCGCATTGCCCCCTGCCGCCGTCGACGTCGTGCCCCCGCTGGTGCGCAACCCCGAGACTTTGCCACAGGCCGCGCAGACCAAGACCGCCGTCAGCAGGCTGGCGAGCACAAGCTTTGTGGTCGTGGACGTGGCGACTTCCTGGTTCGATGGCATGTCACTTCTCCGCTCGACCAAGAGGATACTCCCTGTCGCAAGGCCCAGGCCACTGGCGGGAAGCTACCGTGTGTTCGTGGTCACTTGCCACGTCCTTGCCGCGAGGGCCTTGCGAGCCTCGACCAAGCAAAACGCCGGAACGTGCAGCGTGAGATCTCCGCCGCCAGCCAGCGCCAGCAGCTTCCCGCCAGTGGGTATGCGCCAATGCGCGGGCGCGGCGCAGGCGACGACCCAGTTCGTCTCGCCGACGGGGTGCCGGGGCAGGGGCACCCGCCGGGACTACGATCCGCCGAAGCAGGCGTAGGAGTAGGTGGTCTGGGTGGACGTGGCGCCGTCGCAGTTCTCCGAGTACAGGTAGGTGAGCAGGTTCTTGCCACAGGAGTCGTAGGTGAAGGTGAAGCACCTGGTTTCTTTCCCGCTCGACAAGACGACGGTCTTGCGGCCAAGCTCGTTGCCCCTGGCGTTGTAGGTGAAGACTATTTGGTCGCCGCTTCCGTCCGGATAGCGGGTCTCGGTGAGCAGCGTCTGGCCGGCCGCATTGCGCGTGTAGCTGACAGTTGCCGTGACCGTCCCGGCCTTGTTGGTGTACGTCTCGCGGCTGACACGGTTCGCGTCGTCGTACTCGAAGGCGATGTTGGCGCTGGCGCCGAGGAACTCCTCCTGCGTGCTGTGCTCGGCAATCAGCCGCCTGGCGTTGTCGTACTCGAAGGTAACGTAGCCGTCGTACGAGGTGCTGCCGCAACCGGCGAAGAACTCCCGCCTGACCAGCAGCCCTTCGGCGTTGTAGGTGTACTTGGTGCAACCGGGTGGCATGGTCGCGCTGTTGCCCGTGTCGTAGTCCACCAGAAGATTGCCCTGGTCGTCGTAGACGTAGGTGTGCCAGTAGCATCCGATGCGCTCGGGCGTGTCACAACTGTCGGTCTTGCGCTCGAGCAGTCTTCCCGCCTCATCGTAGGTCGAGAAGGTCGAGGACCGCGAGCCGTTGCTGCTCGCGTAGGTCACGCGAATCGGTCGGCCGAGATCGTCATAAGCGTACTCGGCCGAGGTGGTCACGGCCGGCGTGCCGAAGTTCGAGACGGTCGTCGAGGTGCACGGGCCGGGAATCTCCTCGCAGCTCAAGAGCTTGGTGTCCGTCCCCGGGCTGCTCGCGTCCGCGCCGGCCGTCCCGCCGCTGCCCGCGACGCCGCCGCTGCCCACCCCTCCGGTGCCTAGCGAGGTCGTGCCGCCGCCGCCTCCGCGCGCGTCGGGCGTCGTACCGCCGACGCCGCCGGCGCTCGCGCCGCCGTCCGGCTTGCTTCCACCTGCGCCCGTGCCGCCGCCGCCCATCCCGCCGGTGCCGATGGCAGCGTCGGCTTGCGTTCCAGCGCTTCCTCCCGTGCCCGGACCGGTATTTCCGCCCTTGCTCGCGCCGGCGTCGGCCCGGATTCCCCCCGAGCCCGGGTTCGTGCCGGAAGTCCCGCCGGAGCCGATGCCTCCGCCTCCTCCGATACCGGCCGTCGCGGCGTCCAAGATTCTCGAGCCCGCGTTCTTCGTCCCGCCACAACCACCAAGCGAGCTCGCGATGCCGGCGACCAGCAGCAGCGCTTCGATTCCCATACGCTTCGACGAATGCATCATGGACCTGCGTGTCTGTTCTCGACGTGGACTTGACACCCATGGTGCCCTCATCCGCAAGGCGAAGGGAGCCGCCAAGCCCGGTCGCGGTGACTGTGCGCACAGCCGGCGGCGGCGCTCATGGCAGCACGGCTCGTGCTGCCCGCCACCCGAGCAGCCCGTTTTCCCTCGCCGCATCGCCCTTCAGGGCGGCCGACAAGGCCAACCACGCCATCCTCTACGCTCGGCTGGCGGCAGCCAGCACCGGGACAGGTCTCTGGTACCTATCTCGGAGGTACCTATTTCGGATAGTCCTCCGGCATCTCGACTGCGTCAATCTCCACGGGCTCGCCCCCTGGAAGTCCGTGGCGCCGCCTCTGGGCCTCTGGGGGAGTAGGCCAACTGCAGCCTGCGGTGTCGGACAATCCCGGCGACGGCTTTCCGGACATCACGGGGCCGTCCCGTCCCGTGGTCCTTGCTCAGGAGCGCCGCAGGATGAAGAAGCCGCAGTCGAACCTGTCGGGATCCGCCTTGACCGTGGCAATCTCGCGCTCGTGTTGGGCCAGCCTCTCGGGCTTCAGGCCCTCGCCATGCGCTTCGCGCAACGCTCGGATGCGGGCTTCCAGTATCTCGTAGTAGTCCGTCCACCAGGCGCGCTTCGGCAGCAGAACCTGATTGAAGAACGTGAAGCCGGCAGTGCGCAGCAGCTCTCCGGTCTCCTCGAACCAGGCGACAGTCTCGTGCATGACCAGAAAGCCACCGGGCTTCAGTAGGCGGTGGCAGACCGGCATGCTTCTCCCGCGATCGAGCAGGTGGAGCACGCCCTCTTCCCAGAGAAGATCGAAACTCTCGTCCGGGAAATCGACATCGAAGAGCGAGACGTTCCTCGCCTCGACGCGGTCGCCGATACCGCGTGCTTCGAGGCGTCGCCTCAACTCGGAGAGGGCGGAGGCATCCGTATCGATGCCGACAACCTCGCCGCCACCGAGGCGCACGATCTCCATCGTCGCCGCGCCGGACCCGCAGCCGATATCCAAGACGCGGGGATGGTCCATCGCGGGCAGGAGGGTGTACGCCTCGCGCGTGTACTTGAGGAACCCGGCCCGCAGCTCTTCGGCGCCCAACGCGGCGTCAGCGCTGTCCTGTGCCTTCATTCGATGATCTTTCGCTCGGCCGCGCCTTGCGAGCAAGGCGCCGCGATCTGTATTGCCGCGGATCAACGCGCTGTCGAGCACCCCAAAGCCTCTTCGTGCTGCCTGCCCGAGCGTGTTTCCGAAGTCGGCGAAGGTGACGCGGCCGGGTAGTCACGGTGCCGCAGTAGAAGGGCGGTACGAGCGCCTCGCTGACCACGCGGCAAGCTTGCCCTCGCAGGACGGCATCGCGGTGGCGGCGACGGTCTGCGACAGCGATTTTCCTCGACGTGTACCGAGGTCTTGCGCCACAACGACATCCGTGAGGTCGCACGCGCCTGGACGATGGGTTCTCCGACCGTAAGGGATACGCCGCAGGTTGAAATCGCACTGGCCGCGGTCTAGATTCCTATCGTGTCGCCTGCCGCCGAAAGGCCTTGGGTCGTGCGCGCTCTGCGCGCGCTGGTGGTTATGGCCCTCGTCTTGGCACCCTGGGTGGTGGTCACCGTTTGGGCCGCCTCGGCCGGGCAGAAGGTTCAACCCGGGCGCCAGCCGTACGACGCAGGAGAACGCTCCGTCCGTCGCGACACCGGCCGGCCGGTCTGCGTGCGCATCGGCACGCGCTCCGAAGGCTGGGCATGGCCAAGCGGACGATTCATCCACTGGGCCAAGTGCAAGGGCGTCCTTCCCAAGTGCCGCGTTGCCGGCGCGGGCCGCAAGGTCGAGGGCTGGTACGCGGGTGGCGCCTTGATCGCGCCCGACCGCTGTTCGGAGCCTGCCGGCAAGCGCCGGTAGGGAGGCAGGGGGAGTGCCGGGACAGCGGAGCATCCAAGCGGGCGATCACCTGACGAAGATCGCGGAGCAACTGGGCTTGCCCGACACGGAGACGATCCTTTCGCTGGAGGCCAACGCGCCGCTTCGCGATCGTCCCCATCCCGAGATGCTCGACCCTGGCGAACTAGTCACCCTGCCGGATGTCGAACCCTTGCAGTTCACGCTCGCCACGGGCAAACGACACGAGCTGACGATCCACCGCCTCAAGCCCAAGCTGCGCGTGGCCTTCACGACCTTCGCGGGCAGGTCCGTCACGGCGACGGAGGCCGAGGTCAAGTGCGCGGGCAGGCCGGCCGAGACCAAGGGCCTCGCGGACGGCGAACTGGAAATGCCGATCCCTCCGACATGCCCCCTTGCCGAGGTCGAGCTGCCGGCCTCCGTGGAGGGACGGCCCGCCGTCCGTTGGCGTCTGCGCCTCGGATACCTCCGGCGCAACGAGAGCGATGAAGGCGCGTTCGCGCGCTTGCGCAACCTGGGCTACTACCGCCAAGTGGCCAAGGAGGCCGAGACGCGGGAGCGGCGCTCCGCCATCGAGGAGTTCCAGTTCGCGCAAGCGCTTCCGCTCACGGGAACGCTCGATGACGCCACTCGGGCCAAGATCGAGGAGATCTATGGCTGCTGACAGTGTCCCAGCCGCGGCCACCGTTGCGCCGTCCGAGCCGATCACCATCGAGGTGCCTGTCGCCGTCACTGCCACCGACGAAGGCAACAAGCTGGCACCTCCCTTGCGCGCCATTGCGGCCGTGCCGGTCGAGGACACGCGCTTCGAGTTCAATTCGTCGTTTCTGCTTCCCGACGCCACGCGCTCGCTGGCGCGGGTCGCGCCTCTGCACCAAAGCCACCCAGCCGCGCCGGTGACTCTCTTCGGTCACGCGGATCGCGTGGGCAGCGAGGACTACAACAAGAAGCTTTCGGGACGGCGCGTGCGCTCGGTGTACGCCACCTTGGTGCGCGACGCCGAGATGTGGGAGGACCTCTACCAGAACCCGCTCGGGGGTGACAATTGGCAGGGGCGGCCGGTGCAGCACATGCTGCAACGGCTCGGTCACGATCCCGGTCCGATCGACGGTGTCATCGGCACCAAGACGCGCAGAGCGATCAAAGGCTTCCAAACCGACAACGGATTGCCGCCCACGGGCAATCTCAACCCGAGCACGCGCCAGGCACTCTTTGCCGCCTACATGGATGCCATCTGCACGGGGCCCGACGGTCAGCCGTTCCGGCTCGCGCCCACCGACTTCCTCGGTCGCGGGCAAGATGCGAATGGCAAAGGGGACTACCAAGGGTGCAGCGAGTTCAATCCCATCTTCGTTCCCTCCCAGCAGCAGGACACGGCCCTGTCCGTCCCCAGCCGCAAGAACGAACGCGACTCGGCCTACGCGCCCAATCGCCGCGTTACCTTGTTCCTCATCGACCCGAGCAGCGACGTCAGCACCGAGGATTGGCCTTGTCCGCGCGTGACCGAAGGCGCGAGCGACTGTCGCAAACGGTTCTGGTCGGATAGCGCCCGGCGCATCGAGCCGGGGGCACAGCCGCGCAACCAACGCGAAACGCACGACACCTACGCTTGCCGCTTCTACGAACGCCTGACCTTGACCGCCGTCCCTGCCGAGGCGGACGGGGTGCGAGCCGGCGAGGTGCGCGCGCGCTGGTCCAAGCTGCAGGTGATGCCGGCGCACAATAGCAGCTTCCCGCCCGCGACACCTCCCACGGACGTCGTGCCCGAGGACGCCAGGGTCACGTTGTTGGTCGACACGCAAGGTGTGCCGGACGGAACCGAAGCACGCATCGAGATCCTGCACGCCCAGACCAACGCGGTCATCACCCAGGGCGAACTCGACCACCTCGAGGTGCGCGGCGATCGGGTGGTTGTGCCTGACACCGGCGAGCGGCCGGAGTGGACCTTCGAAGCCAAGCACGGTCCGTGGGAGGTCTGGAGCAAGCCGCTCTTCTACCTAGTCGCGCATGTGGGCGAAAGGCAGCAGGGGGAGTCGCCGCATGACCTCGACACCGAGGAGGAACTCCTGCGCGTATGCCCCGTCTTGGTCACCATCGCCGACGCCATCGCCGATACGCCTGCCGGCGGAAGCCTGACGACACAGGACGAGATGCACGAGCTGGCCACTATCGAGAAGCTCGATCCGGCGCGTGGCGTGTTCTCGGTGCCGTTTGACCAGCCCGTGGTTCCCACCGAGCTATGGGGAAGCGTGATCCGCAATACGTACGCCTACCATCAAACCAGCCACGGCGACGTGCGCTGCCGCATCGACGGCGATCAGTTCGAATCCGGCCCCGACGACTTTCCCACGGTGTGCCCAAACGATCCCAGTCACCCGGGACGGAGCGTGATCTTCATCGGAGATACGCCCCTCGGCGACGCCGAGGCAGCCGATGCAGCCGCCGTGCCCAGCGTTCCGCGCTACCTCGTCTATCTCAACACCTGCGTCGCGGGCTGGGAGCCGAGCTTCGCCGACACTCTCCTTTCGCGCGGCACGCGCAACGTCATCGCATTCCGGAAGTACATACCGGACGACGATGCGCGGGAGATGGCCCGCCAGTTCTTTCGCAAGTGGTCCCAGGTCTATCGCTGCGAGCCGGAGAAGATCCCAGAGGTCTTCCATAGCGTTTCTCCACCTTTCGTGGGCTCGATGCGCCCCGTGCTCTTCGGCGCGGGTGCGACGGGCGCGGGCGCGGCGACCGCCGCGAGCGCGGGGAGCGCGCTGGGGGCGCCCCCATAGGCGCATCGAGGGCCAAGGCACCGTGAAGCCGATTCCGGAACTGGTCGAAGCCGCGCGGGCGGTCGCGCACAGCGTGGCCGAGGGAGCGTATGGCACGGAGGTGCGGATCGAGGTCGACAACACCTCGGACGACTGGCACGGAAGCCTGCTTCGCCACGTATTCGAGCAGAAGATGAGCCTTCTGACCCCCGTCGCCTTTCTCGATGTGATTGGGGACGGCGCGGACCACGTGGTTGGCTACGTGGATCACGAGGCCTATCGTCGCGCGGACGAGGCCAGCGTTCTCGACGACGCACAGGTTGCCGCCATCGTATCGGACAATGAATTCCTGCCGCCGCGGTCGCACATCGTGCAGCGCACGTCCTACGCCGGGCCGGAAGGCGGTCGGCTGGAGGGCGTGGTGGTCGAGGGCGCGGCGGGCTCGAGCCGTCGGCGCTGGCTGGTCGAGATCAACATCGCGCGCCGCCTGGTGGCATCCGTCCGGCCGCTGGACGAAACGGAGGCGGGCACCGAGCAATGACCATGGACGAGGCCACCGCCGTCCAGATCGCCAGCGCCAACCGTGCGGCGCACGCGGTCCCAGCCCGCTACGCCCTGCGCGGCGCTGAACGGCGAATCATCGAACTGTGCGCGGGTTCCCAGGGCGTTGGCGCGCTGGTTCGCGACGTGCGCGTGTGGATCGTGCGTTTCCAGGCCGGCGCAGCCTGGGTGGAGCTTGCCGTCGACGAAACCACGGGAACAACCGTGCGCGTGCAGAGGTCACGCACCCCATGAACGACGATCTCGAATGCTTCGCCCGGCTGTACGTGCGTCGCAAGCTGGCGGCGGCGGGCGTCGAGCTTCCCGAGAGAGACCTCGAACGGCTGGTGAGGGTAGCTCGCCGGACGCTGCCAAGCGAAGAGGATGCGGGGAATCCACCGTCCGATCCGGCCCACGCAGAAGAGACGCACCGCCTGACGCGTTTCACGATCTACTTCCGCCGCGCCGACATCACGGTCGAGCTCAACGCCAATACGGGTGAGCCGATGGCGTGGATCTGCTCCCAGCTCGCGCAAGGCAACACGCCCGCCAGCCCGGCCGAGGCCTTGCGCGTGGCCGAGGTAGCAGCGGCGCCGCCAGCGAACGCCGTGCTAGTCGAGCACGGCTATGAAGAGATGGCCGGCGAGCCGGTCTTCGTCGCGCACTGGGAGCACCGCGAGAATTCGGTGCCGGTCGAGCGCGACTACATCCGCGTCCTAGTCGGCGGCCACAGTGGCCGCGTTTTCGCGGTCCAACGTCGTTGGCACGACGTCGATCTCAACCCGAGCATGAGATAGAACGGAAACCATGGACAGCGACGAGGCTCTACGCGCGGCCGTGTCGTGCCAAGCCGCGTTTGCTCTTGTGCGCGTGGCCAGTGTCGCGCGCGAAAAGGCGGGGACGCGCAGTCAGGTGGCAGCCTACGATTGCGAGGTTCTCGCCACTATCGGCAATTCCTGGCCGAATCGCCTGCGCCTCAAGCACTTCGGGCTGCCGGCGATGGAGGTCGGTGGCCAATACGTCGTCGGCGCGGTCGACAATCGTCGCCACCACGGAGCCCCGGAGATCCGCTTCGCCCTCCGGGCCGAGGGAGCGGCGCACGACGTCGTAGCCGCCTTCGTCGACCGACGCGCGACCGTGGTCGCACCACGCTAGCGATCCCGAACGCAACGAAACCCCAGGTCCATGTCACCCCGATCTGCCGGCACGGACACCCGCATTCCGACGTGCGTGTACTCATCCCGCCACGAGCCTCCGCGTGCCATCCGCCGCCCGGCCTCTCCGCCCTTCGATCCACCCGTCCACACCATCCCGTCGGCGGGGGCGCCGCAGTAGTTGGGATGGACTTTGTCGGCCAACCATTCCCACACGTTCCCCATCAAATCACACAAGCCCTGTTTGGAGTTGCCGCTCGGTCGCGAGCACACGGGGCTCGTCCCGGAGTTCTCGTCGCCGCACCTTCCGTGGGGATCATAGACCTGGAACTTGACGACTCCCGCGCAGGTGTCTTGGTTCCCCCAAGGGTAGACGTGCGTTCCCCTCGAGCTGGCGGCATAGTCCCACTCCGCTTCGCTGGGCAAGCGCCCGCCGATCCAGTCGCAGAAAGCCTTGGCCTGCGCCCAATTCACGTGGTTCACGGGATGATTCTCGTGAACACCCGTCTCGTAGTTGCGATGCGCCGGCCACTTGCCCGGCCGGGGTGGGCTGCAGGGGCCCTCCTCCACGCAACGGCGATACTGGGCGACCGTCACCTCGCTCTTGAGCATCTGAAAGCTGTGCATGAGCACCCAATCGGCCGGTCGGTCGTCGAGAAGCCACCAGCCGCCCGGTTTGTGGAAGTCAACCCACTCCCTGTAGGAATGCGAACGGCCTCTCTTGAAAGCGCCGCCCGCGATGGTCACCCACTGCGCTCCGGCCGGTAGCGTCGGTGCGGACGCGGGGACGCCACCTTCGACGTAGCGGGCGCAGGTTCGCTCGAGCGCGCCCTCGAGGCCCAGCTCGGACAACATCGGATACTGCCCGCGGAACGCTCGCAGGATTCGCGCTTTCTCTTGCGGCGCGGAAGCGAGCGCGAGGGCCGCCTCGAGCGCGGGCCAATCGCGAGCGAGCGCGACGACAAGGCGTCGCTTTTGTTCTCCATAGCGGGTCAAGAGGGTGCATAGATCGTTGGCCTTCAGTGCGAAACGGTTCCCGCAACGGCTGCCGCCTTGTGCGCACCATGCGTCTGCCCAGATGCCCACGCTCGTGCCGCCGGGGCACTGCCGATAGGCTCCATCTACATCGCCGCCCGTCTCCTCAAGCGGGGCTTCTCCCGGAGCCCAGCCGTGCGGATAGCATCTTGCCATGTACGTCTTGTCCTCCCACTCCACCGGAACGTGGTGTGGTTGTCTCGGTAGCTCTGGCAGGACGAGGCCGTCGCGATTGAAGACCAGGGCGTCTCTTGCCTGATCGGACGATCGCCTCGACACGCAGGCCGGCTCGGGCTCTATGCCGTGCGACAGGACTTCCGTTCCTCGACGCTCGTCTGGTCGCTCGGCGCGTCTCTCACTGGCGTCGTTCGCCGGCCCCGCCAGTCTCTGCCCTGCATATTGCCAGGCCTCGTCCGCGGTTACCCGCCCGTCGTGGTCGCGGTCGCCCCAGCCGCGCAGAGCACCAAGCAACAGATAGGAGAATGCCGGAATCACCGTGCCGGGGTAGGTGTGGGGGACATCGTTTTTCGCGATCCGGCCGAGCACGATTCCCCGACCAGGCGCGGGCAAGGCGACGGGCTCCGTGGTGGCGGTCCAGTCACCGTTGCCGACCGAGGTCTTCACGTCAGCATCGACGGCAGCGTCGACAACGACGATCGGCGTCCCCTTCCCTGCGCCGAGCAAGGTGACGATCTCCGTGTTGTGCAAGCCACGATCCCTCCAAGGCGCTCGGTTGTTCTCGGAGAAGGCCGCGAAGCCCGCCAGCACCCCGACTTGTCCTTCTTGCTTGAGGGAATCCTTTGCCGCCAGCCCGATGAACACGAACCAGGCGCGTCCACCCGCACCCGAGAGAGCCGCAACCCGTCTGAGCGCAGCACGCATCCGCTCGGCGTCTGCGTCCAGCGGATGAAGTCGCAGCACCTTCTTTGCCGGAATGCCCAGCGATTCCTTGAAGAACCGCTCCCAGAGGAGGCCAGCCTCCGACGCCCCAACCCAGGTCAGTCGCCCGCTGTGCTCGATGGCCACGATCAAGGCCGCGTCCCTGGTGGCCTTGTCGGGGACGGGGGCGGGCGAACGGAGCTCGGGTACCCTCGTGGTGCGCGCCGGCTCGAAAGCCGAGCCGGCACCTATTCTTTCAAGACACGGGGGAACACTTGCCACCTCGCTTCGAGGTTCGGGCGGCTGCCCGGCTGGTTTCGGGCGGGGGGCTATTCTGCAGCCCGCCGAGTAGCTGGCCACGGCCACGCACGCGATTGCCGTCCGTGCCCAGCCGACGCTCTTCATTCCGGCATCCCTTTCGCTAGCTCGAAGGGTTGGTCGCTCCACCGCGGCCATTGATCACGTTCGGGCTACCTGCGTCCATCTGTACCGGGGCAACCTTCCCATGAAATACCGACGCCCACAGCATGTCTTCGCACAACGAGGCCACCGTGACGTTGAGCGCCCTGGTGAGTATCGCCAAATCCGGCGCGCTCCGATACGCGGCCACGTGAGCCATCACCACCCACCGACCGGAGGGCGGATGGGACTGTCCACGGTAGTACGATTCGCGCAAGACGCTGTAGTAGGTCTCGTTGCAGACGAATCCACCCGCCGGATTCACTTCCCTGAAGTTCTCCGGAGTGCTCGTTGGGTCGGGGATCGTCATCCTCCGCCCGTGAATGGTGTCTCGGACGACGTACTCTGGCAGGAGCGCATCCACGCCATGTTGCCAGTATCGGGCCATTGCCGATCCCCAGACGAAGCGAGGGACGCTTGTCTCGAGATAGTACGGTTCGTCGGAAAACAAGCTCGTGCCGTGGGGCAACATCTTGCCGACATTGTCAGTGAGTTGCCGCCGCATCTCCGCTTCCCTTTCCACATGGCTCATACCCTCGGGGTTGGCCAACTCCACATCGGCGAGATTGCGCGCATAGCATTCCAGCCGAATGGGTTTCCTCCACGTCGCCAGCCGGTTCGATTCGCCCACAACGAGAACGATGTCCGGTCCGCTGCCCTCCATGCCGCGTATGTGACGAATGATGCCCCTTCCCCCTCCGGGCGGAACGCCGGCGGGGTCTCCGTAGGCGGCTCGACAGGTCCACACCACGTCCACGTTGGTCAGTGGCACCAAGCCTAGTGTGAGGTTGACCCACGGTGGGACGTGGATCAGCTGTCGGATCGCGTCTCCCGTCATCCCCAGCACGGCCTGCGTTGATGCGTTCACAGTCTCGCCACCGAAAGGGGCGAATCCCGTCACGAGGATCGTGAGCGGGATATCCGTCCGTCTTGGCCTTGGAACCCACCGTGCGTAGCCGGCCTCGTCGCGATGCTCGAACTCATCCGGGATCCAGCGCCGGCTGATTCTCGAAATGTTGCCCAGCAAACCCCTTTCGATCTTCTGTGCCCGGATGCGCGTCGTCGTGTCCTGGTCCGTCGTCGTGCCTGGTATCGGCGCATAGCACGGGCGATTGAGAGCGGTTGCCATCGCCTGTCCGTAGATCCTTCGACACTGAGACAGGAAGGTGAGATTCGCGTCACGACGCCGCACGCACCATTCCTGGGCGTGCCCGTGATACCAGCTCTGAATCCGTATCAACTCGTTGTCCGGCCCGTTGAAAAGCGACTCCAAGGCGGAGAACCTTCGGTACCTTGCTCCGTCGTCGCCGCCGGCGCAGCCATAGACGCGCGTGATGCAGTCCGCGTGAACAGCGTCTCGCATATGCTGGAGGTTCTCCTGGCCGAACAGAAAGAAATCGGTGTGACGAAAATCGATGTCCTCGGGACGAGTCTCGCCGTCGCGGTTGCGCACGGCGTAGCTGGCGCGACTGCGATGAGGCGCGCCAATGGGTGGCGGGACCTCTTCCCGAGCGATGCAGCGAATCGCCGAGCGCGGGCGCAGGGTGCGGCTGGACGGATCGTACTCGAGATTGGCGAAATGCCGAGGCATCTGGTAGGGCAGGGCACCGTGAGGGTTCATCCAGGGACGTTCCCAGTCGACCGTGGTGGTCGGACAAGCATCGCGGCACATGTGGGCGAAGAGGTCTAGCCTGCGCTCGTCGCTCATCGTCTCGACGGGGCGTTCGCGCGAGGTGTTGTCCATGACCGGACCACCGGTATACGCGTGGCCGAACATCTCGATCGCCATCACGGTTCCCGGCCGCAGTCTTCC
Source organism: Deltaproteobacteria bacterium (assembly GCA_016935975.1). Lineage (GTDB taxonomy): Bacteria > Myxococcota_A > Polyangia > Fen-1088 > Fen-1088 > Fen-1118. The sequence continues at coordinate 14,407 of JAFGPX010000122.1, forward strand.
TGTGCGGGCGAGGTAGGCGTAGAAGTCGTTGGCGGAAAGGAAGTCCCGCCCTAGGGGGAAGGCGAACTGGCCCATGGACACGGCGGTTCTCGGCATCTGGCTCGCGTCGCCATTGCCGGGCAGAGACGCGACATCCCCTCGCCCGCTCAAGAGGTGATGCATTTTCGACCCGGCCTGCCCGTTGAACTCCAGGACCGTGTACACACAGGACGGGTTGACGTGCACCAGGCCCGCGTCGAGATTCGAGGGAAGCTTCTGTGCCAGCACGCCGATGCGCCGCAGGCAGGTCTGGCCCCAGAAACCGGGCGATCGGCCCCAGCTCTCCCAGTGCGCGCCAACGCAGAGAATCACCTCTTGCGGCGGATACAGATCAACCTTCAGGGTCGTGTCTTTGTCCGTCCGTCCGGAGGTCAGAAGCGTCATGATGCTCGGGCGCCCCCAGACGAACCGCGATTCGCCGGTCTTGGAAAGGTGGAGCTGGGTGGTGAGACGCACGCCATGGTTGCGTTCGATGTGAACCAACATAGGGCGATCGGCCGGGAAGTCCGGCAGGCGATAGAGGGTGGCGACGCTGGCGTCCCTGGTGGCCTGCGCCTCTTGGCTCCCGTCCGTCTCGGACCAACGTACGGACGAGGGCGCCTCGGTGTCGTGGGTCACGACCTTGACGAAGAAGCGCTCGGCCATCAGTTGTCCCCCTCGGTTCCCACGTGGGGGCTGAAGGCGCCTGGTACGGCGGCGCAGGTCTCGTTGTCGGGGACCTGGGATGCCTGCTGGTGGTCGGCGTGGGTCTGGTCCGGCATCGGGGGATCTGCCCGAGGCGCCGCGGGATCTCCCGCTTGTGTCTGATGCTCGGGTTCGTCCAAGTCGAAGTCGAGGGGCTGGTCGACGCCGCCGCCAGCGCGCGTGTAGAGATCGTCGTCTCTGAACATCGTCGTGGAGGTGTCGCCGTACGATACGACTCCGGTGTAGAGCACAGAGGGGCGCAGTGGCTCGAGGGAAAACGCGTACACCCCCAGCGCCACGTCGAGCTTGTCAGCGAGCGGAATCGCGACGCTCTCTCCGCCGCCCACGAGCGTGAACTTGGCATCATCCGGCAGGCGAATGTCGTCACCCAGCGTGACGGGAAGGCTCCGCAGGTCGTCGCCGCCGCCGCCCGCCCCCCTCGGCTGGGTTCGATCGAGGAGGATCAGCACGCAGTTGCCGGGGTCGTAGTTCCCGTAGAAACCCGCCTCGTCGAGGCTGCCCTCTCTGCTGACTCCGTCCGGGAGTTGGATGCGGTAGCGGCCCGGATAGGGCACGCCATCTTGATCCGCGACCACGATCTCGATCCACTCCGGCTTCGTGGTCAGCTTCTTCATCTGCGACGGCGTGAGCGTCGGCTCCAGGTCGGAACGGATTGCCCCCTGGGTCGCGAGCCTGCGCAGAAGGACCAGGCCATCGGGCTGAAACGGCGCTCGCCAGTCGCGCGCGAGATGCTCGCGCGCCGAGGCCATTAGCCTCGGCAGATCGGGAGCCTCCGACCCGCGCTGCTCGGCAATGGCATCGAGAACCCGCACTGCGGCGGCGTGGCCGACCACCTCGTAGCTGTCGCGGTCGGGCAGTCTGCCTAGATCGAGGTCGGCCACCAGCCGGTACTGGTGGCTCGCAAGACGGAGGCGACCACGAAGTCTGGATTCGATGTCGCGCACCAGCCGGCGCTGCCTTCGGGTCGAGTCGTCTTGGCTCCCGGGGGGTTCGCCGGTTTCGCGAAGCACGACCAGATCGCGCGTCTGGACGTGGCGACGAAGTTGCCCCGCACGGCACGATCGTCGAACTCCGAGAGGGCAAACCTCGGAAGACCGTTCCGCGAGAGAAACCTGCGAACCTCGACCATATCCAAGCGGTTGTCGAAGAAGCGGCCCGCCCTCTCGGGGGGCACCGCCACGAAACCACCCTCGCGACACAGCCGTATCGCGTCGGTCGCACGCACCATGACGAGACGCTCCTTCTGCCAGGATCTTGTGAGGACAAGCGGTGCGAACGTCTGTGTCATACGCGCGGACCGTGAAGCAGCGAGGGGAACGCGCTGGATGTCCAACGCGAGTCCTCTCGCTGGGTGATGAATGTCTCGATCCTAGTCGAGATAGGAAGCAGCCGCTTGCGGCAACGCGGATTCCGTTCATCTGCCTGCGCCGGTATTTCGGAGGATCCCGTACGCAAGAGCGGCATGCGCAAGATCATTCGGCTCTTCCACACGCCGACCCGGATCGGGTGATTCTGCCGCGACGGCCTGTGTTCCCTTCGCCACTCGGCGCACCCGTCTTGCTTGTGACCATCGCTTGCGCGAGCGCGTCCTGCACACGGGCACCGTTGCGTTTCCCTCATTCGGCATGAGAAGACAATCAGAGAACGGGCGGTGCGGCAACCGCCATCATCGGGGTCTATCCGAACCCTACCGGTCCATCGACAACCGCCCAGCGGAAGACGGCTGGGTCTGCCCGCGTGTTTCCAGGGCAGATCGACGCGCCAGAAGCGCGTCCGGCCATCGCTTGGGAGGTTCCAGTGGCACCCCGAGCGCGCCATTCAACCTGGGTTTCGCGTCCCGCGAAACGGCGGGGAGGCCAGCCTCCCCGCCCCGCCGGGCGAAGCCCGTCGAGTCCCCACCCTTCTCGGTGCGCCCGCTGCGCGCTCGCCGTGGATTTCGCCACGCACCCTGCTGGTGAATCGAGATCCTCGGGGGACGCGAAATCCACGTGCAAGCGGGCGATCACCCGACGAAGATCGCGGAGCAACTGGGCTTGCCCGACACGGAGACGATTCGCTCGCCGGAGGCCAACGCGGCGCCTCGCGCTCGTCCTCGTCCCGAGATGCTCGACCCTGGCGGACTACGGTCACGCTTGCCACTGCCTGGCCAGGGCCTGGCGCTCGCGTAGCCGGGCGCGGTGGCGGCGCGCAGCCTGCGCGAAGCGCTCGCGCTCGAAGGCGGTCTCGGTCGCCAGCCGGGGCACTGGGCGTGGCTTGCCCTGCTCGTCGAGCGCGACGAAAGTCAGCAGGGCGTGCGTCGTGGCGGCGCGCTCACCGGTCCACCGATTCTCCGCCTCGACCCAAACCTCGACCTCCATCGAAGTCCGCGCGCTGTAGGTCACCTCGGCGCGGATGATGACGAAGTCCTCGGCGTGAACCGGGCGCAGGAAGTGCAGCCGATCCATCGACGCCGTGACCACCACCCCGCGGGCGTGGCGCGTGGCCGCGATGGCGGCCACCCCGTCGATCCATTGCACGAGCACGCCACCAAACAGCGTGCCCATGGGATTGGTGTGGCCGGGGAGGATGACATGGGCGGTCTCGACGCGGGTTGCGCCCACCGTGTGTTTCTTCGGATGCCGCTTGCTCATGGCCCAATTGCGCTATCACGCGCCCGGGATGCCGTCAAAAGCCCGCCTGCCTCAAATGCTGCCCATTCTGGGCAATCGCGTGGACCGTAGCCGGCAACGCGCTCGACCACCTCGGCCGTTCGGTGCCCGAGCCGAGCGGCAAGACCGACCTGGGGGCTTTCGGCATCCTCTCCAGCGGGATGGGGCGAGCTTCCGCTTGAATCGCGAAGGCCGAAATCCTACGCTCTCGCCTCGTGCTGCAGACGTACCCGCGGAGCCCGGCCCAGAGACGTTCCCGCGCCGGCCGAGCGCTCGAGGCGAGCGCGACCGCCTTGGCGCTGGCCGGCCTTCTAGCCGGCAGCGGGCGCGCGACGCAGCCGGCGCCGCCCCCCCAAGCGGCGCCGGCCAGCGGCGGGCTCATGGTCGTCGAGGGAGGGCGCTTCGTGGGCCAGACGACGCGCGCGCGCGCGCCGAGGGACGGCCTGACCGTGGTCGATCTCTCGGACGACTGGCTGCCGTACATCTTCTCGGAGGCGCCCGGCAAGCCGCAGCCGCTGCGGTCCGACCTGATCGCTCTGGCCAACGGGCGGCGGCCCCGGGGCAGCACCTTCGCGCGGGCCCGCGAGGACCGTCACTTCGAGGCGTTCGGGGTGTTTCCGAGTCTGAACCTGCTGCGGCGACGGCTAGCCGACAGCAAGCGCCACGCCTGCCACGAGCGGGTGAAGGACGTGGCGCTGGAGCGGATGTCGCCCAGGAGCGTGATCGTGCCGGAAGAGCCGGAGAAGCTGGCGAGCGCCACCCCGGAGGACGGCGACACACCGGCTCCGGGCACGACGGCGCCGGGAGACTTGGCCAAGAAACCCTCGATTACGGTCCCGTCCGCGGGTGGCGCGCCGGCCCCGACCACGCGCGCAATCGCGCCGGACAAGCCGCCGAGAAAGCCATTGAGCCCAGCCGCGCAGCGGGCCGTGGTCGCGATGCAGGCGCACCTGCGCTGCGAGGGCCTGCTGCCTCGCGGGGCGAAGCGCGCCCGCATGGATCCCCGGACGGTCGCGGGTCTGCAGATCTACCAGCGGCTGCACATGATCGCGGACAACGGGCGCATCGATCGCGAGACGCGCGCCGTGCTCTTGGCCGACAGCCGCGAGCACGACTTCCGGGCGCTGCTGCGCGCCCTGCGTGAGCGGGTTGCCGATGCGACCGGGCTTCTCGAGGACGGCTCGGCCACGGGTGTCCTCGGCGAGGTGCAAGGGCGCATGCTGGATAGCGCCGAGTTCCAACCGCCGTCCGTGCAAGCGGCCGCCGCGCAAGCCAGCCCCTCGCCCTCGGCGGCCAAGGTCGCCCCGGCGCCGGATCGGATCGCCGCGGCCACGCACGCCGCCAGCCAGGCGCTGGGCTGGACGTCACCCGCGGCCGTCCTCGCAAGCACGCTGGTTCTTCCTCCCCCTGCGCCGCCGCCACCGTCGCGACGGTCCGCGCGCCGGGCGACGGAGAGCCAGGGGCCCGCTCCCCTGGCCACGGCCGTCGCGATCCGCCTGCCGCCGCTGCCGTCCTACCACGGCCCCAAGATGGAGCTGCGCGCGGAGATCGATCGCGGCGAGGTGCTCCTCAAGCGCCCGCGCTTCGACAAGGACGGAAAGAAGAAGTGGCGTCCCCCGGTCGACGACCGCCCGACCCTCACGCTGTTCGCGCGCGTGGGCGAGCGCGAGGTGGCCCTGGTTCGCTGGGCGACCACCATCGGCGGTTGGAAGACGATCCAGCGCTCCGACGGCACCATGGCGCTCAAGTACAAGGAGTCCGCCACGGGCGACGCCATCTGGCCCGAGATTCTGGCCACCCCGACGTGGCACCCGGCGCCGGGCTTGCCCACCCGCAGGCTGCTCGTCAAGCGTGGGGACGTCTGGGAGCCGAAGACCGAGGTCATCGGCCCGGGCTACCGCGCGGCCTACGGGCTGGTGGCGATCGTGCACCACCAAATCATGGGTGCCAACGAGCGAGGCGAACCGCAGCTCATGGACCTTCGTATCCGAACCCACGGCACGCCCGCCTACCGGTCGGTCAAGCGCGGCGAGAGCAGCGGCTGTCACCGGCTGCACAACCACTTGGCTCTGCGCCTGGCCGGCTTTCTCGTGCGGCACCGGGCGCACGTGCGTCACGGCCTCGCGCCCGAGGACTACGTGCGGCGCCTCGAATACAAGGGCCAGGAAGTGGCGCTCGAAGTCGACAACAAGGGCTACCGCTTCGAATTGACACCGCCGGTGCGGGTGACTGTCCTCCACGGCGAGGTCCGCGGCAACGTCAGGTCCGTCAAGTACGCGGTGCCGATGCCCGTGGTCCCGTAGGAGCGCGCAGCCGACCGGGCCCGGTGTCCGGGCCAAGTTTCGCTCATCGGTCCCTCGCCCGGCCGCAACCAGGCGATGCCACGACGGCGCTTGCCGCGAACGCGGTCAGGCCGTGGCGTGTAGAATGCGCCCAATGCCTGCGTCGTCCCTGCGCCTGATGGAAGCGGCCACCGCCATGGCCGTGGCGGCGGTGGCCCTGGTCCCCGTGGCTCGGGCGGAGCCCGGGGCGCGCACGGGCGCGCCCGTCGCGTGGCGCGCGATCGAGCCGGGCGCGGCGTACGCGTTCGTGGAAGACGATGTCCGCCTCGAGCTCCTTCGCTTCGACCTGCGCCGCTTTCGCGCCAGCGTGGTCGTGGCCGGAAGCGGGCCCTCGGAACGACAGACCGCCAGCCAGGTCTTGCGGCGCTCGGGCGCCGTGGTCGCGGCCGTCAACGGCGGCTTCTTCGACGGCAGGGGTAGGCCGCTCGGCCTTCGCGTCGACCGCGGCGACACGCTGGTCCCGTTTCGTCGCCGCGTGGATTGGGGCGTGTTCTACGTGTCGGACCGGCGCGCGCACATCGTGCATTCGCGCGACTATGCCGTCGCGCCCGGCACCGAGGCCGCCATTCAGGTGGGGCCGCGCATTCTGATCGACGGGGTCGTGCCCAAGCTCAAACCGCAGATCGCGCGCAGGACCGCCGTGGCCTTGACCGAGCACGGCGACACGATCACGCTCGTCGTGGCCCCCGAGCCGGTCGCCGCGGATTCCTTGGGCGCTCGTTTGGCGGCGCTCGGCTATCACGTCGCGCTCATGCTCGACGGCGGCCCCTCCACGCAGCTGGCCGCCAGGCTGGGCGGCCGGGTCGGGTCGGGCGAGCGGCGCGAGGCCGAGCTGCTGGAGATCCCGGGCGCCTATGCCGTCCCCGATCTTCTGACCATCGTGCGTCGGTGAGGTGGGCACGGACGGTGCGCGCGCCGGTCTATCTCGGCGTAGGGTTGGCGGTGGCTTTCTCCGCGTGCGCCCATCCGAACGTCAGTCGGCTCTCGGTTTCGCGCAGCCATGCCTGCGCCGTTTTCGCCACCGGCCGGATCGCGTGCATGGGCGACAACCTCTACGGGCAGCTCGGCGACGGCTCGCGGGAGCGGCGGGATCGAATGACGGCGGTGCGAGGCCTCGACGGCGTCGTCGATGTCGCGGTGGTGAAGCGGTCCACCGAATTTCGCCAGGTTCTTTCCCGCTGATACCTGCCGCGATGGCACCTCGATCCCGCCACGAAAATCGCGCTTCGCAGCTCCGCTTTCCTGCCGCAGGGCATTTGGGCATTGTTGTAGCCGACCGGGTCGTGGGCGTCCACGCCCTCGCCCGGCTACCCTTCGAGCAGACCTTTCCCCTCCGCCAGTCTCACCATGCCCTTCTCCCCCTTCTCCGTCCCGTTGCCCCCGTCCTTGGAGAGAATCTGCCAGAAGCGCGGTGTTTTGATCGCGGTGGACGCGATCGACTCGTGAGGTCAACACGAAGGAAATCGAGGCCGTGGACGTAGATGGCGCCGCGGTCGCCGTGATCGCCAAGTCGCGCGTTCTCAAGGTTGTCTCCACCCAAGTCGAGGTCGCCTTCTCCAACTCGATGATCGAAGCCTTCTGGCGCTCGCTCAAGCACCAGTGGCTCTACCTCAACTCTCTCGACTCGATCGAGCGGCTCCGCGCCCTCGTCGAGTTCTACGTCGACCAGCACAATACCCAGATGCCACATGCTGCCTTCCATGGCCAGACCCCTGACGAGATGTACTGCGGCACGGCTGCCAACCTGCCCGCGGAGTTGGCGGCGGCCCGGGAGCAGGCGCGCACGGCACGTCTTGCGTCGAACCGAGCGATGTCCTGCGACCGCTGCCTTGGTCCGCAAGCCAGCCTTCCCGTCGTACAGATTCCGCCATGATTCCAGCACTGTCGCTGTTGCGTACGTGGAAGTGCAGAATGCCCTCGTACGCAGCTTGGCTGAAAGCCAGCAACAAGAAGCGCTTCGAACAGCTTGCCCCGCAGGGCTGACCGGAGCCGACCAGACTCGGGTACTCAGCCCCGGCGTCTTGGTGGTTCCGATGGCGGGGGATCGTCCCCGGCCTCCGTGGTGAGTACGTCGCCGAAGCGTACCGGCCCGGGCCGGCCGGTGCGCCACGGCGCCTCGGCCGTCAACTCGCGCACCGCCTGCCGTCCTTGCTCCCAAGCGTCGCGCTCAGCGTCCTCCCCGGGCGGCGGCGGCGTCTTGACGGGCAGCCCGTGCTGTTCGTTGTAGACGTGCAGGGTCTGCGTCGGGAACGCGAACTCGACGTGGAGTCGGGCGGCCAACCGGATCACGTCCAGCATGAAGCGGTGTCGCTCGCGCAGCTCGGTGGCCCAATCGGGCGTTTCGTGGAACATGTACACCAGAATCCGGAGGCTGGCCGCCCCGAACTCGTTGAGCCAGACGTGGAAGTAGTCCTTGCGCGTGTAGGGGTGCGCCAGAATGACCTCTCGGATGCCCGCGCAGAACGCCTCGATCTTCTCGGGCGGCGTATCGTAGGTCACGTCGACATGGGTCTTGAACCGTCTGAAGCGTCGCCGGCCGTAGTTGTCGACCCGCGCGCGCACGAGGCTGGCGTTGGGGACCGTCACCTGGGAGTTGTAGAAGGTGCGGATGCGGGTCGAGCGCAGGCCGAGCTCCTCGACGGTTCCCTCGATGCCTTCGATCACCACCCAGTCGCCGATCTCGAACGGCCGGTCGAGGATCACGGTCACCGAGCCGAAGAAGTTCTCGATGGAGTCTTTGGCGGCGAAGGCGACCGCCAAGCCGCCGATGCCCAAGCCGGTCAGCAGCGGCACGATCTCGATGCGGAACGCGTCTGCCATGTAGACCAGGCCGACCGCGGTGGCGAAGACCTTCAGGGTCTTGCGCAGCAGCGGAACGAGCACGTCGTCGAACTTCGTGGCCGTCTGCTCTGCTCTGCGCATCAGGAATTCCGAGAACAGGTCGGTGAGTCGGTAGGCGGCCCAAACGCTGCCCACCACAAGCACCAGGCGCGCCGCCATTTGCACGACGACCAGAGCCGGCGCAGGCAGGTCAAGCGGCGTCAGGCCGAAGTACCAGACGAGCGCCTGGCCGGTGAGGCCGAACGGCCGAACGGCTTTCCTTGCCAGCCTGGGATCGGGCTCGCGCTGCAACCGGCGCATCGAATATCCTCGCCACACCCTATGAAGTAGGTGGCGGACCAACAGGTCGAACAGCAGGCCGGCGACGACGACCAGCAGGATGCCGAGCCACTGCCAGTAGGCGAGGCCGACGGATGTCCCCCGAATGAGCCATTTCGGCAGCCATGTGCCGAGCCAGGCGCCGGTCGTTCCCTCAGCGACAGCGTCCGCGGCGGGCGCAGCCGTCGCGGTACGGGCGACGGAGAAGAGGCTCAGTACTCCGAGGAACAGTGAAGCCGCACGCGTCATGACGCGGCCGATCGTACCGGACCGACCCCGAGGTGCAACCCAGAAAACATCCTCTCCACGGGCCGAGGCTTGGAACAGCCCAGCTGCGTGCGAGGACCTTCCGCACTTCTGTGTACGCAACAGCGTCAGTGCTGAGATCATGGAGGAATGTGCGATGCGGGAAGGGTTGTCCTTCGCCAGGTCGCCATCCGGGAGCCCGATGACGGTCA
>JAFGPX010000123.1 GCA_016935975.1 Deltaproteobacteria bacterium
CCGCCCGTGCTCTGTCCGCCGAAACCACCGCCGGCGCCTCCAGCGAGAAAGCCGCCCGAGCCGCCGAAGCCGTGCACCCCACCCGTGGCTTGTCCGCCGAGTCCGCCGGCACCGCCGAGACCCGTGGCGCCGCCGAAACCCGTGACCCCGCCGGCGCCGCTGGCACCACCTAGAACGGGAGTACCGCCAGTTCCAGGTTTCTCGCCGGTCGCAGCCGCGTCCTGGGGCAGGACCATGAACAGACGATGATGATCGCAGGCTGCCGGGAGAACCAGCACGATTCCCAGGATGACGGCAGACCCAACAAAGCGATGGTTCAAGGCTTCAGCCTTCCGGCATCGAACATAGCACTCCGAACCGCAGAATCGGCCGTGTGCAGCCGACGAACGTCGCGGGTTGAGACGGGGGTCACAGCTTGCCGCCGGACACGCCGGCCGCGTGCCGGTCGAGCAACGCAAATGAGACACTGCATGGGCTGCGCGGCGGGGTCAGGAATCGCCGCGACGGCGGCGGTGACCGAAGTGAGCGGCAAGGTCGTCCAGGGCGCGCAACTCGGCCAGGCGGCGGGCGACGGCGGCGGCGAAAGGCTCCCGGCGCCTGGGTTGCTCGGTGGCCAGACGCCGACGCGCCTCCTTGTCGCTCTCGGGAACGTAGAGCGCGCGCAGCCTCGCTAGCCGCTCCGGCACGCCGGGAGGCGGAAAGCCGTTCGTCCGGGAAGCGGCCTCACTCACGGCCCTCCTCCAACTTCTCGAGGTCGGCCAAGTCCTGGTGACGGCCCGCCGGTCGCTTCATGGCCAAGAGCACGTCCCGGGTCACCACCCACAGTGTGCCCTCCGGCAGCGCGACTTCGATGGGATTCGCGAGCAGGCCCGCAAAGGCCGCCCGCTCGAGGAGGAAATCCAGGACCAAACAGAGCGCGTGGCGAATCCGCGCACGCGCCAGCGCGCCGGCAATGGCAAAAAGCTCGCTGACGAGATTCACCGGGCAGACTACCACGCGGGGTGCCTCGGCACTTCCGGAACGGCGCTGGCCGGTGTGGAGTCGAACGCCTTCGACCGCGGGAAAGCGATCCCGCCCGGCGCGGCGCCGTTTCCACCGCAATGCTCGCTGGCGCCGCCAGATTCCGCGAAACCCGGTCGCGCATGAGGGGACCGAAATGGCGCTTCGGCGTGATTGGGCACAGCTACAACGAACCAATGTCCGGCAGCGAGCCGTCGGCGTTCCGTTGCGCGGCGATCATCTTGGCGGCGGTGGCGCCGCCGGGAGCCGTGGTGGCAATGCCCCCGATGTTCTTGGTGTTCGTCCCGTTGTCCCAGGCCGCGCAGTTGCCGGTGCAAGTCATGGAAGCGGGATTGTTGTTGTTGGTGAAGCCACAGTTGCTGGAGGCGTACTTGTTGTCCGTGGCGAAGAGGCTCTTGAGGATGTGCGTGGCGGAGACGTCGTCGCCGCCCAACTTGAAGCCGTTGCCGTCGCTCTTGCTGCCGGCATTGCTCTTGGACTGCGACATGGCCCAGCAGTTCTCCACGGTGACCGGAGCGGCCCAGGCGTAGAAATCGAAACCGTCATCCGCGTTGTCCCAGGCCCGACACCCCCGGAAGATGTTCCCAGTGCCTCCTTCGCTTTCCTTCGCGCCGAACCCGTCCGCGTTCTCCCCGTTCGTGGCCTCGTCGATGTTGTGGTACGAGTCGCAGTTGAGGACGAGGTTGTTTCTTCCCGATCCCGCGGCGTCGGAGTTGACTCCAATCTGAATGCCGGTGTCGTTGTTGTCGTGGGCAATGCATTGCTCGATGATTTCGTTACTACCCATGGCAATGATACCGTTGTCGCCGGCGTTGATGACGGTAAGGCCCTTGATGTGCCAGTAGTCAGCTCCGAGCTGGATTCCGCGATTCTCCTCATCGACCGCCATCGCGCCGAAATCGAGGACTGGCTTGGCGCCGGGCTCGGCAAACACCTTGACCATACCGTTGGCGGTCGCGGGCTTTTTCGACCCGATCTTCTGCGTCACCTTGTACTTGTAGGTTCCGTCCATCACCCAGATCGTGCCACCTGCCGGATTGCAGCCCACACCCACCGGGCAGATCTTGTAGCAGGCTCCCTTCTTGATCTCCGGATCGGCGTCGCCGTCGTCCCAGCAGATGCTGAACAGGGGCGATTCCTTCGTGCCGGTCCCGGTGTCGTCGTTGCCGTTCGGCGAGATCCAGACTTCGAGCCCGCCGGTGCTTCCGCCGGCCGCGGTGGTGCCGCCGGTCCCGGTCGTGCCGCCGGTGCGCGCCCCGCCTGTCCCGGCCGGCGTGCCGCCGGCTCCGGTGGTGGCACCGCCGCGCCCTGTCGCGCCGCCGGCTCGCGCGCCACCCGAGGCGGTCGTCGTGCCCCCAGATGTCGTCGTCGTCCCGCCGCTCGCGGTCGTGGCCCCACCGCTCCCGGTGGTTGTCCCGCCACCGCCCGTCCTCCCTCCGGTTCGCGCGCCGCCCGTCGCCGCGGTCGTGCCACCGCTCGTGGTCGACCCACCGGGCGCTGTCGTGGTCCCACCGGATGCGGTCGTGCTCCCGCCCGACGCGGTCGTGGTCCCGCCGGTCGCCGTGGTCGTTCCACCCGCGCCCCCGGCAACCCCGCCGGACGGGGTGCTCGTTCCGCCCGCGGCAGTCGTCGTTCCGCCGTTCTGGGCGCCCCCCGTGCCACCCGAGCTACCGGTTTGGCCGCCGCAGCCTTCCACGACGAAAGGAATGAAACAGAGCAACGCAGGAACCAGAAACCTTCTCAGCATGGGAGATCTCCCGAAAGGGTGTTTGGGCGGTCGGTCATCCGATTGGATGGTGGCGAGACCCCTGGAACGTGGCTCAAGGTTTTGCACCCAGCGCACCGCGGCTGGGGTGGAAACCGCGCACCAAGTGAGCCGAAACGCCGCGCGGCCTCCACTGCCGCAAACGACAGATCTCGCCAGGCAACGCAGCTATCGCACTCGGAGTCCAAAATGAAAACGGCGCGCGCTCTTTCTTTCGTCCTTTTCCCCATCACACTGGCCATCGGGGCTTGTTCCGGGGATACGACAGGCGGTTCGAGCGCAAGCGGGGGCAAGCAGTCCGGCAACGGCGGCAGCCAGAGCAGCGGTGGCAGCGGTGGCAGCTCCGTGAGCTCCGGCGGGATCATCGGTTCGGGTGGTGTGAGCAGTAGCGGCGGGGTTTCGGGCAGCGGCGGAACGACCGCCTCCGGCGGGACGAGCAGCGCGAGCGGCGGAACCATTGCCGCGTCGGGCGGGACGAGCGCGGCCTCCGGTGGCACGCGCACTGGCGGCACGACGGCGAGCGGTGGGACGACGACCGCCAGCGGTGGGACCGCGACCGCGTCGGGCGGGACGACCGCAGCGTCGGGCGGGGCGCGAACCGGAGGAAGAACCGGGAGTGGCGGCACGACCACCGCATCGGGCGGGACGACCACCGCATCCGGCGGGGCGCGCACCGGTGGCACGACCACGGCCGGCGGCGCGACCGGCGCGGGCGGCACCACCTCGTCCGGCGGCAGCACGGGATCCGGCGTGACCGTGTCGCCCACCTGCAAGGTCCCCACCTGGCCCAGCCCGACGGGCTCCACGGTCACCATCAGCGGCACCAAGTCCGTGACCAACTACGACGGCGGCGGCGCCCTGCACGAGGGTACCCTCGAAGACTGCACGGTCGGCGACCAGGACACCAACGATCCGATCATCGAGGTGGCCAACGGCGGCTCGGTCAAGAACGTGATCTTCGGCAAGAAGATCGGCGACGGCATCCATTGCCTGGGGAGCTGCACCATCGAGAACGTCTGGTTCCCGTACATCTGCGACGACGCGATCACGATCAACAAGGAAAGCGCCGGCTCGGGCACCTCGAGCATCAAGAACAGCGGTTTCAAGTACGCGCGCGACAAGGCCATCCAGCACAACGGCGGCGACAGCACGCTCAACATCGACAACGTCTACGTCGAGACCGCCGGCAAGCTCTACCGCTCGTGCGGCGAGGGCGGCGGCTGCACGTCGAGCGCCAAGCACACCGTCAACCTCTCGAACATCGTCGCCATCGGGGTCAACCAGGTGGCCGCGGTCAGCACGAACGACAAGGCGACCCTCTCGAACATCTGCGCCTTCCGCACCCCGACCCTCTGCAATGTCTACGAACCGGGCAGCGACGAGGACTCCGACGTGGGCGCCAACGGGACCGGCGAAGGGCCCAGCGCCAATTGCAGCTACAAGGCGTCCGACACGCACGCCCTCGTGGATCGGGTGAGTGGCGTCACGCTCACGACCGACGTTCTTTGCACGGGACCCAACTCGGCCAAGACCGGGGACACCGCCACCGCGTGCGTGTCCGGCTTCGACACCTGCCTCAAGATGTGCGCCCCCGGCATGTACGGATTCAAGCAGCTCACCTGCAGCGGCGGGAAATACGCCGGCCCGAGCACTGGCGGCTGCGCCCTGGTGACGGAGCAGGCCGACAGCGCGGCGGCCACCAATCTGGCGGGCAGCCGCGCCGCCACCGCCAGCGGGAACGTGACCAAGAACAACTCCTGCACCACCCAGTGGCAGTTGGGCAAGGACAGCTCGAAGGCGGAGAACACCTGCGCCTGCGTCATGAAGCCCGGCTACTACAACCAATCGAGCGGCTACGCGCCGCCCGTGAGCTGGATGGTCTGGGACTGCCAGTCGCAGTGGTGGTAGTCGTCGATTCCCAACTTGCATCCGACGGTAGCGTGGCCGAAGAACGAGGTTGAGCCGATCCCGGCTCAGACGGCCACTGCCGGGCGGCTGCGGTTGCTCGCGGTCGGTTGCCGGGAGGGTAACTCATGACGCTGCTCGCACAGGTCAAGGTTCGTGTCTCCGGCTGGGCCAGGTCTGGCGCCTCGCCGTTTCTTGGTGCGCTCACCGTGCTACTGCTGCTCGCGCCGCTCGGCGGATGCACGGGCGGCGGGCCGGTCGAGAACGTGGACGCGGCGGGCAGCGCCAAGACCGGAAGCGACGCCGTGGGGCGTGACAACAGCACCACCACGGTCAACCTGGACGCAGCGAAAGCGGACGCAGCTTGCGTGCCGCTGACCTGCACATCGGGCACCAGCCACTACTGCGGGACCATCGGCGACGGCTGCGGCGGCACGCTCGAATGCGGCGCTTGCCCCGGCGATCAGGTGTGCGGCGCCGGTGGGCCCGGGATCTGCGGCGGCGGGGCCGACTGCACGCCCACGTTCACCTGCGAATTCCAGGGTGGCTCGTACTGCGGGACCATCGGCGACGGCTGCAATCGGCCGCTCGAGTGCGGCGACACTTGCCCCACGGCGGGCTGGACCTGCGTCGACAACGTCTGCGTCGGACCTGCCTCGGTGTGCACGCCCCTGACGTGCGACACCGCGGATGGCGGCCGCTACTGCGGCAAGATCAGCGACGGCTGCGGCCGCGCGCTCGACTGCGGCCCCACCTGTCCCGTCGCGGGTTGGACCTGCGAGGACAACCTCTGCGTGGGCGCTCCGCCGGCCTGCACGCCGCTTCCCTGCGAAACGGCCGGGGGCGGCCGCTACTGCGGCGAGATCGGCGACGGCTGCGGCGGGGGTCTCGATTGCGGCGACACCTGCCCCGACGACTGGTCGTGCCGCGACAACGTCTGCGTGGGCGGAGCATCCTGTGTCAGGGTGAGCTGTGACGTCGAGGGCGGTGGCCGCTACTGCGGCAAGATCGGGGACGGCTGCGGCGGCACGTTGGATTGCGGCGACACCTGTCCGCAGGCCGGCTGGAGCTGCACGGACAACGTTTGCACCGGCGGCGCCTCGTGCAGCAAGTTGACCTGCGACACGGCCGGGGGCGGGCGCTATTGCGGCACCATCGGGGACGGCTGCGGCGGCACGCTCGATTGCGGCGACACCTGCCCCAACGACTGGACGTGCACCGACCACGTCTGCGTGGGCGGGGCGTCTTGCGCCAAGCTGACTTGCGCCCCGGACGGCGGCGGCAACTACTGCGGCACGATCGGCGACGGCTGCGGCGGCACGCTCGACTGCCCGACCACCTGCTCCACAGCCGGCTGGGTGTGCAGCACCGACCACGTCTGCGTGGGCGGCCCCTCGTGCGCCAAGTTGACCTGCAGCCCCGCGGGCGGTGGGCAGTACTGCGGGGCCATCGGCGATGGCTGCGGCGGCACGCTCGACTGCCCGACCACCTGCTCCACAGCCGGCTGGGTGTGCGGCGCGGACCACGTCTGCGTGGGCGGGCCGTCGTGCGTGAAGGTGACCTGCGACGTGCCCGGTGGCGGCCGCTACTGCGGCATCATCGGCGACGGTTGCGGCGGCACGCTCGACTGCGGCGCGACGTGCCCGGGCGGGGATACCTGCGGCAGCTCGATGCCCAACGTCTGCGGCGACGTCGGCGGCTGTACCGGCCTGTGCGCGCAGGTGCCGGACTGCGACGGCGACAAGAGCAAAACCAGCATCAGCGGCGTGGTCTACGATCCCGCGGGCGCGCTGCCCATCTACAACGTCGTGGTCTACGTCCCCAACGGCACGCTGGATCCCATGCCGGTCGGTCCGGCATGCACCTCGTGCGATTCGGAAGCCTCGGGAAGCCCCATCACCACGACGCTGACCGACGCCCGGGGCCGCTTCAAGCTCACCGGCGTGCCGGCCGGCAGCGACATTCCCCTGGTCGTGCAGATCGGCAAGTGGCGACGCACGTTCACCGTCGGCTCGGTCAAGGAATGCGTGGACAATCCCGTCGCGGACAAGACCCTTCGCCTGCCGCGCACGCAGAGCGAGGGCGACATGCCCCGCATCGCCATGGTCGTCGGCTTTTCCGATGGCCTCGATTGTTTGCTCCGCAGGGTGGGCATCGCCGACGCCGAGTTCACGCCCCCGGGCGGCAGCGGGCGCGTGCACATGTACACCTCGCCCAAGGACGGCACGGCCACGAACTTCGATTCGAGCCTCAACGGCGGCGCTGCCTATGGCAAGTCGGAGACCCTGTGGGGCAGCCTCGCGGAAATGAAGAAGTACGACATGATGGTCATGTCCTGCGAGAGCACGACCAACAAGGATCTCAAGACCGCGGCCATGCACCAGGCGGTGAAGGACTACGCCGACGCGGGCGGCAAGATCTTCGGCTCGCACTGGCAGAACGTGTGGGTATGGGCGGGACCGTCGCCCTGGAACACGGGCGTGATCGACTTCCCGATGAAGGACAGCGGCGGCATCGCCAACCTTTCCGGGATCCCCGACGGCTTTGGCGCCACCATCGACACCTCCTTCACCAAGGGCGCCGCCCTGGCCGACTGGCTTGTCGGGATCGGGGCCACGCCCACCCGAGGGCAGTTGCCCATCAACGGCGGCGAGCACAGCATGAACCGGGCGCTGGGTGCCACCACGCGCTGGATCTACGGCAGGGACACCACCAACAGCAGCTATCCCGACTGGCTCATCTACACCAGCTTCGGAACCCCGGTCGAACAACCGGCCACCGGCGAACCCATCTACTGCGGCAAGGTCGTGATGACCGACCTGCACGTCTTCACCGGATCGGGCAAGAAGCCCTTCCCCGGCGGCTGCGATTTGAACAAGACGGCGAGCGCCCAGGAGAAGGCCCTCGAGTTCCTGCTCTTCGATCTGTC
>JAFGPX010000124.1 GCA_016935975.1 Deltaproteobacteria bacterium
CGGCAGATAGCAGTACTCCGCGTAGGTGTACGGAACGTTCGCGCGCACCCCGGGCTTGGACATGCGGCAAGTATACGCCGGACGCGGGCGGAAGGTCACGGGAGCCGCGTCAAGGCACGATGCGGCCTACCGGGAGAAGCCCGACCGGTAAGGCCCGACCAAGGTTGAGCCGGACGATCTCGTGGTCCGTAGCTATGGCGACACCCGTCTTTCGCGCGGCGATGGTCGCGAGTCGGCGAAAGCACGCATTCCAGGGCGTCCGCAGCGGTGAGATTGGCTAGGTTTCCGTCGAGACGATGACCAAGCTGAAGTGCGCGCACCGTCCCGCCGGCCAGGTAGGCGTTCCATCGTGCCGTCGGTCTGGCGCACGCGCCGAGTTGACCGAGGTAGTGCCACCCCTTGGTGGCGCGTCCTGTAGACATCGCCCTATGCCTGGGCCCGGACGGCCAGGCGGCGGAAGCGTTCGCGGAGGTCGTCGCGGAACTGCCGCAGCTCCCCGACGGTCAGCGGCACGAGCATGGAGGGAAGGGGGGCGCACGGAAGGTCACCCAGCAGCCAGGCAAGGATGCCAGGGTCGATGCCGGCGTCCTTGCGCAGAGCCAGCGCGAGATCCTGCTCGGGGGGGAAGCCCGCCCGATCCAGGAAGAGCAGGTCGACCAGATCCCGCGGCTCGGAGCGCGACAGGATGCAGGTCAGCTTGCTCGCGCGCAGGTCGGCCAACGATTCGACCACGATGCCGTCGATGGCCGGGCCGGGCGGTTCCAGATCGGGGAGCGCTTCGTGGACGATGTCCACTGCGATGGGGACGGGCGCGGTGGCGACGTGGGCTCGCAGGAATGTCCCCGCGTCCCGGTCGACCCGGATGTCGAGGCCGAGCTCCTGTCCGATGCCGGGCAGAGCTCCGACGAGAAGCCGGTGGCCCTCGCGATCGTGAACGAAGAGATCCGCATCGGCGGAGACTCGGTGGTGCAGGTATGCCCCCGCCAAAGCCGCCCCACCGCCGAGGTGGCAGGGGACGCGCGCTTGGCAAGCTCGAATGAAGCCTGCCGCCGCCGGCGCCACGACGCGCTCGTCGAGCGCGCTAGGTCGTGCCATGGCTTCCCTGCGTCGGGGGCGGCCGCGGCGGCCATTCCGGCCGTGGCAACTGCAGAAGGAACGCCCACATGTCGCGCGAGCGGCCGAGGTGCCGAATCAGCCGGGGCCACAGCGCGTGGATGTCGTTCGGCTGGACGAAAAGCCAGACGTCGCGGGTATTCGCCTCTCGCAGCAGGGCGCCCATCCAGTAGGCGCGCACGTCGAGGTCGGGATCGCTCAAGCGAGCGCGCAGGTCGCCAACCGTGGCAGAGGTCCACCAGAGGAAATACGGCCGCGTTTCATCATGACCAAGATCCGCCGACGTGGGCGGCAAGGCTCGATCCGAAGGTGCTAGGGCCGAATTGGACATCCGGAGGACGATGGTAGCGCGGGTCGGCATGCGCGACCAGGGATAGACTCGCGCCGGCCCGGCCCGCATAATTGCCCCGGGGTCATGGCCGAGGAGACCAGATACTACGGAGCGGAGCCGGCGCCGGCGGCGCGGCCTTCCGGAACGCCGCTTGGCCTGGCGGAAACCGAGGTCGCGTCCACCATGCCGGCGGCGCGGGCGGCCGAGGCAGCCAAGCCGGATGCGGCGGCGGTTCCGGCGATCCAGCAGGCCGTGCCGGTCGATCTGGCCCCAGGCACCGAGGTGGGCGAATACCGGGTCGTGCGCAAGCTGGGCCAGGGCGGCATGGGTGCGGTCTACGAGGCCGAGCAACCGGCCATCGGCAAGCGTGTGGCCGTCAAGGTGCTGGCCCCGCACTACGCCCAGGACATCGAGCTGGTGCGCCGCTTTCTCGACGAGGCCCGCGCCGTCAATCTCATCCGCCACCCGAACATCGTCGATATCTTCTCGTTCGGCGAGCTGCCCGGGCTCCGTCCGTACTTCGTCATGGAGTATCTCGATGGGGAAAGCCTGGCCGAAGCCATCGAGCACGAGCACCTGCGGCCCGACGAGATAAGGCGGTTGCTGCGCCAGATCTGCAGCGCGCTCGCGGCAACGCACGCGGTGGGCATCGTGCATCGCGACCTCAAGCCCGAGAACATCTGGATCGCGCGGCCGCGCTGCGGCGAGTCCTACGCCAAGCTGCTCGACTTCGGCATCGCCAAGCTGGTCGATCCCACGCGCACCAACCTCACCCAGACGGGCGTGGCCATGGGCACCCCTCTGTACATGTCGCCGGAACAGTGTCTGGGCCGGCCCGTGGACGCGCGCGCGGACATCTACGCGATGGGCGTGCTGCTTTACAGGATCTTCACCGGGCGCCATCCCTTCTCCGGCAGGGCGACGGGGGCGCTGGTGTTCCAGCACGTCTCCGAACCGCCGCCACCCCCGTCGAGTCTCCGGCCGCTGCCGGCCGGGCTGGAACGCCTGATCCTCGACTGTCTGGCCAAGGATCCCGAGGCAAGGCCCGGGAGCGCGGAGGTGTTGGGCAAGAGGATCGAGGCAGAGCTGGCGGCGTGGCCCGGGCATCGCATGGCCACGACGATTCGAGGCGCGGACGCGGCGCTCGCGATGCCGCCGGTGGGGATTCCCGAGCTTGTGCTGCGGGACGAGCGCACGCTGCCCGTGCGGGCGCAGGGCGCGGGGCGCTGGCGATGGGTACTGCTGGGGCTGGGACTGGCTGCGGCCGGGGCGATCCTGGGTGCGTGGCTTGTCCGGCGCACGCCCGAGGCTGCGCCGGTCGCGCGTCCCCCGGAAGTGGCACGGCCGGCGGCCGTGGCGAAACCCACAGCCCCGGTTGCCTTGCCTGAGCCGGTTGTGCCGGCCGAGCCGCCGCGTGCGTCCGCAGAGAAGAAGTCGTCGGCGGCCAAGGCGGGGAGCCGCGCTCGCGGCAAAGCCAAGGCCGCGATTTCTCCGCGGCCCGAGGCCGCGGCGCTTCTGCCGGCAGCAACGATCGAGAAAGCGGCCGAGGCGCAACCCGAGCCCGCCGAGGCCAAGCCACCGAGCATGCCGGTTCCGGCCGAAACCGCGCCGCCTGCGCCCCGGCCCACGCGCGCGCAGGAGCGCGGCCTGCTCGACGAAAACCCCCTGCGGCGGTAATGCCGGGGCCACGGGCGCGACGAATCGCGCCTCTACGTCACCTCCGCCTTCTTGGCCTCTTCCCAGAGGGCATTCTGTTCCTCGGACGAGGCCTCCTCGACGGCGCGGCCTTGCGCTGCGAGCTTGTCTTCCATGTAGGCGAAGCGGCGGCCGAAGCGGTCCGTGGCCTCGCGCAGGTCGTGCTCGGCGTCGAGGTCGAGCTTGCGGGCCAGGTTCACGATGGCGAAGAGCAGGTCGCCAAGCTCGCGGCTCATGGCCCGGCGGTCGCCGCTCCGGCAAGCCTGGTCGAATTCGGCCAGCTCCTCGCGCACCTTGTCGCGCACCCCGGCCGCGTCCGGCCAGTCGAACCCCACGGCGCCGGCCTTCTCCCCCGCGCGCATGGCGCGCACCAGGGCAGGGGCGCTGCGCGGAATGCCGTGGAGCGCGCCCTTCTTGCCCTTCTTCGCCTTCTCGCTCGCCTTGAGCTTGGCCCAGCTCGCCAGCGCCTCGTCGGCGTTCTTGGCGTGCACCTCGCCGAAGACGTGCGGATGCCGCCGCACCAGCTTGCGCACGATGCCCTCGATCACGTCGTCGATGCCGAAGGCGCCTTCCTTGTGGCGCAGCTCGGCCTGGAAGATCACCTGCAAGAGCAGGTCGCCCAGCTCCTCCCGGTGGTCCGCGACGGTGCCGCCTTGCAGGGCATCCACCACCTCGTAGGTTTCCTCCACGAGATAGGGCAACAAGGTGGCCAGGGTTTGCTCTCGATCCCAGGGACAGCCGTCGGGCGCCAGCAGCCTCTGCATGAGCCCCACGAGCCGGGGCAGGTTGCCGCCGGTCTGCTTCCCGGGCAGTGGTTCGAGGTTCACTTCGGGCAAAGGGGTTTCGTCGCTCACGGCCCGGCAGTCTAGCCCGTCGCCGCGCCAACTGCCTCCTGGTTCTTGCGCGGGCATCGTGGTACAGACAATCCAAAAACCGTGAGTCATCGATCTTCCGAATCTCATCGTGCGGACGTCGAATCGGACCGCGTCGTGCTGGACGACAACCGCGTGGCCCTGACGCTCTTCGGCGAGCGCAACGCCAACCTCAAGCGCATCGAGCTCGAAACCAACGCCCGCCTGCACTCGCGCGGCAACGAGCTGACCCTGATGGGCAACGCCGACGCCATCGCGCAAGCCCGTCTTCTCGTCGAGCAGCTCTATCGCATGGCCAGAAGCGGCCGTCCCATCGGGCCCGAGGACGTGGGCCGGGCCGCGGAGGTGCTGCGCGGCGACTCGACCGCCAACTTGCAGGAGGTCTTCTCGGACACGATCCTGGTCGGCAGCCGCGCTCGCCCCATCGCGCCCAAGGGCCTGGCGCAGAAGCGCTACGTGGACGCCATCCGCGAGCGCGACATCGTCTTCGCCATCGGCCCCGCCGGCACGGGCAAGACCTATCTCGCCATGGCGCTCGCCCTGCGCGAGCTGCTCGAGAAGCGAGTCAAGCGCATCGTGCTCACCCGGCCGGCGCTCGAGGCCGGCGAGCGCCTGGGTTTCCTGCCCGGCACCATGGAAGACAAGGTCTCGCCCTACCTGCGGCCGCTCTACGACGCGCTTCACGACATGCTCGACTTCGACCGCGTCCAGCAGCTCATGGAGCGCGGCATTCTCGAGATCGCGCCCATCGCCTTCATGCGCGGCCGGACCCTCAACGACTCTTTCGTCATCCTCGACGAGGCCCAGAACACGACGAGCGAGCAGATGAAGATGTTCCTCACCCGTCTGGGCTTCGACTCCAAGGCCGTGGTCACGGGCGACGTCACCCAGATCGATCTGCCCGACCGCCGGCGATCCGGTCTGACCGAGGCCGAGGTTTTGCTCAAGAATGTGGACGGGATCGCCTTCTGCTATTTCACCGAGGTGGACGTGGTCCGCCATCCCCTGGTGGCCAAGATCATCCGCGCCTACGAGAGCAAGCCGACCGACGCTGGCGGTCCGGGACGGTCGGACAGGTAGAGGGAGGGCGGCGAAAACCCCATGGCCTCCGGCGAGCAACAGGTCGATGGGGAGCTGGCGGCGGCGCGCGCGCGCTACGAGCGCGACGAGCTCTTGGGGATCTCCCGGGCGCTGTCCTCCGAGCGCGACATCCGCGCGCTGCTCGATCTCATCTTGCTCAAGAGCCGGCAGATCACCGGCGCGGACGCGGGCAGCGTCTACGTGCTGGAAACGCAGGAAGTCGCCGGTCAGAGCCCGGCCTCCAGCCGGAAGGCGGCGCGCCGGCGCTCGGCCGGGCTCGGGGAGCGCCGCGGGGGACGCGCCGTCCTGCACTTCATGCTCTCGCAGAACGACTCGATGGCCATCGACTTCCAGGAGTCCCGCCTGGCGGTCGACGACTCGTCCGTCGCGGGCAAGGCGGTGCTCGGCGGAAAGCCGATCAACATCGCCGACTTCTCGACGCTGGCCGGGGCCGACGCCGGCGGGCTGACCCACAACCGCAGCTTCGACCAGAAGACCGGCTACCAGACCCGCTCCATGCTGACCGTCCCCATGACGTCGGCCGTGGGCGATGTCATCGGGGTCATCCAGCTCATCAACAAGAAACGGACGCCGTCGCGCCGGCTCGCCGGCCCGGACGATTTTGTCGCGCAGGTCATCCCCTTCGACCAGCGCGCCGTGGAGATGGCCGAGGCCCTGGCCGCCCAGGCCGGCGTGTCGCTGGAGAACGCCATTCTCTACGACGAGATCCGCCGTCTGTTCGAGGGTTTCGTGGACGCCGCCGTGACGGCCATCGAGTCTCGCGATCCCACGACCTCGGGGCATTCGCGGCGGGTGGCGACCCTGGCCGTGGCCTTGGCCGAGAAGGTCGATGCGCTCGCCGACGGGCCGCTCGGCGGCGTGCACTTCTCGCGCGACAACCTTCGCCAAATCGAGTACGCCGGGGTGCTGCACGACTTCGGCAAGGTCGGGGTGCGCGAGCAGGTCCTGGTCAAGGCCAAGAAGCTGTACGACTGGCAGCTCGCGGGCGTGTCCACGCGCTTTCGCTACATTCGCAAGGCCGTCGAGGCGGAGACCTTGCGTGGCAAACTGGCGCTGCTCGAAGCCGGGGGCGCGGACGGCAAGGCCGAGGCGGCGGCGCTCGATCGGGAGCTCGGCGCGCGCCTGGCCGTGCTCGACGAGTCCTGGCGCGTGGTGGTGGCCGCCAACGAGCCGACGGCGCTCGATGGATCCGTGCTCGCTCGCCTGGACGAGATCGCGAAGCTCACCTACACGGACGAGAACGGCCAGGCGCAACCCTTTCTCACGCCGGAGGAGCTCTGCGCCTTGCAGGTCGCGCGCGGCAGCCTCACCCAGGACGAACGGCAGCAGATACAGAGCCACGTGGCGCACACCGTGGCTTTCCTGCGCAACATCCCCTGGGGGCGGACTCTGGCCTCCGTGCCGCGCATCGCGGGCGCGCACCACGAGCTGCTCGACGGCAGCGGCTACCCCGCGCGTCTGCGGGGCGACGAAATCCCCATCGAGGCGCGCATGTTGACCATCGCCGACATCTTCGACGCCTTGACCGCCGCGGATCGCCCCTACAAGGCCGCGGTCCCCGTGGAGCGGGCCCTGGACATCCTTGGCAACGACGTGCGGGCCGGCAAGTGCGACGCCGAGCTGTTTCGCGTTTTCGTCGAGGCCGAGATATGGAAGCGGGGGATGTGACCATGGTGGACGTGCTGGTGCGGCCCACGGTTTCTCGACTGCTGGCGCCGCGGCTCCGCCGCGCCATCGCCGCGCGGTTGCGCGCGGCCATGCGCCTGCTCGGTCGTTCGCGTTCCCAGGTCGCGCTGCTCTTCACCGACGACGACGAGATCCGCGAACTCAATCGAACCTACCGCAAGCTAGACCGCGCCACCGACGTGCTCAGCTTCCACCAGCGGGAGTTGCGTGGCGAAACCGATCCGGCTGGCGACGGGATCTTTCTGGGCGACATCGTGATCTCGGTGGAGACCGCGCTCCGGCGCGGCAGGGGCAAGCGGCTGCCAGGCGAGCTGGCGCGCCTCGCGATTCACGGTCTGTGCCACCTCTTCGGGCACGACCACCAGCGCGCCAAGCCGGCCGCGGCCATGCGCAAGCTGGAGAATCGACTGCTGCGCCAGAGCCGCGCGCGGGCGCGATGAAGTGCGGGGACGGGCGCGACGAATCGCGCCCCTACGGGCCGGCATCGATGCCGGCCGCGCCCTCCAGTCGGGTGAGCACCCACGGCGGAAGACTGCCCAAGTAGACCTTGCCGTCGACGACGAGGCTCGGCGTGCCCTGGAGCTGCAGGCGCTCGCCCTCGTCCATGTCGCGGGCCACGCTGCGCGGGCCTTCTCCGCGCAGACACTCCTCCAGCGCGGCTGCGTCCAGCCCGATATCGCGCGCAATCTCGTGGGTGGAGCGCGCGTGCAGCGAACGCGCCTCGGCATAGAGGTAGTCGTTGGCCGGCCAGAAACGCTCCTGGCGGCCGGCGCATTCGGCCACCGCCGCGGCGAAACAGGCGTTGTCGTGCATGCGCACCTCGAGCGAGGGGTTGCAGCTGGGGTCGAGCGGGTAGTGGCGGTGCACCAGACGAAGACGGGTCGGGAAACGTTCGAGAAGGCTGCGTAGGCCGAAGTGAGCCTGGCGGCAGTAGGGGCATTCGTAGTCGCTGAACTCGACGAGGGTCACGAGCGGCCGCTCGGCGCCCAGGTAGTGTCCGCCGCCGGGCTCGACGCCGTGGGGAAGCGAAGGGGCGGAGGGCTTGCTGCGACCGGCGGTGGCGGCCGACTTCCAGTAGGCGGGATGGGCGGCGACGAGCGCCAGCATGCCCGCGCCGACGATGCCGAGAACGAGCAGCACGCGCAGCGGACGGGCGCGCGGGGCGCGCGGCAATTCGGCCAGGGCAGCCGACAAACCCACGGGACGCGCGGCCAACAGCATGCAGACCAGGAACAGTAGGTTGATGCCGTAGGTGGCCAGGCACAGGGTGCAGATCGCCGTGACGAGGAATGTCGATACGGCCCCCAGCACCACGCTGGCGGCCACGTAGAGGAGCCCGAGGGCCAATCCGCAAGCGACGGCGAGCCGTGGCCAGCGGCTGCGCAGGCCCCACAGCGAAACCGCGGCGGCCAAGACGTAAGCGAAGATGCCCCAGGCGGCCAGGGGTACGCCGAAGAACACGGCATAGGGGCTGCGCGAGACGAGGTCGCAGTTCACCTTGCGGTCGATGGCGCAGAAGCTGTGGAATGCGGGATCGGTATGGATCTTGAAGTGGATCTGTTCGAGGACGATCGACAGCCACAACCCGGCCAGGCATGCAAGCAGCGCAACCCACCACGGCCAACGCGCGAAACGGGGGCAGGGCGCGGCCTCGTCAGGGGTCTGCTCTCGCTTCATCGGGGCCATAGCCCTACCACAACGTCGCGCCGACGCACAGGTTCGGCTTCTGCGGTCAGAGGCAAACGCGGTTGCGGCCGGAGCGCTTGGCGGCGTAAAGCATTTCGTCGGCGCGTTTCATCAGCTCGGCCGCCGGCTCGCTCGAACGGGCCAGCGCGCAACCGATGGAGATGGTCTGTGGCGGTCCACGAAATACACCCCGTCCTCCACGCGGTCGAGGATGGCCTCGTACATCGAAGCGTCGAATGCGAGATCCAGCGCGAGCGGGAGCCGCTTCACCGCTTCGCTTCGCGGCGTGCGATCCGCCCCGATCGGTACCGGTCGGGAAGGCTCGTCGATGATGGGGGGCGGGACTTTGTCGGATGGCACGGGATGCTACGATTCTCGGCAGTTCGGGCCGAGAGGATAAGTCGCGAGCACCTCGTGCACGGCGCCGCTCGGGTGCAAGGTGCTCTTGTAGAGGCGAAAGGAATCGACCCTATGGCTGGCTCCGCGGTAGTCCGCATGCCGCGCCAGGAAACGCGTCAAGGTCTCGTCCGGTTTACCCGACAGCCTCGCCAGCGTCAGGTGGGGGGAGAACTCGCGCGCCGGCTCTCGGGCGGAGCCTTGGGCGGGGCCTGCCACGGCAAGGACGCGATCGATGTCCCGCTCCAGCCTGCAGAGCGGCTCGCGCGGCGTCACCCCCAGCCAGAGCACGCGCGGCCGGCGCGCAGCGGCGGGAAAGACGCCGACCCCGCGCAGCTCCAGCTCGAACGGCGAAAGCGGCACGCGGGCGAGGCGCTCGCGAATCGCAGGCAGCTCCTCCTCGGGCGTGCCGCCCATGAAACGCAGGGTGATGTGCAGTTGGTGGGGCTTGCTCCAACGCGCCCCATGGACGTTCGCGCACAGTCGAGCCACGGCTTGCTGCTCGGAAACGGGGAGATCCACGGCGACGAAGAGGCGCAGCATGGCCTAGGGGCCGCCCAGAAGATCCGCGATGGCGCGCAGCGAATCGATGTTGGATACGTCGTGGGGCAGGAGCGGGACGTTCACGATGTCGATCCCGGGGGCCTCGTGGCGCAGGCGTTCGAGCTCCTTCTGTTGCGCCGTCGCGATCTTGGCGAGGAACTCGGCCAAGTTCGCCAGGTGCGAGCTGGCCAGCTCCGTTTCTTCCCGCGGCAGCTCGCGCACCACCGGCAGCGCCTGGAGGTCGGCGAGCAACTGGATCGGCGTGTACGTCGCAGGCTCGGGCAGGGTGCGATTGGCGAGAAAGCAGCACAGGGGCGAGCCGGTCTCGCGCAAGCGGCGAGCGAAGAAGAGAGCCTCGTTGACCGCGGCCGTGGTGGGGGTCAGGACCAGCACGAAACCCACGTCCGGCTGCTTGAGCAACGCTTCGATGGCGCGCGCGCGGGCGAGGAAGCCGCCCAGCACTTCGCGAATGTCGAGGAGGAAGGCACCCAGATCGTCGAGAAACCGACTGCCCATCAACTTGCCGGCCCGCCGAATGATCATGGCGCCGCCCACGCCCAGCCGCTTGAGGGAGAACCGGCCGGCGTGCGGGTCCGAGCGGGCGAACCACTGCACGGCCGGGCTGGCAATGGCCGCGGCCAGTCGCTGCGGGGTTTCCAGGAACTCGAGGGCATTGGCCGTGGGCGGGGTGTCGAGGACGATGAGCTGGTAGTCGCCGTCGCGCCGGATCTCGTAGAGGGCGAGCGTGGCCGCGTACTCCTGCGA
>JAFGPX010000011.1 GCA_016935975.1 Deltaproteobacteria bacterium
GCGCAGGCGCAGCCGGCGCCTCGCGAGAATCGCGATGCCGCCGACCAGTGCCAGGACCACCCAGGGCGCGAGCACGAGCAGGCCGTTCGCCGGCTCGAACAAGACGTCGCGGAAGGCATTCCAGTTCGGCCCGATGAAGCCCAGCACGCCCTGCTTGGGCGCGGTATCGACGCCCAAGCTGTAGCTGATGCGGAAGGGCGAGCCGAAGCAGAGCTTGTGATAGGCAAGCAGCCCGAGAAGCGGCGGCAGCGCGCCGGCCGCGAAGAGTGCGGCGCGGCGCAGGCGCGGGCGCGCGCGCACGAGCACGTAGATCCAGATGAGCGGCGCCGCCAGCGTGGCCTGGTAGTCCATGGACGGCGCCATGCCGGCCAGCAGCCCGGCGAGAATTGCCACCAGCCACGGACGCCGCGGCCGGCCGCGCACCAGGTACACGGACGCCGCGAATCCTCCGCCCATGCATACCGCCGCCAGCACGTGCGAGTAGAGCAGCATCGAATAGGGAACCACCGGCGAGGCGAGCGCGTACGCGGCCAGCGCGGCCCTCCGGGCGTTCTCGTCATCCGAAAAACGCCGCGTAACTCGGTAGAGAAAGGGCAGCAGCAGTAACGAGGGCAGGGCGACGGCGCCGGCCCGCAGCGCCCACATCGCGTCGCGAATCGAGAGCCGCCCGAACGGTTTGGTCAGGGCGTAGACCGGCACGCCGACGAAGGAAGGTCCCGGCGACTTGTTGGCAAACTGCTTGCCGCTGGGGCCAATCGACAGATCGTTGCTCGAACCGAGATGCCCCAGGCGGCCATCCAGGTAGAGCACGCCACGATCGACGATCTGCTGGGTCAGCAGCAGGCGCGGCATCTCGTTCGCGTTGCGAAGCTTGTCGAAGTACGGAAACGCGTAGAGATAGATGACGGCGAAGACAAGGAAATGCCACCAGCGCAGGCCGGGCATCGGGCGTCCCCTGGTTACTGCTTCTTCAGGCATGCGGGTGCGAGGTTCTCCGTAAGGACATCTCTTGTCGGGGGCTCGAACGGGCCGAAGGAATGGTCCGCGGCCCACGAAATGGGCGACGGTTGGTGAGGCCGAGGAACATACACGGCCGTGGCCACGACCGACAACCTACCCGCGGACGGCGCGCTGCGAACGATGAGCAGAAAGCAGACACACACGGCCCCCCCAACTCCGCGATGGCCGGCAGCGCGGCCCACGGATTCGGAACCCCGGCCAGACTCAAGAACATGAGCGCCAGCTCGGGCACCCCGCCTGCCGCGAGCTTGAGCGCGAAGTACACGGGTGCGGCCGCGAAGGCGAGCAGGGTCGCTTTGGAGGGAGAAAAGCGGCGCTCGCAGAAACGCGCGTCCGGGCTCGCCTGCGGGCAAGGTCCGAGATCGACGAGGGCGCCGCCCGGGGCGCGCGCCACGGCGACGCAGGACAGATCGCCGACCGTGCCGCGCTCGCGCATGACTTGGTTGAGCTGGATGGTCTGGTAGTCGACGAGGGCACGGCTCTGCAGCAGGCGACACAGCTCGTTCGGGCTGCGCAGAAGCGGCCGGTAGGGAAAGACGTACAGATAGACAAAGGCGGGCAGAAGCAGCAGCCAGGGCTCGCGCACGAACCCGGCCAAGCGGCGCAACCCGGCCTGTCCGGCCGAGCCGTCGGCCGCATGCGCGCCTCCATCTCGGCCAGGATTCTGGGCAGAGCTGGCATCGAGCGCTGGCGCTTCGCTCATGGAAAGCCTGCACTCTCGCACGGCCGAGCGCATGCTTCCAAGCGTCAGCCCCCTACTCCACCGGCGTGCACCAGGCGCGGTACTTGTCCGCGCGGCCGCGGATCACGTCGAAGAACAGCTTGCGCAGCCTGTCGGTCACGGGGCCTAGCTGGCCGCTGCCCACGGGCCGGTGATCGATGCGGGTCACGGCCGTGACCTGCGCGGCCGTGCCGGTCAGGAAGATCTCCTCGGCCACGAAGAGCTCGCCGCGCTCGATGGGCCGCTCCTCGACCGTCAGGCCCAGCTCGTCGCGCAGCAGGGTGACGAGCGAGCGCCGCGTGATGCCCTCGAGCACGCTCTGGTTGAGCGAGGGCGTGGCCACCAAGCCGCGCCTGACCAGGAAAATGTTCTCGCCCGAGCCTTCGCTGACATAGCCGTCCTGGTTGAGCAAGATCGCCTCGTCGAAGCCGGCCAGCTCGGCGTCGCTCTTGGCGAAGGCGCTGTTGGCGTAGCTGCCGGTGATCTTGCCGCGCGCCGGGATGACGTTGTCGGAGGGCCGACGCCACGAGGAAACCGTGCAGTGCGCGCCGTCGGCCTTGTCGATGTAGAGTCCGAACGGCACGGCCACGATGCCCAGGATTGGCGTCAGGCCGTGCAGGCGCACGCCGATGACTTCGTCGCCGTAGAAGCAGAGCGGCCGGATGTAGCAGTCCTCTCTGAGATTCTCGGCCTTGAGGAGATCGAGCACGGCGCGCGCCGTGGCTTCCTCGGAGAGCCCGAGATGCATGCGCAAAAGCCGCGCCGATTCGTGCAGGCGGCGCACGTGGTCGGCCAGCCTGAAGACCAGCAGCTTGCCCAGCTCCGCGTTCCAGTACCCGCGAATGCCGGCGAAGACCCCGGTGCCGTAGTTGAGGGCGTGGGTCAGAAGGCCCACCTTGGCCTCGGCGTAAGGCATGATGCGATCCTTGAAGAAGGCCATGCGGGGGAGCTGACTGGTTGCCACGGCGAACCTCCTTGAGTCCACTTTGAAATCCAACTGCGATGCAATCTCGCGTTGGGCTTGAAAGTACAGACGGCGTGCGCGACATTCAAGAAGCACTTTCCCGCAGGTAGACTTTCGCCGCGCGAGCAGGCGCCCGGCTTGGCCGGGCGCGAATCGTCGCGGGGAGGTCGGGAAAACCTCCCAGGGTTTCCACATCGCCCCCCCACGACGGTTGTCGCAAGCTCGACGGGCTGTCCGGCGCGGCGGCGCGGGCGCCGCGCTTGCGTTAAGAGCGGACAGGCGCGCGACGGAAACCTGCGCCTGTCGCCACTGCATACGAGTCGCGATCACGGCGGCATGGCCAGCTCAGTCGAGGTTGACACAATGAACCGTGCACAGATGCTACTCACCGGCTGCGGCATTGCGGCTTTGCTCGCCACCTGCGGCTCCCCCGGTGCTTCGCGCACCTCTGACGCTGGCGCGAACGCCGGTACGGAGGGCCACCTTGGCGGAGCCGTTGGCCGCGCCGACAGCGCCGGGGGCGGCGGGCTGGGCGGCGGCGCGGGTGGCGGCGGCGTGGCCGGCAGCGGCGGCGGTGACAGAGGGGGCGGGGCGGGCAGTGGGGGCGAGGCGGGAGCGAGCGCCGGTGGCTCGGCCGCTGGCGGCGGCGCAGGAACGGGTGGCTCACGTGCCGCCGGCGGCGCGGGCGGGGCCGCGACCGGCGGCAGCGCGGCACGAGGTGGCGCGGGGGCCGGGGGCTCGCGTGCGGGCGGCGGCGCAGCGGGAGGCAGCGCGGCCGGCGGCGGCGGCGCAGGCGGCCTGGGCAGCGGCGGCAGCGCGGCACGTTCGGGGGGCGCCACCGGAGCCGGCGGTCTCGGGACCGGCGGGGCCACGGGCGGAGGCGGCGGGCGCGGCGGGACAACGGGAACCGGTGGCGGGACCGGCAACACGACCGGCGGCGAGATGGCCGACGCCGCCCACGTGCGTCTTCTGCCGGGAAGCCCGTTTTACGACCGGCAGGAGCTGCACCGCAAAGGCTACGTGGCCTCGCTGGAGCCGGACAAGCTTCTCCATCCCTACCGCAGCCTTGCCAAGCTGCCCCAGGCCGGCGGCGTCACCTCGGGCTACGCGGGCTGGGACACCGGTTTCATCAAGGGCCACATGACCGGACACTACCTCTCCGCCGCCTCGCGCATGGCGGCGGCGACCGGCGACACGTCGTTTGCGACCAAGGCCGAGTACGCGGTGACCGAGCTGGGCAAGTGCCAGACCGCGCTCGGCAAGGGCTATCTCGCGGCCTTTCCCACCAGCGTGTTCGATTGGCTGGAGGGCACGGCAACGGACAACGGCGGCATCGTGGTCCCGTACTACACGGTCCACAAGATCATGGCCGGGCTGCTCGACGTCCACCACTATCTCGGTAACGCCCAGGCGCTCGACGTCGCGACCAAGATGGGCGACTACTTCCAGGCGCGGCTCGCCGGGCTGTCGGCCGCGACCATCGAGAAGATCTTCCGCACCGACGGCAGCAAGAACCCGCAGAACGAATTCGGCGCCATGGGCGACGCGTTCTCGACCCTGTTCTCCATCACCGGCCAGCAGAAGTACTTCGAGGCCGCCAAGCTCTTCAATCGCTCGTGGTTCGTGACTCCCCTGGCCGCGGGGCAGGACAACCTGCAGAACCTTCATGGCAACACGCACATCGCCCACGCCATCGGCATCGCGCACGCGGGCAACTTGAGCGGGGATTCGACCAGCCTGCAAGCCTCCGAGAACTTCTGGAAGATGCTCTCGGGGAAGCATGCCTTCGTCATCGGTGGCAACTCGTTCCGCGAATGGCTCGACAAGCCGGGCGTGGAGGCCGGCCCGTCCATCGACGGCGGCGCGTCGCTGCCCGCCACCACCGCGGAGACGTGCAACACCCACAACATGCTCAAGCTGACGTCGCTGCTCTTCGCGAGGAACCAGCGCGTGGAGTACGCCGACTACTGCGAGCGGGCCCTGTACAACCACGTGATGGCATCGATCGCGCCCGACACCGGCGGCGTCACCTACTTCACGCCGATGCACGGCCATTTCCGCACGTACCTCAACGGCACCTTCTGCGACAACGGCACCGGCATCGAGAGCACGCCGCGCTTCAACGAGGCGATCTACTTCCAACGCGGGGATTCGCTGTGGGTCAACCTCTACATCCCGAGCGAGCTTTCCTGGGATGCCACCGGGCTGACGGTGCGGCAGGAAGGGAACGCGGCCGCTGGGGAGCCGGTGCGCATCACCATCACGAAGGGCGGCGATGCGACCTGGGCCACGATCAACCTGCGCATCCCCTTCTGGGTGTCCGGCTCGCCCACGCTCGCGGTCAACGGCAGTCCGCAGGATCAGTCGCTCGGCATCTCGACCTACGTGTCGCTCGGCCGGCAGTGGGAGGTCGGCGACGAGATCGCCTTGACGCTGCCGACGTCGCTGCGCATCGAACGCGCCCAAGACGTCACCTCCATGGCAGCGGTGTTCACCGGGCCCATCGTGCTGGCCGGCGAGCTGGGCAGCGCCGGGATGCCCAACGATTTCGCGGACAAGGACGCCCATCTCGGCGTCGCGCCGGCCACGGTTCCCGCCATCGCCCAAAGCTCCACCAATCCCGCCGACTGGCTCGATCCCATGGCCGGTTCGGCGCTGGCCTTCAAGGCGCACGACGCGGGCGCGGCCTCGGATATCGTCTTCCGTCCCCTCTACGAGGTTCACCACCAGCGCTACGCCGTGTACTGGCCGCTCCAGAAGTAGCCACCCAGGAAGGATGAACAGGAAGAATCAGAGAAACAGAGCCGGAGAAGGCTGGGGTTCCCCGGTATCTTTAGCTATTTCGCCCTTGCTGTCCGTCTCCCTCGCCCCGTTCCCCCTTGTCTTGCCCCGCCCTCCCTGGCCCCTGACGCAAGCAGCGATGCCTCCGCCGAGGTTTCGAGACGGAAAGCCGGCGCCCGCGCCACTGCTTCGGGGATGGAGAGATCTGTCCGCGCGGGGAGCGGCAATACGTTTCTACCTGCGCCACGGAGAACGAGGTCCATGATGAGCAAGCTACACGTCCCGCGCCCCTCGGCCGATGCGATGAGCAGGGCCAAGTCCCGAAGCATGTTCCCACCGCCCGCGGCATGCGCGCGCTTCGGAATCGCCGCGGCCATCTTCGTCGCGTGCCTCCACCCGAGCGGCGTCGCCCAGGCCAAGCCGTTCATGGACTACCTCAAACCGATGCCCCCCGTCGCGCCGCTCACCGATGCCACCTGGGGCGTGGACGGCGTCATTCCGCGCGACATCTCCAACGGCATCGAGAGCGCCAAAGGCAAGGGAGTTCACCCGGACTACTACTACTGGGACGGCCAGATCATCCGAGCCAAGGACGGCAAGTACCACATGTTCATGAGCACGTTCTCGGGGAATACTGAATTCGGCTCATCCTGGATGACCTCGGACGCCTACCATGCCATCAGCGAGACCAACGTGCTCGGGCCCTACGTGCGCAAAGACTACGTCTACACCTACAACGGCAAACACACAGGGCACAACGTCACCGCGTTCGAGCTGCCGGAGGGAGGCTACGCGCTGGTCGTCAGCGAGAACGTCAGGCCCTTCACCATCTTCAAGGCAGATTCTCTCGATGGACCATGGACGCCGTGCAATCCCTCGATCCCGTTCGATGTAGCCAACATCAGCGTCTTCCCGCGCCACGATGGCAGATACCAACTTACGGAGCGTCACGGTGGCCTCGCCATCGCGGACACCCTGTGTGGCAAATACAACAAGGTGCAGCCCAAGTGTACCTACCCGACAGCCAATGCCGACACCGTCTACGTGAAGCGGACCTCGATACCAGGCGTCACCAATCCCAACTTCACGTGGGAAGAGGATCCCCACATCTGGTACAGCGCCGGCACCTACCACATCATCTACTCGGGTTCCGGAGATCGCGTCGGCTAC
>JAFGPX010000125.1 GCA_016935975.1 Deltaproteobacteria bacterium
GAGCGCGGCTGCAACGAGGAGTCGACGGTTCACGACTCGAATCACCATAGCACGCGACGGAAGGGACCGCTTTCGGGGCTGTGGTTCGGCAACTCACCCTCCCGTCAGGCCCGACCGCGCAGGCCCGACCACGCATCGCCGGCCGTCGAGCGCCCTCGCCGTGATCGAGAGCCGAAGTCCGCCGCGACGTTCGCGCCGTAGAGTCTCGCCCGCGCCGTCTCGAGCGTGCGCCGCCGCGATCGGACCTGTCTCGGGCCCGCTACCCCTACTTGCGGAAGGCCAGAAGCGAGAAGGTGGCAACCACCCCCACCACGATGGCCACGCCCTCGAGGACACGGTCGGACAGCCGGCGGCCTACCGCGGCTCCCAGCGAACCGCCCACCACTGCTCCCGCGCCAAGCACGAGGCCATCGTCCCAGCGAATGGCTCCGGCGCACACGAAGAAGATGCCGGCCAGTCCGTTGGTCGTGGCCGAGAGCAAGTTCTTGACGGCGTTGCGCTCGTGGAAGTCGCTGACGCCGTACAGGCCGAGCGCGGCCAGCATGAGAATGCCCATGCCGGCGCCGAAGTAGCCGCCGTACACCGACACCAGAAGCTGGGCTCCAAACAGGAGCACGGCGTGCCGGGTGCTGCGCTCGGCCGACGTTTTCCCGGCCAGCCGGGTCAACACCGACTTCGCGGCCAGGACGGCGGTGGCGAAGAGAATCAGGTAGGGGACGAAGCCGGAGAAGAGCTTGGTGGGCGTGGCCAGGAGCAGCGCGCCGCCGGCCAGCCCGCCCAGCACTGCCGCCGGCACCAGGGATTTGAGCAGGCGGGGCAGGGCGGCGATCTCGCGCCGGAAGCCCCACGCGGCGGCCAGGGAGCCCGGCCACAGGGCGAGGGCGTTCGTGGCGTTGGCCAGGATGGGATCGCGGCCCGCCCACAGAAGGATGGGGAAGGAGACCAGCGTCCCGCCGCCGGCCACGGCATTCATGATCCCGGCGCACACGCCGCCCGCGAAGATGGCCAGGTAGTCGAGTCCGAAAACGGCTTGCATCGCTGTCCGGTGTCTTGGCCGGGCAAACTACCAGACCGGGGATGGCGCCGCCATCTGGGACTCCGCAGCACATTGGTGCTACGATCGAACGCCATGAGACGAAACGCTCTTCTCGTCGCCTTCCTGGGCTTTGCGGCCCTGGCTGTCCCGCCCCGCACGGCCGGCGCCCAGACCGGCGGCATCACCATCAACCCCGGAGCCGACGCGGACGCGTTCGCGCAAGGCATCGGGACCACGACGGACGTTCTCGTCCAGCAGATCACCTCGCAGGTGAACGGCCTTTTCCAGGTGGCGAACGTCACGTCGTTCCTGCGGGACTTCCAGAACGCCCAGAACTTCTCCAGCAAAGGCCTGGGGGTCGACTACGCCTCCGAGGCGACTCTGGTCGAGGCGGGGGCTACGTTCAGCTTCGCCAGCAACATCGACAAGGCCTACAAGGCCTCGGGCTCCTCCACGGATCCCCCCTTCGAGGGCGTCGGCACGAATGTCTCGCTCATGGCCGGCGTGGGCGGCGGCCTCTTCGGGTTCGACCCCTTGATGATCTTCGGCAACTGGTTCAAGCACGGTATCTCGCTGGGTCAGTTCGACGGCAACTACCACAACTGGGGCCTACACGCGCAGATCCGGCTCTTCGGTCCGTCGCGCAAGACGTCGGCGGTCAAGATGCTGGTTCGCTGGGGCGGGATCGCCATCACCAGCGGCGCGGACTACTCGCACATCACGTTGGGCGCGCGCACCTCCCTGCACTCGACCTTCAACTTGCCGGCCGTCGGCATTCCGCAAGGCGCGCCGGTCACCATCAGGAATACCGGCATCATGACCTTCACGGTGGAGCAGACCACGTGGAGCATCCCCCTCGAGGTGACGACCAGCCTGCGCCTGCTCTCCCTGCTCACCGTCTACGGCGGCATCGGGCTCGACTTCCAGCTCGGCGGCGGGAGCGACATGATGCTGGACATGCGGGACGCGAGCCTGAGCGGCGAGGTGAGCGGCGTGCGCTTCGACGACCTCGGTACCGCGGATGTCCGGGCGAGCGGGCACGTCAAGCCCAGCCCGGCGCGCCTGCGCGAGATCGTCGGCGTGCAGCTCGGCATCCTGGACATGATCCGCTTCTTCGTGCAGGTCAACATGACCGCCAGCTCGCCCATGCTGGCCAGCTTGGCCGGCGGGCTGCGCCTGGCCTACTGACATTCGCCCGAGCGCGCGCTTTGCCCATGGCGGGACAGGACAGAAGACCAGACGGGAGAAACGGCCTTGTCCGCGCTGGGTGAAGCCGTCCGCAGCAAGGTCGAATCGTCAAGGAATACCCGGCTCGCCATTCTCCTCGGAGGCATCGTGCTTTCGCAGGGGATCCTCTACGGGCCCTGCCTGGTCGGGGCGAAGCTCCTGCTTCCCCTCGACATGCTCTGGCAGGCGGGCGTGTACCTGGCCCCGACCCCGAAGACGGCGGGCAAGCTTGCGCACGATTCCGTCCAGTCCGATTTGGTGGACCTCTTCGAACCCGAGCGCCAGTTCGTCGTCTCGGAGATGAGGGCCGGCCGGTGGCCGGAGTGGAACCCCGGGCAGTACGCCGGCAGTCCCGTCTTGATGCGGCCGTGGCTTTCGCCGCTGTCCATACTCCCGGCCGCGGTGCGCTCGCCCGTGGTGTTGGCTTGGCAACAGCTCCTGCTGGCGCTGGTCGCGGGAGCGGGGTTCTACCTCTTCTGTCGAGGGGCGCTGCGGGTTGGCTTCTGGGCCGCGGTCTGTCCGGCCTGGGTCTATCCCATGACCGGCTTCTTCGTGTTCTGGCTCGGCGCCGCCAATCCAGTTCCCGTGGTGTGGCTGCCATGGCTGTGGTTGGCCATCGATCGGGTGGCGCGCGGCCCGTCGATGCGGAGCATGGGGATGCTCGCCTTGGTGGTGCTCTTCTGCCTGTGCGCGAGGCAGCTGGATGCGTCGGCCCAGGTTCTGTTCGTCTCGGGAGCGTACGCGGTCTGGCGCATCCTCGGCGAATTCGGCAGGCGCCGGTCGACTCGGCCGGCAGGGAAGGCGGGAGCCTTCGTGCTGGGCGGCTATCTGCTCGGGATGGCGCTGGCCTCTCCCCATGTCCTGCCGTTGCTCGACCATGCCCGGACGGGCGAGCGCCCTTCTCGGCGAGCACGAGGCGCGGAGGATCGCCCGCCGGGGGACATCGGCGCCCTGCCGCTACTCGTTCTGCCCGACATGCGCGGGTCGACGAAGCGAGGCAGCTACCCGACGTCCGTGCCGTTTCCGGTCGAGAGCCTGTCGGTGGCGTACGCGGGGCTGGTCGGCACGCTCTTTCTCGCGCCGCTCGCCTGGCGGAGCCGAAGGCACCGGTCGTTTGCCATCTTCGCGCTCGCCTTGGCCTGCTTCTCGGTGGCATGGTGCCTGGGCCTGGTCGGTTTCGTTGGGTTGCTGCGGCTGCCGCCGCTCAACATGCTGTCGCACAACCGGCTCGTGTTCGCGGCCGCTTTCGCGATTCTGGCCATGTCGTCGATCGGACTGGATTCGCTGCGCGAGCCGGTCGCAGCCTCGCGGCGTCGCTGGCTGCTTGTCCCCTTCGCGTTCGTCTTTGTCCTCTCCGCATGGTGGTTCTATCGAGCCGTCTTCCTGCCGGAGCCGATCGCCACCGAGATCGACAAGTTCTTCCGGGAAGGGAAGGCCAACCGCTGGATTCAAGTGGCCTCCGGGGTTGGCCGCGTCCAGGCATGGTTTCGCTGGGTCTACTTCGTCGGTGGCTGGCTCACGCTCTTCGTGGCGGCTTGCTGGGCCTTGCTGGCGTCGCTGCAACGCTGGCGCTGGTGGCTTTCGGCCGGTTTGGCCACCGTGATGTTCGCCGACCTGCTGTGGTTCGCGCATGGCCGAAGCCCGCAGATCGATCCTGCCTACTACTACCCCAAGGTGCCCGCCCTCGAACAGATCGCCGCGAGGACGCAGGGACGGATCATCGGCGTCGGCTGCCTGCCGGCCACGCTGGCCCAGATGAGCGGCCTGCGCGACGTGCGTGGTTACGATGGCATCGACCCGGCTCGCTACACGGAGCTGCTCTTGCTCGCGGCCCGGGCCGACCACAAGCACACGGAGTACTCCTTGGTGCAGTGGATGTCGCCCAGGTACGAAACGGCTGCATCCGGCAGCGTGAAGCTCTCGCCCGTCTTGGACTTGCTGGGCGTGGAATACGTGATCTTTCGCGGAAAGCCCTCGGCCGGGGTCAACCCGCCGATTGTCGGCGCCGACTACTGGGCTCTGCGCAACCCCTCGGCCTTGCCGCGCGCCTTCGTTCCCCGTCGGGCCGAAAACGTGGTTGACGACGAGGAGCGGCTCGCCAAGCTGGCTTCGGAGGCGTTCGATCCGCGCGACGTCGTGTACGTCGAGACGCCGGTCTCCTTCTCCACGCCGGCGCACGGGCGGGCGACCATCACGGCCGAGACCACGAAGGAGATCGCGCTTTCGGTGGCGATGGACGGCCCCGGCTTGGTCGTGCTCGCGGACCGATGGGATTCGGGTTGGCGCGCCACCGTGAACGGCGAGCCGGCGCCGATCCTCGTCGCGGACCATGCCCTGCGCGCGGTGATGGTCCCCCGGGGAGCGAGCATCCTCAAGTTCGTCTACAGACCCGCCAGCTTCACCCTGGGGCTGGTGCTCTGCGCCCTCGCTGCCGCGCTTCTGGCCGCCGGCCTTGTCATCGAATCGCGTCGCCCGCAGCGTCCGGGAAATCCTCGTCGCGCCCCAGCGGTCTTGCGGACGTAGCAGTCGAGATCCCGCCGCCGTGCGAGCCGCAGACGAATCTGCCCGGATCCCACCTTCATCTGGCGGTACTGCCCGCTCGCGAGAATCCAGCGCAAGAGGAGCAAGGGCCACTCCCGCGTCGCCTGCGCGAAATGCCACAAGGCCGTGGCCGAGAAGAACGCGGAGTTCGCGCCGTAGGGCGGCGTCGATCTCGCGCCCGTGATTCCGACTCTTTTGCACCAGACGGCGCACCCTGGTCCGCTCTGCTCGAACTCCCGAATCTCTATCCTCGGCGTTCGCCGTGGGATCCGCGATGCCCGGCGGTCAAACGGAACCCGCGCTTGAACCCGTCCGGTTTGCGCGCTAGCCTTCCACCGGAAATGCGGCGGGGGCAGAGGGTCGGAGGATCCGCGCAAGCGGGTGTCACAACTCGTTGAAAGGTCTTCACCATGGAAAGCACAGACATCGTAAGCAGGGACAAACTCGTGGCGGATCTGAAGCTTGTCGTGTCCGACGCCGAGGAGCTGCTCAAGATCACCGCCGGGGTGGCTGGTGAGAAGGTCGCGGCCG
The DNA here is from genome assembly GCA_016935975.1 of Deltaproteobacteria bacterium. Taxonomy (GTDB): domain Bacteria; phylum Myxococcota_A; class Polyangia; order Fen-1088; family Fen-1088; genus Fen-1118. The sequence continues at coordinate 5,336 of JAFGPX010000125.1, forward strand.
TGAGGGACAGAATGCAGAAAGGCTTGGAGCAAGCCAAGGTCAAGCTGGTGGACCTCGAGCACAAGGCCGTCGCGCAGACCAAGGCTGCGGCGCGCGCCACGGACACCTTCGTGCACGACAATCCCTGGAAGTCGGTTGGTATCGCCGCGGGAGTCGGCTTTCTGCTCGGCTTGCTCATCGGCCGCCGCTAGGGTCTCCCATGGCCGACGATCCCGCGGTCCAGGGGAAGAACCACGGGCTTTTGGCGACGGCCAGTCGACTGCTGGCGACCTTGGTTTCGGCAGCCGAGACGCGCGTGGGCATCCTTGCGACCGAGTTGCAGGAAGAGGGCGTGCGCCTCGGCCGCCTGCTGTTGATCGGCGTGGCCACCCTGTTCTGTCTAGGCCTTGGCATCGTCTTGCTGGCGGTGTTCGTCGTCGTGCTCTACTGGGACTCGAATCGCCTCGCCGTGCTCGGGCTTCTGAGCGGTCTGTTCCTGGGGGTTGGCTTGGTCTGCGCCGTCGTCCTGTCGATCGTGGGGCGTAGGCACAAGATGCCGCTGGCGGAAACCGCCGACGTGCTTTCGCGGGATCGACAGAGCCTGGAGCGGGACCGGTGAATCTGTCCTTGTCCGAGATAGGGCGGCGGCGCGGGGCCCTCGTGGAACGCGCCCACAACGAGCGGGTCGAAATCGGGCGCTTGCTCGATAGCCAACGGAAGCTGATCCACATGGCGGACGCCAGCGTGTCGCTCGCCAAGTTCGTCGCCACGAAGAAGCACCTTCTCGTGGTGGCGGCGCTCGCGTTTGCCGTCTCGCAACCACGCCGATTGCTGCGCTGGGGAATCCGGGCTTGGCGACTCGACCGGTTCGTGCGGAAGGCGCGCCGCTTTTTCGGGGTATGATCTGCGATGAAGACCGGCCCGCCGCCGGTCGTGCTTCTGCCGCTTGTCGGGTCGTCGCTCCTGCTTTCCCGCACAGCTCGCGCGCAGGAGGGCTACGCTCCCCGGAAGGCAGCTCTGCCCCGGCCAGCGGACGCGCGGCTCGACCGGCGCGCCACCGGCAAGGCCACGACCATCGCCGGCTCTTCCATCCTGGGCGTGGGCACGGGTGTCGGCGACCGCCAAGCCATGCGCTGGCGCCGTCCCGGGCTGTCCGTGAGCGCGCCGGTCTTCCTGCTCGCCTTCTAGCTGCTGCCGTCGGCTCAGTTGTAGGTGGCCGAGAAGAGCAACGTCAGGCCGACCGCCGACATGCGATTGTCGTAGTTCTTCATCTTCATGGACGCGAACTGCAGCATGGTGGCCGCGCCGAGCCCCCAGTCGGCCGACACCCACCACTCCTTGCCGACCATGAGCTTGCCGGAGAAGCCGAAATCGGTGAGCTCGTCGTTTTCGTCCTCGGCGTTCGCGTCGCTGCTGATGGTGACTTGGGCGAGCCCCAAGGAGCCCCCGAAGTAGAGGTTCAAGGGATCGAGGTAATAGGCCGCGCCTGCGCCCATCCCGACGAGATTGAGGTTGGTGGACGTCATGGTGTTCGAGGTGTTGCCGGATTGCCAGGTCGGCTCGGAGGTCGCGGACACCGAGAGCTCGCCGAAGAGCAGGAGGTTGCGCGCCACGGCTCCGCCGAAAGCCATGTCGAGGGCAGGGCCCCAGCCGGACATGGTTTCGTTGACGCCCATGTGACTATCGCTCATGCGCAGGTAGCCCAGGCCCAGGCCGAGCCGCATGTAGAACCCATCGTGCTCGTGATAGCCCGGCAACGGTCCGGCGGGCCGTGGCGCGTAGTAGCCCGGCGGCGCGTAGCCCGGTGGGGGGTAGTAGCCGGGCGGATAGGATCCAGGCGGCGGCGCGTAGCCCGGGGGGTAGGCGCCAGGCGGCGGCGCGTAGCCCGGGGGGTAGGCGCCAGGCGGCGGATAGTAGGCCGGCGCCGGGTAGTAAGGAGTCGGGGCAGGTTGCGCGTTTGGGGGCGCGGCGGTTGGCGCTGCCGGCGGGGCGGTCGCGTCTGGCGCGGGCGCCGGCTCGGTCGGGGCCGCGGTCGTGGGGCTTTCCGAAGCTGCGGAACCTGCTGCAGCCGGGCTGGCAGCCGGGGGCTCGGCCTGTGCCGGGGCCGCGCCCAGGCCGAGCGGCAAGGGGACCGCCAGCATAGTGAGGGCGGAGAGCAATTGCGCTTGCACGTGCATGAGGACTCCTTCGGGCCAGGGGAAGGTTCATCCTACTACAGCGGCGGCGCTCGGCAGGGTTTCGCTGTGGTGGCCGGCGCATCAAGCAAAAGGGCGTGCCGGCTTTCGCCAGCACGCCCTTGGGCAATGAGAAGTAGGACTGCCTAGTCCGTGTAGAAGAAGAGCGAGCCCATGTAGTTGATGTTGCTGACCTCGAGCTCCATCGTCCAGGAATCACCGAGCTTCGAGAAGTCGATGAGATGGAAACCGGCCCCGAGCCCCATGGAGAACCAGCGGGTGAAGAAGTGCTCGACGTTCAGGGCCACGGGGATGCCAATGCCGATGGCGGTTTCGTCCGCAACTGCTGGATCCTTGCCGAACGAGAGCCCGAGGCCCACACCGGCGTCGAAGCGGGTGGAAGCACCCTTGAGCAGGTTGAACATCGCGAGCACCGATGGTGCGAACTCCCAACTCGCATCGACGTCCTTGATCTTGGTCATCGTGAGGGACAGCGATGGCAGGATGGCGAGCGCGTCACTGAGCCAGTACTTCATCATCACATACGAGGTGTTCGGGATGATGAGGCTGCTGGTGCCCGCGCTGACGCCCACGCCGAAGCCGACGGAGCCGGTCATGTCGTCTGCGGCCGGGGGCGCCACTACGGGGGCGACCGGCATGACCGCGCCCATCTCGGGGCCAGGCATCGGGGCTGGCGCCGGCGCTGGCGCCGGCGCGGGGTACGCCATGGGCGGCGGGGGAGCAGGGGCGTAGACGGGCGCGGGCGCGGGCGCCTGCGCGAAGGCAGGCAGGACCGCGCCGAGCATGGCAGCAATAGCGGTCATTGAGATGAGGGCGATTCTCGTCATGGTTGTCTTCCTTCCTTCCGTCGATGAGTTGAGTCTTGCGACTGTCGAAATCCCAACATGTGTCCCACATGGACACACATGGGCGCTTTCTAGCCCGATTTCGGGTGACTGTCACGTTTCCCGCGAAACGCGATGCGTCCTATCTGTGGACGCGCCTAGACGTCGAAGCCCGAGAAATACCCGAGGGTCTTGGCGCGCGCTCGGACCTGGTCCGCGGCTTCGAGCAGCTCGGCGGTCGAGTCCCAGCGGCCGGTGAGGAAGCGCTGACGCACGCCCTCGGGCATCTCGAACGCGTAGGCCTTGCTCGCCGCTGTGATGGACCTCTCCTCCAGGCTGACGCGGATCGCGAGCTTGGGATCGGCCTCGACCGCGCCGAGCAGCGCCTCCGCGACGTCGGATGCGACCTTGCAGCAGGGCACGCCGATGGCCACGCAGTTGCCGTAGAAGATCTCGGCGAAGCTCTCGCCCACGATGACCTTGATGCCCCAGCGCATGATGGCCTGGGGCGCGTGCTCGCGCGACGAGCCGCAACCGAAGTTCTTGTTGACGACGAGCACCTGTGCGCCTTGGTACGCGTCGAAGGGATGGACTTGGCCGGCGGCCGCGAGCTGGGCGCGGTCGTCCTCGAAAGCGTGCTCGCCCAGGCCGTCGAAGACCACGGTGCGCAGGTAGCGCGCGGGAATGATGCGGTCGGTGTCGATGTCGTTGCCGCGCAAGGGGACAGCACGGCCGGTGAAGAGATTCCGTTTTGCGTCTTCCATGGTGTTCTCCCTGTCTCTAGCCAATCCGAAAGACCTTGCGTGCATCCGCGACTTGGCCGGTGACGGCCGCCGCCGCGACCATGAGCGGGCTCATGAGCAGGGTGCGGCCTTGCGGCGAGCCCTGCCGGCCCTTGAAGTTGCGGTTCGAGGACGAGGCGCAGATCTCGCGACCCTGCAGCTTGTCGGGGTTCATGGCCAGGCACATCGAGCAGCCGGCCTCGCGGAACAGGAACCCGGCGTCTGCAAACACCTTGTCCCAACCGCGTGCGATCATGTCCTTGCGCACCTGCACCGAGCCGGGCACGACAAGCGCGCGCACGTTCGGCTTGACCTTGTGCCTGCCGCCCTCGAGCACCTTGACCACCTCCTCGAAGTCCGACAGGCGGCCGTTGGTGCACGAGCCGATGAAGGCCACGTCGATCTTCGTGCCGGCGATGGGCTGGCCGGGCTTGAAGTCCATGTAGCCGTAGGCTTCGCGGACCCCGTCGCGCTCGTCGGTCGGGAAGGCGTCCAGCGCCGGGATGGTGCCGTCTACGGCGACGGACTGGGCCGGCGTGATGCCCCAGGTGACCACGGGCGGGATGTCCTCGGCCTTGAACGAGACCACGTCGTCGTACCGGGCGCCGGGATCGCTCCTGACGCTCTCCCAGTAGGCCACCGCGCGCTGCCAGGCCGCGCCCTTGGGCGCGTACTCGCGCCCCGCAAGGTAGTCGTAGGTGGTCTGGTCCGGGTTGACGTAACCGCAGCGCGCGCCGCCTTCGATGCTCATATTGCAGACGGTCATGCGTTCGTCCATGGTCATGCGGTCGAAAAGATCGCCCGCGTACTCGTAGGCAAAGCCCACGCCGCCCTTCACACCCAGCTTCTGAATGATGTAGAGGATCACGTCCTTGGCGTAGACGCCCGGCCCGAGCTTGCCTGTGACCTCGATGCGGCGGACCTTGAGCTTTTCCATCGCGAGAGTCTGCGTGGCCAGCACGTCGCGGATCTGCGAGGTGCCGATGCCGAAGGCCAGGGCGCCGAAGGCGCCGTGGGTGGCGGTGTGCGAGTCGCCGCAGCAGATGGTCATGCCCGGCTGGGTCAGGCCGCGCTCGGGGCCCACGACGTGCACGATGCCGTTCTCGTTGGCCGCGGGCGAGAAGAAGCGGATGCCGAAGTCCTTCACGCTCTTCTCCAGGCTTCGCATCATCTCCTCCGCCATGGCGTCCTCGAACGGGCGCAGCTTGGTGTGGGTCGGCACGATGTGGTCCACCGTGGCGAACGTCCGCTCGGGAAACATGACCTTGAGCTTGCGCTCCCGGATCATGGCGAAGGCCTGCGGCGAGGTCACCTCGTGCAGCAGGTGCAGCCCCATGAGCAACTGCGCCTGCCCCGAGGGCAACTGGCGGACGACGTGGTTGTCGAAGACTTTCTCGTAGAGGGTTCGGGCCGTGGTCACTTGTGCTCCTCCTTCCTGCCGTACTGTTCGAGCCGGTCGCAAAGCCGATTGCCGAATCCGACGAAGTTCTTCACCTCCGACGGGTCGAGCCCAAGCCAGATCCGCTCGATGGCCTGCTCGCGCTCCTGCCGCAGGGCTTCGAGCGCGCGCTTGCCTTTGGCGGAAAGCTGGTAGGCGCGCTGGCGTCCGTCGGCTTTCGACAGGGACACGCTGACCAGGCCCTTGCCGAGAAGCTGGCGCAGGGTCTTGGAGACGGCGGCGGCCGAGCTGTCGCGCGTCTTGGCGAACATGCTGGGCATGAAGTGGTCGGTCGCGATCTCTTCCAGCAACGCCCACTGTCCGTCCGAGAGCCCGACCGACAAGGCCAGCTCCTCGCGCCGGCGGCGGAAAGCGTCGGACAGCCGGCGCAGGCAAGCGATGCCCGCGTGGGCCGAGGCGACGGTCGTTTTGCTTGCCATGGGCAAATAATTAACCCAGGTTAACTAAAAGTCAAGGGCGCGATGAATCGCGCCCTGCGTCCTGACGCATGTGTAGGGGCGCAATTCATTGCGCCTCGGGGCGGGCGATCGCCATGACGCCCGTGCGGCCGCTCACGTCGCGGGTGCCTGGTTGGCGTCGGGATTCTTGCCGAACGGCGCGAGCCAGGCCAGCGCGATGGACGGGATCGACGCCAGCAGCACGAAAAGGAAGAAGTTGTGGTAGTGCAGCGCCGCCTGGATCTTCCCGCTCACCATCCCGGTGAGCATCATGTTGAGCGCCATGACGCCCGTGGCGAAGGCGTAGTGGGCCGTGCGGTAGGGGCCGGGCGACAGCTCTTGCATCATGTAGAGCATCATCCCGACCGTCCCGAGGCCGTAGCCGAACTTCTCGACGAACACCGTCCCCGCGATCAGGGTCAGGTTCGTGGGCATGGTGTGGCTCAGGTAGAAGTAGGTGACGAGCGGGACGTTGAGGCAGAAGGCCAAGAGCACGAACACGCGGCGCAGGGTCAGGCGCGCGGCGACGAAGCCGCCGAGCAGGGTGCCGGCGACGAAGACCACGGTGCCGATGGCGTTGATGTGGCCGAGCGCCATGTTGTCGAGCCCCAGGCCGCCGACCTCGCGCCGGTCGATGAGGAAGAGCGGGCCGATCTTCTCGATGAACCCTTCGCCGAAACGATAGAAGAAGACCACCGCGATCATCATCCACACGCGCGGCTTGCGAAAGAAGCTGGCCCAGGCGTCTCCCGTGGTGCGCAAGGCTTCGGACACGCTGCGGGCGGCATCCGGCGCCTTCGAGCCCGGCGGCAGCAAGAAATAGTGCCAGAGCGCCGTCGCGGCCAGGATGGCCGCGATGATGAGCATGACGACCATCCACGCCACGAACCAGGCCGGATGCGGCCCTGCGGCCGGCGCGGGGCGGCCGGCGGCGGCCCAGTCGAAGAGGATCTTGGTGAGGCTGACGAGCGAGCCGGACACCAGCACCCGCCCCAAGTTCCAGAACGCCCCCTGGACGCCAATGTAGAGCGCCTGCTCTTTCTCCGTCGAGGAGGTCAGGTAGACGCCGTCGCCCGCGATGTCCTGCGTGGCCGAGGCGAAGCCGATGATCCAGAAGAACGCGATGCTGAGCGGCAGGTAGATGGGCAGCCTGAGCGCCAAGGCTAGGCAGGTGAAGGTCACGACCATGGTGCACTCCATGGCCAGCACGAAGAACTTCTTGGTGCGGAACAACTCGACGAGCGGGGCCCACAGCGGCTTGAGCACCCAGGGCAGGTACATGGCGCCGGTGTAGGCCGCGATCTCGGTGTTCGACAGCCCCAGGTTCTTGTACATGATGGCCGCCACGACCGACACGGCGATCATGGGCGTGCCCATGGCGAAGTAGAGGCTGGGAACCCAGAGCAAGGGATGCGCGCGCTTGGCTTCGCCGGTCATGGTGCGCATAGCTCTACCAGAAAACCCGCGCGCCAGGTCTGCCTTGGGCCGGTCGAGCGTCTCGTTGCTCCCTCAGACGAGGGCCCACCGGGCTAGCTCTTCCCCACGGGCGAAGCTTCGCCCGGGTGGCGTGCTAGCCGCACAACATCGCGACGTCGGGGTTCTCGAGACCGCTGCTCTTGCAGGTGCCGCCGTCGCAGGTGCTCGACCGGCACTCGGAAAACGACGTGCAGGCGGCTCCGTTCTCTTTCTGGGCCGTGCACTGGTTGGTGCCGGACGGGCAGTAGTACCCATCGAGGCACTCGCTGCCGAGCGTGCAGGCGCCGCCTGCTGCCACGCGGGCGGCACACAGGTCGGAATCGTAGTCGCAGTAGGCCGAGTCCACGCAGTCGAAGGTCGATTCGCATGGCGCCCCGACCTCCCCGAGAGCCTTGCAGGTGCCGACGCCGGAGTCGAAGTCGTACTCGCACGTCGCTTTGCCCTCCGTCCCGCCCGCGCAGTCGTTGTCGAAGTCGCACTTCTCGCCGACCTGCTTGGTGCCGGAGCTGCCGCTGCCGTAGACCGAATCGCAGGGCGAGTCGGCCGAGGATGAGGAGCCGCTGCAGAAGGTGCCGGCGCTGACCTGGGCCTGCATCTCCGCCAGGCAGGCATCGCCAGCCGCGGAGTCGTACGAGCCATACGAGGCGAGGAACGACATCACCAGATGGCACGTCTTGCCGTCCGCCGGCATGCCGGCCTGGGCGCAACATTTCGCGACCTCGGCGCAGTAGGCGTCGTTGAACTTCTCGGCATCGCTCTTGCCGCAGCCCAAGGCCAATGGAACCGACAGAATCGACAGCAAGCCAAGCAATGATCTCATGTTCGCTCCTCTCGCGGGCATGCCGCCCGCTATGTGACGTCCGGGCAAGCCTACTTGTTCTTTGCTAGAGCGCCGGCTCTGACCTTGGCCAGTTTCTCGGCGTCGACGAACTTCTTGGCCGCTTCGTTGACCTCGGCCACGGTCAGCTTCTCGATCTTGCTGTTGAGATCGCTCCAATAGGCCAGGGTGCGGCCCAGGAAGAGGCCCTGGTCAAGCTCGCCCACGACGAAGTCGTCCTCGGCGATGCGGCCCTGCCAGGACTTGGCGTAGCTCTGCTTGGCGTCGGCCAGCTCTTTTTCGGTCACGCCGCCCTTCACCATGCCCTCGACCTCGCCCAGAATGCCGGCCAGGGCTCGATCCATGTTGTTGGGCGCGGCCAGGGCGCCGGCGAAGAAGAAGGCGCTCCGGTCGATGGGGTGGGCGACAAGGTGCGAGAAGGCGCCGTAGGAAATGCCCTCTTTCTGGCGCAGGCGCAAGAACAGGCGCGAGCTCGGGCTGCCGCCCAGCATGTAGTTCCACAGGAAGAGCGCGGCATACGCCGGGTCGTCGTCGCGCAGCGGCAGCGCCCGGCCGGCGGCCACGAAGGCCATCTCCTTGTCGGGCGTGTCGATGGTGTCCTCGCTCGCCTTGCCCTCGTGAAAGGGCAGCGGGATGCGCTGGTAGGGCTTGCGCGCCTTCCAGTCGGCGAGAGCCTTGGCGATACCCTCCCGAACCGCGACCGGATCGAAATCGCCCACGACGGTGATCTGCGCGGCGTTTTGCCCCCATAGCCGCCTGTGCAGGGAAACCAGATCCGCGTACCTGGTCCGGCGCAGGCGCTCGATGTTTTCCTTGATGGTCGGGGTGTAGCGGACGTCGTCGGGCGGGAAGGGCAGAAGGCGTCGCGTGAGCGTGACGCTGGCGTTGGCCATGGGGTCCGAGAGCTGCTCCTCGAGCTTGGTCAGCTTCTCCTTGCGCAGCGCCTCGAACTCCTTTCTGGCCAGGGCGGGCTCGCGCAACATCTCCCCGAGGATCTCGATTGCCTGCGGCAGATTCTCGCGCACGGTCTTCACGCGCAGCTGCGCGACGTTCGCCGTGGCGGGCGAGCTGCGGCCGCGGGCGAGGCTGACTTCCGCCTTGAGCAGGTCGAGCTTGTCCTTGAGCTGCTCGAAGGAGAGCTTGCGCGTGCCGCGCAACAGCATCTCGGGCAGCAGGTCCGCGGCTGCAACCATGCCCTTGAGATCGGTCTGGGAACCGAAGCGTACGGTGAACGCCAGGCGAACCTGCCCGCCCTTGGTCTTCTTCGGGAGCAGCGCCAACTTGAGGCCCGAGGGCAGCTCGGCGCGCAGCGTCCGCTTCTCGATGTTCTCGACCGTGGCCACGAAGGCCTCACCCGCCGTGGAGACGGGCTCGCCCTTGTAGTCCTTGAGCATGGCCGCCACGTCGGGCACGGGCGGCAGAGGCGCGCGCGCGGGCTGCTTCTCCGGGTGGAAGAGCCCCAGGGTGCGGTTCGACGGTTTCAGGTAGGCGCGGGCCACACGCGCGACGTCGTTTGCCGTCGTCTTCCTCACGCGGTCGCGCGTCAGGAAGAGCAAGCGCCAGTCGCCCATGGCGGCGAACTCGGACAGAACCACGCCGGCTTTGGCTGTCTCGGACATGGTGAGGTCGAAGTCGCGGAAGAAGCCGGCGCGCCAGCGCTCGATCTCCTCCTTGGCAATCTCGCTTTCGCCCAAGGACTCCACGATGCCAATCATGACGTTGCGCACCTCCTTGGCCGAGCCTTCCTTGGCCACCTTGGCCGAGAAGACCATCACGCCGGGCTCGGCCATGGGGTAGGCCACGCCGTTGACCTCGCTGGCGATGCCCTTGTCGACCAGGGCCTTGTACAGGCGCCCGCTTGGCTTGTTGGTCAGGATGTCGACGATGGCGTCTTCCGCCACCTTGTCGGGATCGGCGCCCGCCACGCCGTGATAGACCAGCGACACGATGGCCACGTCGCCCGCGCGGCGGACCGTCACCTGGCGTTCTCCGTCCTGCACGGGCTCGACGGTCCAGGTCGGCGCCAGCTTGCGCGTGGGGCGCGCTATGGCGCCGAAGTACTTGCCGACCAGCTCCAGGGCGCGCTTCTCGTCGAACTTGCCGGCCACGATGAGGATGGCGTTGTCGGGCTGATAGTAGCGTTTGTAGAAGGCGCGCAGGTTCTCGATGGGCACGCGCTCGATGTCGCTGCGCGAGCCGATGGTGGACTTGCCGTAATTGTGCCACTGGTAGGCGGTGGCCAGCATCTTGTCCTCGAGCACGATGTCGGGCGAGTTCTCGACTTTCTCGAACTCGTTGCGCACCACTTGGAACTCCTTGGCCAGATCCTCGGCAGCGATCTTGCTGTTGACCATGCGATCGGCTTCCAGGGCCAGCGCGAATTCGAGGTTCTCGTCGGAGGCCGGCATTTCCTCGAAGTAGTTGGTGCGGTCCCACCAGGTGGTGCCGTTGAAGTGCGCGCCATGATCCTGCAGCAGCTTCCAGATGTCGGGCCGGCTGGGCGTGCCCTTGAAGAGCATGTGCTCGAGCAGGTGCGCCATGCCGGTTTCGCCGTAGCCTTCCAGGCGCGAGCCCACGAGGTAGGTGATGTTGACCAGCACGGTGGGCTTGCTCTGGTCCGGGAAGATGAGGACCCGCAGCCCGTTGTGGAGACGGTATTCGGTGATGCCTTCGACCGAGGTCACCTTGACCAGCTTGGGGGTGGTCGCCGCGGCCGCAGTGGTGGCGACAAGAGGCAGAAGCACGAGTCCTAGCAGGATGAGGCGCATGGGGTTCTCCTGACGGTCGAGACTAGCAGCGGTACGCTATCCCGAGAAGAAGCGTTCGGAAAGCAGGCGGCCGGCGCCCAGCATGGCGATGACCATGCCGGCCGCGGCCAAGAACCCGCCCAGCAAATCGAACGGCCGTCGCCTGGCCGTGGCGAGCCGCACCCCGTACGCGCACGAGACGAGGCCGCCGAGGATGAGCAAGATCGCGAGTGCCATGACGCTGGCGCCTCCGAGGCGGGAATCCGGCCGCGCGACGAGCGGTCTCTCTGCCGGGAGGCAACAGGTCCTATTCTTGATATAAAGACGGGCGATGTCCAAGCCCCAAGCCTTCGCGCTGGTTCTCGCTGGTGGCGGGGGAACACGTCTGTGGCCGGCCTCGCGCCGCAGCCGGCCGAAGCAGCTCCTGAGCCTGGGAGGCGCGGAGTCGCTCATCGCCGCCACCTTCGGGCGGGTGAGCCGCGTTCTGGGCCGGGAGCATACGCTGGTCGTGACCGCCGCGGATCAGGCCGAGGCCATGGCGCGCGCTTTGCCCGAGTTGCCAGCCGAGAACCTGATAGCCGAGCCGGCCGCGCGCAACACCGGTCCGGCCGTCGGGCTGGGCGCGCTCGTCGCCGCACGCCGGGCCGGAGACGACGTGCGCCTGGCCGTGATTCCCTCGGACGCTTTCATTGCCGACGAGATCGAATTCGGTCGCCTTCTTGCCGTGGCTATCGAACATGCGGCCGAGGCCATCGTCACCATCGGCGTCAGGCCGCTGCGCCCCGAAACCGGCTACGGCTACCTCCAGCGCGGCGCGCTCGTGCGCGAGGGGGTCTTCGAGGTGGCCCGTTTCGTCGAAAAGCCCGACAGCGCCACGGCCGTGCGCTATCTGGCGAGCGGCGACTTCCTGTGGAACTCGGGTATGTTCTTCTTCACGGCGCGGCGGCTCTTCGACGAGACGGCCGCGCACCTGCCCGAGCTGGCGGCGATCCTGGCCGCGATCCGCGGCAGCGCCGATCCCATCGCAACGGCCAGGGCGCTCTACCCCCGAGCGCCCAAGATCTCCATCGACTATGGCATCATGGAGAAGGCGAGCGACATTCGCGTGGTGCCGGGTGCTTTTGGCTGGAACGACGTGGGCAGCTGGTCCGCGCTTGCCGACATTCGCGCCAAGGACGGCAAGGGCAACGTGGTCATAGGCGATGCGCTTGCGAGCGATGTCGCGGGCAGCGTGCTGGTGGCCGAGTCCGGCGGTCCCTTCGTGGGCGTGGTGGGCGTCGACGACCTGGTGGTGGTGGCGACCAAGGACGCCGTCTTGGTGGTGAGGAAGGATCGCGCGCAAGAGGTGCGGGCGCTCGTGGACGCGCTGGCGGCGAAGCAGCGCCACGAGCTGTTGTAGGCGCCGGTCAGCGCTCGGACGTGCCGCAACGACGTCGCCGTTCCCATACTAGCTGAGGGTGAAGGGGTACGTGACGATCTGACTGGTGCCGGCGCTCGGGAAGCGCAGGCGTCCGACCACGCCCTTGATGCAGCCGAACAGGCCGTTTCGCTGCAACACGACGGGCGCCTCGACGCGCACGCCGCGCACGGTGCCGGCGCGCTGGATGCGGAACTTGATGGTCACGCGGCCGGGCACGTAGGTTTCCAGGTCGGGCCGCGCGCGCGCGATGCACTCGAGGATGGCGCCTTCCTGGCTGCGAAAACGCTCGTCGATCTGATCCTGCGACAGCTCGGCCAGCTCCTGGTCGTTCGACATGTCCAGACGGAGCACGTCGGGGGTCGACAGGTCGTCGCCCATCGCCACCGAACGCAGATCCGCGGCGGACAGGCGCGCGGGCTCGGCCTCGGATTCCGGCGCGACGAAGCCGTCGCCTGCCGCCGGTCCACGTGCGACGCGCCTGGCGCCGCGCGGCCGCCGCCGCGTCCGCTTGCCGGCCGTCGCCGCTCCGGCATCCGGCGCTTTCGCCGCCGCCGGGGAGGTCGCGGACTGCATGTGCTGCCAGGCGAGGTACCCGCCGAAGGCGAGCCCGGCAACGAGCAGACCGAGCAGGAAGCCCTTCATCGCGAGGAGAGCCTACAACGCGGGCGAGACGGCCGCTAACCCCCCAGCAGAACCCGTTCGAGGAAGGCCCACGCTTGGCGGTGCAGGAAGAGATAGGCGAGGGCGCTGGCCGAGAGGAACGGCCCGAAGGGGACCTCGGCGCGGCGGATCGAAACCGGCGTCGCGCCAGCTTGCGCCGGGCCGGCGGCGTCGTCCTGGCCTCCGGGCACAGCGGCGTCCGGGGCCGGTTCGCTGGTCGCGGGGCTTGCCTGCGGGCCAGCCGGCGCCGGGGCCGCGGCCTTGGTCCGGCGCCGGCGCTGCACGACCAGCACGGGGACGCTGACGAGGATGCCGACGCAGGACGCGGCGCACACGATGGCCGGCAGGGCTTTCCAGCCGAGGAGCGCGCCCATGACGGCGAGCAGCTTGCCGTCGCCGAGCCCCAGGCCCTCACGGCCGGTGCTGTAGTAGTAGATGTCCGCGATCAGTCGCACGAATGCGTAGCCGGCAACGGCGCCGATGGCCCGTTCCAGCCAGGCGACCTCGCCAATGGCGAACCCTCCGAGGAAGAAGACCGCGACCGAGGGCAGGGTGATCACGTCGGGCAGGCGCTTGGTGTCGAGGTCGATGAAGGTCAACGCCAGCAGTACCGCCGCGAAGGCGAAGTAGACCGAAAAACGCGCGACGCGCACGCCGAGCGGCACCCCGGGCACGTCGAGGGCGAAGGTCCACAGCACCAGGACCGACAGCGCGGCGGTCAAGGCCTCGACCAGGGCGTGGCGGGCCGAGAATTTGGCGCCGCAGTCGCGACAGCGACCGCGCAGCAGGAAGTAGGACAGGATCGGGATGTTGTCGCGCGCCCGCACGCGACTGCCGCAGGCGAAGCAGTGCGAGGGGGGCGACACCACCGACATGCCGCGCGGGATGCGGGCGATGCACACGTTGAGGAAGCTGCCCCAGATTGCGCCGAAGGCGGCGGCCGTGACCAGCAAGGCGATGTCGAGGGCGCCCAGGCCTTGGGCGGGAAGAGGGTTCACGCCTAGACCGTAGCATTTTGATGGTAGATTTCGTCGCCTCTTGATGCGGATCTGTCGCTTTGCTGCGCTCGCTCTGCTGGTCGTGGCCGCCGCCTGCCGGCGGAGCGCGGGCCCTGCGGCTCCCGCCCCGGTCGTGTCCCTCGATAGGGCGCTGACCCCCGCCAGCTTCGTTGCGAACCTGCGCGAAGCAGGCGGAGGGCATTTCCACGCCGCGGCCATGTTTCGCGTCGAGGCCGGTGGCCAGGGGGCGGGCGACGACGCGGGCCGGCCAGTCTCGCCGGCGGCGGTCACGACCACCACGGATCTGTGGATGAGCAAACAGGGCGACTTCCGGCTAGTCGAGAGCAACGATCGAGATGGCGGCCGCGAGATCGTGCGCGTGGGCGGCGACGTGGCGGTAGCCCTGCGCTACGGCAAGATGGTGCGACGGGCAGCGCAGGACGCGGAAAGCGATCGCTTCTTGGCCGAGGCGCTGGGGGGGCCCTGGGCGGCCTGGGAGATGGTGCGCCGTCAGGTCGAGGTGGAAGACGGCGGTCAAGGCAGCCTGCGTTTCAAGCTCGGCGGCCAGCCTGCCGGCCTACCGCCGGGCTTTGCCGCCGTGGAGGGCTTGCGCAAGTGGCGCGAGAGCGTGCGCGTGCAAGCCCTCGCGGGGCAGGCCACGCTGGCGGCCGGAGGCGAGTTGCCGCTTCGCTTCGCTTGCAGGGCGAGCTACGAGGCCATGCGCGACGGTGTGTCCATCGTGGGGGAGATCGATGTCGCGGCCTCGCTCGACGAGGTGGGCCGGGTGGCGGACATCGTCATGCCCGAGGCCGAGACCCTAAGCCCGCGCCAACGCACGGTGCTCGAAGAGCGCGCCCTGCTCGGCGGGCTTTCCGCCGCCTCCGCAGCGTCAGCCGCAGGGTCTTCGCGATGAGCCGCGAGCCCGCCCCTGTCCCGGCCGAGCCGGTGGATCCGAAAGCGTCAGAGCAACTCGGACACCTCGCTGCGCACCGGGGGCTCATCGTGCGACGGGCGTTGTTCGTGGGCGCGATTCGTGGCTTCTTCCCCGTGCCCGTGGTGGACGAGCAGCTGGCCAGCCGCTTGGGCGCGGGCCTGCTCGGCAAGCTGGCGGCCGGCCGCCAGGTAGACCTGCCCCCGGCGGCCGCGGCCGTGCTCGCCGCCGATGACAGCGCCGTCGCCACGCTGACCTTGACGGCAGTAGCCGCGGTCGTGGCCAGGTTCGCCGGGCGCAAGTTTCTCGCGCTCTTGGCCGCCGGTCGCGGCGCCGACGAGATGGCGCGCATCTTCTATCGGGCGACGCTCTTCGACCACTACTGCGCTAAGCTGCACGTGGGCGGCCCCATCACGGCCGAGCAAGCGTCCCGCTTGCGGGCCGCCATCGATGCCGAGATGCGCGACATGACCCTGGGTCCGGCGCTGACCGCGTTTCGCGAAGGCAGCCGGATTCTCGGGCGCTCCCTGCTCGAGGCGCCGCGCTGGTTCTTGCAACGCATAACCCGTCTTGGCGAGCGCTTCGTGCGCAGTGGCGGCAATCCCGACGTGCTCGATGCCGTGCCCGAGCCGCCGAGCGAGGATGACACATGGCTTGAACGCGCCAGCCGGGCGGTCGAGGAGGTCCTGGCGCGTTCGGGCAGCGCGCACTTGGCGAAGCTCATTGGCAGCTTCGAGCGGCGCTGGCAGGAGGGCTCTGCGCAGGAGGGCGCAGCCAAGAGCGCGGACGGCGATTGAGGAGCCCGCCGCGCTTTGCTACGATGGACCGTACGTGAAGAAAGCAAAGCGCTCCCCAAAGTCCACGAGGCATCGCAAGCACACAAGACCCGCAGCCGCGGCGAAGCAGCAGGCGGCGCGCAGAGAGGGGGCCAGGCCGAGAGAGCCAGGGGTTCGGTCGCTGCGGCCGGCCACGCCGTCGGCTCCGGGCCCGGCCAAGCAGCGCGAGCGGCGCGAGGCGCTGGCTTTCGCCAAGACGGCAATCGCGGCGGCGCTCGAAAAGAAGGCCATCCAGCCCGTGCTCATCGACGTGACCGGCCGCTCCAGCTACGCGGACTTCATCGCGGTGCTTAGCGGCCGCAGCGATCGCCAGGTCGAGGCCATCGCGGAAGGGGTGTGCGAGGCCATGGCCGCGGCCGGGCGCAAGCCGCTCGGGCGGGAAGGCGCGCGCAACGGCCGTTGGGTGCTCATCGATTTCGGCGACATCGTGCTGCACGTCTTCTACCACCCGCTGCGCGAGATCTTCGACATCGAGAGCCTGTGGGTGGATGCGCCGCGGGTGAAGCTGCAAGTCCCGGCCGAGGCGCGGGCCGACGGAGCGCCGGGCCGCGACGGCGCTTCGTGAAGATCCTGGTCCGCGCCGTCGGCAAGATGCGCGACCGGCGTCTGGCCTCGCTGTGCGAGGAATACGCCGAGCGCGTGCGGCGTCACGTGCCGATGGCCGTCGAGGAAGTGGAGGACGAAAAGGGACTTCTGCTCGGTCTGCCGGCGGGCACCGAGATCGTCGCGCTCGAGCCGGGCGGAGAGGCGTGGAGCACGGCCGAGTTCACGAGGTACGTGGAACGCGGGATGGTACAGGGGAGGCGAGCCGTCGCTTTCCTCATCGGCGGCGCCGAGGGGCTCGCCGCGGTCACGGTCGAACGCGCGCAGAGGCGGCTTTCGCTCTCGCCGCTCACCTTGCCGCACCGCCTGGCGCGTGTGCTCCTGTGCGAGCAGATCTACCGCGCCGTCTCGATCATTCGGGGCGAACCCTATAGCAAGTAGGCGGTCGCTTTGGCGTAGACTCGGGTTTCCATGAGCATCGGCAAGCGACTCTTCAACATGGCGCGTTCGGAGCTGAACTCGCTGCTCGACCGCGCGGCCGAGGCCGAGCGTCGGTCGAAGGCGGGCCGCGACCCCGACGAGGATCTCTACCGCCGTTTCAGTCTGGACGAGCTCTCCGACGAGGAGCTGGAGGCCGAGATCGAGCGGCGCTATCGCGCGCGGCAAGCGGCGCGCGGTCCGGCCAAGGGCCCGCCGCCACGCTCGTCGGCCGGGGCTCGCCAAGCGCATCGCGCGGGCAGCGCGCGGCCGTCGGGCGCCGGGCCGGCGCACAGGCACGTGCCGGCGGACGAACTGCGCCTGGCCTATGCGGCGTTGGAGGTGCCGTACGGCGCGGATTTCGCGACGGTGCGCAAGTCGTACCGAACGCTCATGCGCAAGTACCACCCGGATCGCCACACCGGCTCGGCCGACAAGCAGAAGGCCGCCACCGAGCTGGCGCAGAAACTGACGCACGCCTACGACCTGATCGAGAAGCGCTCGCGCACCTGATTTCCGCCTCTTCCCAGCGGGCAGAGGCGGCCGAGCCGCGAGGGCGCGAGCCAAGCGAGCGGAGGAGGTGGGGGAGGTGCGGGTCCCGAAGTCCCCGAAGGGGGGGCTTTGCGTTTGAGGGGGCCGCGCGACGCTACGTAGCCTCTATTTCTTCGCCTTGCCCTGGTTGGCCACGGCGTTCATGGCCGCCGCGACCGCCTCCTGGTCGCCCAGGTAGTAGTGTTTGATGGGCTTGAGCTTGTCGTCGAGCTCGTAGACCAACGGGATACCGGTCGGGATGTTCAGCTCGATGATGTCCTTGTCGGACATCTCGTCCAGGTACTTGACCAGAGCGCGCAGGCTGTTGCCGTGGGCCGCGATGAGCACGCGCTTGCCGCTCTTGATGACAGGCGTGATTTGCTCGTGCCAGGCGGGCAGAAAGCGCGCGACGGTGTCTTTCAAGCACTCGGTGGCCGGTAGCTCGTCGGGCTTCAGATCCGCGTAGCGTTTCTTCTCGTCGTTGCCCGGGTGGCGCGGATCGGTCCGCTCGAGCGCGGGCGGCGGAATGTCGTAGGCGCGCCGCCAGATCTTGACCTGCTGCTCGCCGAACTTGGCGGCGGTCTCGGCCTTGTTGAGCCCCTGCAGGGCGCCGTAGTGACGTTCGTTCAGCCGCCACGTCCGGTGCACCGGGATCCACATCAGATCCATGCCGTCGAGCGTGATCCACAGGGTGCGGATGGCGCGCTTGAGCACCGAGGTGAAGGCCACGTCGAAGGTGTAGCCCTCGGCCAGAAGCGTCTTGCCCGCCTGCTCGGCCTCGGCGAGCCCCTTTTCCGACAAGTCGACGTCGGTCCAACCCGTGAACTTGTTCTCCTTGTTCCATACGCTTTCGCCGTGCCGCAGCAGCACTACTTTGTACATGTCGTTTCTCCTATCCGCCTTGGGGCGTTGCGGGGCGTATTTCTAGCATGCTCTGGCGCACGGTTGCGCCCGCAAGCATGCGCACGCCGTCCGGCCAGGCCTCGATTTGCAGGGCCCGCCCGCCCGCGGCGCGGTACCGCGAGAGCGCGCACTCGCTTTCCACACCGCCCCGCGCCGCGTCCGTCGACTCGATCCGAGCCGTTCCCGAGAGCTTGAGCAGGTAGCTTTCGCCGCCGTGGTAGATGATCGCGGGCGGGGGCGTGGCGATGTCGAACGACGGGATCTCCGCAAGAAGCAGAATACGATCTTCGATGTCGCTACCCGGGAGATCGAGATAGCGCACCTCGCCAGCCGCGACCAGGCGGGCGAGGCGCAGGGTGCGGCCCTGCAAGCGATAGCTCGTGATGGCCTCGACACGATAGGCGATGCCCTGGTAGTCGACGGTGTCGCCAAGGTGCATTTTCACGCGTTGTGCCCGGCAGTATTCTGCCATGCCGCCGTCCTTGGCAACCCCGTGACCGCACAAGAGATTCTGCACCAAGGAGAACCGCAACTTCCCCCTGCTGGCCGACACCGACAAGAAGGTGACTTCAAGGTCCTGGCCCACGAGACCGGGCACATGTTCTCCATGGCCCACTGCACGGAAAACGAGTGCCTGATGAACGGCTCGAACTCTCTGGACGAAACGGATCGCAGCAGCATGCACCTCTGCCCGGTGTGCTTGCACAAGCTGCAATGGAACCTGAAGTTCGACGTGATGAGGCGCTACCGCGAGCTACGCGACATCTACGCCCGCGCCGGCTACGCCGATCTCGCGGACTGGACGCGAAGGCGTATCGCCAGCCTGCAGCCGGCAGATCCCTCCGCCGTGGAGCCAACGGCCTGCCGCTGACTGCCCATTGTCGAACCTGCTTTCGCGCAGAGCACAGGCGCGTGATTTCAACGCGTCCGCGGGAACACGATGGCGTAGGACGAGTCGCCCCGTCGCACGAGCGTGACCCGGCCGCGGCGGTAGGCGCGGCGATAGACCCCGTACCAGGGTTCTTCCGTGACCAGCGCGTTCTTCGCGATGAACTCGGGGACGTAGAGATCGATCTCCAGATAGCGGCCGTCCACGGCGGCGGACACGGCGGGGCCGAAGGCGTAGGGCGCAAACTCGGGCGATGGTCTGAGGTCGTTGTGGAGCGCGCCGCCGTAGCTCAGGACCGTGCGGCTGCCGGGCCGGGCCAGGGCCGCGAGGATCTGCTTTCCCAGTTGTTCACGGGTCAAGCGCAGCAAGCGATCGAAGTCGACCTCGGCCCCGCCCATCATGGCCTGGTAGTCCTTGCACCCGACCTCCAGAATGCGCGGGACCATGCCGCCGGCCTTCGCCCGACGGAGCAGCGTGACGACCTCGTTTTCGGTGCGCGCCGGGCGTCGGGTTGCCTTGTCGACCTGGGCCACGGCCTTTTCTTCCGCCTCGCCGCAGGCTCCGGACGCGATCCAGGTTTCCACGACCAAGTCCGTGGCGCCCGCCGCGCGCAGGGGGCCGAGAAGATCGCGCGTGAATCGCTTGAGAGCGGACGGGATGCGGGCCGTGGCCTTGGTCTGGTGGAACTCGCCGAAGGCGATCACGCGCGGCTCGCCGGCGAGCAGGTCGCGCAGGGCCGCAGCAGCGTTCGGGTACGAGGTGGCGGTAGGAGCGACTGCCGACGGTGGGACCGCGTCGATGGGCGTGGCCGCCTCTTTCGCATCGCGGCCCGGTCGCGCGGTCGCGGCAGCGAGCGCGAAGACGGCAAGCAACCCCGAGGCACACATGACGGGGGCGATTCTAGCCCTCCTCTGGCGGGCCGCCGCCGCTGCGGGCCACGTCCTCGGGACGTATCTTGTCGAGCTTGAGCCCGCGGGCTCGCTTGCTCATGGTGGCGAGGAGGTCGGGCAATGCGGGCAGGGCGCCTTTGATGAACGGCAGCGGGTTGACGCGGGCCACGACGAACGTCTTGACGTAGGGACTCGCGAAGCCACGTTCCTTGAGCCCGGCCACCACGGCCACCACCGCATCGTCGAGGGCCAGCAAGGCATCGGCGCGCACTTCGCGCTCCGCGATTGCCGCGCGCAGCCGGCCGGGCAGCCAGGCGTCGGTCTTGCGCAAGATCGGATGGTAGGCGCCGCCCGAGAAGCGTGGCCTCTTGACGTAGGCGAAACCCAGGGTGATGAGCGCGGGCTCCTCGAATTCCAGGGCGTAGTCTTCTTCTTCGCCGTCGGCGAACGAGGCCAGGTCGCGCACCATGCGCAGAACGCCGATGGCCCGCTCGCGCAGGTTGTGCGCCTTCTCGATGTTGAGCGCCAGGATCTGGTAGGCGACCGCGGTCTCGGGCACGAGTAGGCCGAGCACCGTCTTGGCGCCCAGCTCCTTGAGCGCGGTCAGGCGGTGGTAGCCGTTCGGCACCCAGTAGCGGTAGAGCGCCTTTTCGCCTTCGCCCGCCGCGCGCTCTTCGCGCACCACGATGACGGGGTCGAGGAAGCGCTTGGTCTTGTCCATGGCCCTTACCAGGCGCCGGACGTGGCCGTCCGCAACGTCGCGCTGGAAAGGCGTGGGCGCCACCCGCTCGATGGGCAGGGCCACGAGGAGCAGGGTGTGCCCCCCGAGCGGCTCGCGGTAGCTCGACAGCACCGCGCCACCGTCGTCGGCCACGGCGCGCGCCAGGCGGGCCACTTCCGCCGGCAGGTCGGCGAGCGCGAGATCCGCAGGCAGGAGACCCGTGGGTTTGAGCTTGATACCGCGCCGGCGCTTGGGCATGGGGGACCTCCCTGCGATGGTACACCTTCGTTCCGACCCGGGTGGGAGCCCATCCCCCCCGCCGTGAGCCAGCGTCCATTTTCCATTCTCGTCCCTTGCACATGCGCCCTGGCGCGAGCGCTTGCACGGCCCACGTGCACGGGGGTGGCGTCACCACCATCGGCTTCGGCGACGGCCACGACGAGGTGCTCGGGCAAGGGCTTTCGGGCGCCGCGACTCCGGCCGTCGTTTTGCCGGTTCCAGGCCCTTCTGTTTCGGCTACGCTCTTGATGGTGCGACTAGCAAGAGCGAACGCTTGGGCAAGGAACCGGGAGACAAGATGATCGTGCTAGTTCCCATCGACGAAGACGGTGAAGACAGGACACCGTTGGAATTCGACCAACCGCGCATCCGTGTCGGCCGCGGCCCACACAACGAGCTCGTTCTCGACGAGGAAGACCAGGCCGCCTCCTACGAGCACGCCCTGATCAACGTCCAGGAGAACAGCGCGGTCGTCGTCTGCGAACCGACGGCCAACCCCACCTACATCGACGGCGCCGACATAAGTCTCGCTCCCGAGGAAGAGCGCCAGCTCAAGCCGGGCGACATCGTCTCCTTCGGGAAGGGCAGGTCCATGTTCCGTGTGAGTCGCATCGGAGAGCTTGCCGAGCCACGTCGGGTCTTGCAGAAGAAGGGGCGAGGCCGCTCGGGCACGACCCGTGGCAACCAGGGATCGGAGCGGCGTGCCGACGGCCCGCCCCCGCCACCTCGTGCAAGGGACGAAGATCACGACCGAGATGTTTTCCCAATCACCTTTCAGGTCTTCAAAGCGGACCGGATGGTGCGAGAGGAAACCTTCGAGCAGCCGCTCGTTCGCATCGGCAGAATGAAGTCATCGCATCTCCTTCTTGACGACGAAAGCGTCTCGCGGACGCACGCCGTCGTCGAGGTCACGGCAGAGGGCGAGGTCCTGCTCATCGATCTCGATTCGAGCAGCGGCACGGCGATCGATGGCAAGAGAGTCAAGAAGGCGGTCCTCGCGTCGGGCGACCAAGTCGAATTCGGCAAGGCGCGCGTGGTCATCAAGTACGACAAGACGGCCGCGAACGCGGCGACGAGGCCGAGGGCAGCCGTTCGCGGAAGAGGCGAACGACGTCGCCCCATCTCGACCCCGCCGCCTCCGCACGAGGCGGGCTTCGGCTCCAGCGGCACCGAGGTGCTGTCCCTGGACCAGCTGGAGGTCATCGACAGCCCGCGGCTCGTGGTGCGCCGCGGCGGCGCAGAGCAAGACGAGATCCCGTTGGTGAAGCCCTGCACCAGCATTGGCCGTCTTCCAGAAAACGACGTTCAACTCGACGATGGGGCGGTCAGCGGCAAACACGCCATGGTGGTCGCCGAGGCGGGGGTCTACCTGATCATCGACCAGCACAGCACGAACGGGACCTACTTGAACGGGGAGAGGTGCGTCGGCGAAAGCCTACGGCATGGTGATGTCATCCAGATCGGCCGGTACGAGCTTGTCTTCGTCGCTTCGGGCCCGGAGTTCGCCCAGCACCCGCCGGGGACGGAGGTCTTGAGCCCGGAGGCGGCACGCGCCATCTTCGCCAAGGTCGGCGGGCGTCGTCGCAACCAGAAGTGATCCAAACGCGGGCCACGTGCTCGTTTCGGCGCGGGCCCGCGCCCTCGCGGGCGCGCACGATGGCTGCCGCGCTCATGGCGTCGAGCGAGGCGAGGCTTGCCGTGTCGTCGTCGGAAGCGCTTCCGTTCCGGCCTTTTGCGCCGGCACGCCGGCGCCGCGATGGCGGGATCGGCGCAGGGCCGCGAACGCGGTCAAGACCAGGACTGCGATCTCGCCGCCGCCCGTCGGGCCGACCGTGTTGCAGCCACAGCCGCCGCCCTTGCCCGCGGCCGTGCCCGCGTCGGGCGAGAGGCCGCCGGTCCCAGGCGCGCCACCCGTGCCGACCGCTCCCCCGCCGCCCGAGACGCCGCCGGCGGCGCCAGGCCCGTCTGCGATCGCGGCGTCGCGGCTGCCCACCGCGCCGCCGGTGCCGGGGACGCCGCCGGCTCCCGGGGCGCCGCCCCCGGCCAGGCCCGAATCGACGACGATGCCGCCGTCCATGCCGATGCCGCCCGTGCCCATCGAGCCGCCCGCGCCGCCGCTGCCGAGCGCGCCTCCCGTGCTCGCCACTCCGCCGGTCCCGATGACGCCGCCCAAGCCACCCGTGCGCGGGCCATAGACCGGGGCAGCGACACCGATCTCGTACGCGCCGAGATCGGGCGCGGCGCCGGAAAAGCCGTCGTTGACGCCGGGAAGCGCGAGCCCCTTGTCCACGGCAGCGCTACCCGCGGCGAGCCGCAGATCGGGGGCGGGCTTGGGTGGGAAAGGATTGGACGGGAAGGCGGGGCTGCTGGCGAAGATGCCCATGTCCACCTGCACGCCGTGCACCTCGGTGGTGCTCGACTGCATGGTCGCCACGCTGGAAAAGCGCGTGCCGCCGATCTTGCCCTCGAACTTGCCCGTGTCGATCGAGCCCAGGCCGTCGTAGTCGAACGAGCAGGTGCCGTCTGCGTCGCCCAGATCGAGCACGCGGCCGTTGCCGTTGCCGTAGCCGCCATAGGTGCCGCCGCCGGCGCCGCCGACGAAGAGGTTGTTGCGGAAGAAGGCGCGGCTCCAGGACTCGCCCGCGTAGCAGCCCCAGCCGTCGCCGCACTTGACCACGGTGTTGTGGAAAGCGACGTCGCCCACCGTGCCGTTGTGGAACTTGAAGGGCGAGTAGACCACGTTGTACATGACGTTGCGGATGTAGTACGTCGGGCCGCCCAGGCTCGGCTGCGAGCTGGCGCCGACGAAGCAGTTGCGGATGCGGTTCTTCATGACCCGCACGTTGCCCATGGCCGAGTCGGCCTCGATGCCGTCGTCGGTCGCCTCCTCGAGGTCGTTGTTGCAGATGTCGTTGGAAACCTGCTCGAAGGCCTCGTCGTATTCCATGTGCGAGATGTTGTCGCGGAAGCCCTTGACGTGATTCCAACACACCACGTGGCCCGAGCCGGTGAGCTGGATGCCTTCGCCGCCGTCGTAGCCGTCGGCGCCGAGCTGGCTGTCCTCCCAGGTCGCGCCGCCCACGATGTCGTTGTCCACGATGTAGTTGTTGCGCGGGATCGCGTCGCTCGTCTGCATGTTGATGCCGTTGCCGCTCGTGCGAATCCTGCAGCCGCGCACCACCACGTTCGAGGCGCCGCGCAGGCGCACCTCGCCCTGCACGGTGACGTTCTCGAGATAGACCCAGCGGCGGTTGTCCATGGTCACGCGGCCGCCGATGATCGCCGTGTCGGCCGATTCGCCGCGGATGACGATGGGCTGGTCGGTGGCGCCGCTCTTTGACACCGAAAACGACGGGTAGCTGCCCGCGCCGAGCAGCAGGATGTCGCCGGGCGCCGCGGCCGCGAGGGCGCTGGTGAGCGTCGACGGGGTCACGGGCTTCGTCGTGGCGGTGGCCGGAGCGACGGGAATCGGGCGAGTGGTCGCAGTCGTGGTGGTCGTCGTCCCGCCGCCGTCGGGATCGGTCAACGTCAATGCGATCTCGTAGGTCTTGCCGGGCTCCAGGTCGAACAGACTGCCGGCGTGCTTGTTGGGCCATTGGCCGTTCCCCGAGCCGAAGTCGCCGGTGTCGTTCGCCCCCGCGGGCACACGGAAAAGCGGCAAACCGGTCTGCCACGCCGTCGCGCCGGCCTCGCGGTAGCGCACGTCGACGACGCCGTCGTTGTTGGCGTCGCCGGTGATGGCCCACTCGATCGAGATGGCCTGGGTCGTCGGGTACGGCGTGGTCACCGCCCCGGGCGTGGTGGCGTTCTGCGCGAACGCAGAGCCGGCCCCCAGACCGCACAAAACCGCCGTCGCAATTCCAGCTCGCCGAAGCATGACGGCATTCTACCAGCCCGTCGCAGTGTCGGGGGGATCTGGGCCGGTCGACGTCCTCAGCTCCATCGCAGGGCCTAGGCCGCGTTGTGGCGATGCCGAGCTGAGGCGCTCGACCCATTCACGGGGCCGCCATCCCCGCCCGCCTCAGCTCCTCCGTTCCTTCCTGTGTTCCCCTGCTAGGCGCGGGCTGCTTCCTTGACCGCTTCCCGAAGCGGCCCCGGGCCCACATCCGCGCGCAGCTTGGGCAGGCACTGCGGATGCTGCTGCTGCAGGTAGGCGATGAGCTTCTCGCGGATGCGGCAGCGCAGATCCCACGACTTGGAGGAATCCGCGGACGTGGCCAGCACGCGGATCTGCATGGTGCGCTCGGACGCCTCGGTCACCTGCAGATTCCAGAAGCGCTTGTCCCACAGCGGATCCGTCTCGATGATCTCCTTGAGCGCCGCGCGCACTGGGTCGAGAGGCAGACTGTAGTCGACCCAGACGAAGACCGAGCCGAGCAACTCGGCCGAGCTGCGCGTCCAGTTCTGGAACGGCCTCTCGATGAAGTGGCCGAGCGGCACGACCAGCCGGCGGTCGTCCCAGATGTGCACCACGACGTAGGTCAAGGTGATCTCCTCGATGCGGCCCCACTCGCCCTCGACGATGACCACGTCGTCGAGACGGATCGGCTGGGTCATGGCCAACTGGAAACCGGCGAAGAGATTGGCGATGGTCTTCTGCGCCGCGAAACCGAAGATGATGCCGACCACGCCGGCGGAGGCCAGGATGCTCGTGCCGAAGCGCTGCACTTCCTTGAACAGCATCAAAATCGAGGCCAGCGCGAAGAGCGTGATGACGAAGTACAGGGTTTTGCTGATGACGTGCACCTGGGTGTAGGCCTTGCGCGCGCGCAGGTTGTCCGCGGCGTTGATGTCGTATCCGGCCAGCACGGCCTTTTCGCCCATGCGCACGACCTGGGACAGGATCAGCGCCACGGCCACGATGAGGAGAATGCTGCTGCCCTTGCCCAGGATGTCCGTGTACTTCTCCGGCAGGTCGAGTAGCGGCAGGGCGAAGATGATGCCCAGCACGGGCACGATGATGCGCAGGCTCTTGCCCAGAAGCGGAACCACGAGGTCGTCGATCTTGCTGGAGGTCTTCCCCGACAGCGTCTTGAGCCAGGCTTCGAGCACGTGGGTGAAACGGAAGAAGAGCCACAGGAAGGCGGCGAAGACGGCGACGTCGAGCAGCTTGGCGACCATCCCGGCGACGACGTGCCCATCGTCACCCTGGCCCGGTTTCGGCAGAAGCGGAGTGCCGGCTAGGTACAGGCCGAAGATCCAGAGGAGCAAGTAGATCGGCTTGCGCACGACCTGGAACGACTGCCGGCGCAGATCCTCGGCGGCGGGTTGCTCGACGGCTCGGCGCGTCTGCCGGCGCAGGACCACGGCGAGCAACGCGTTGAGAAGCAACGTCAAGACCACGAAGAAGGCGACGACCCCTAGGTCGGCCCAGGTGACGGAGCCCAAGGCCTCCGCGCGCATGCCCGGTCCACCGAGGCCTTCGAGCCAACCGCGCAGCACGTTCACGATCCCGTAGGCGTAGGTATCCATGAGGGCTTTGCCAGCTTGGTCGGAAGTCATGGACAAAGGAATGATCCATGCCGTGATTTTTGCAAGGGCGAAGCGCTCGATCTGCAGATCGCGGCGCCACGCTCGCAAGCGCAGCTACGACTTCATCGCGGCGCCGCGACGACCGGCGCCTGGGCCTTCTGCCGGCGCTTCCCGCCGTAGTAGGATAGTCCCATGTCCATCACCCTGGCCCAGGCCATCAAGAACGCCATTGCCGCCGAGCAGGCGGCCGAGAAGTTCTATCTTCGCCTGGCCGAGGGCTGCGCGGCCGAGAAGGGACGCAAGATATTCAAGGACATCGCGGCACAAGAGCGCAACCACGCCGCCACGCTGGAAGCGCTGGCCGCCAAGCTGGTCGCCGGCCAGCTACCCGAACGCGCCGACGATCTGGTCGACGGCATCGAGACCGCTCCGGCCGGCGCCGCGTCCGAGAACCTGAAACTGATCGAGGCCCTGGAGATTGCCATCGACGCCGAGAACAGCGCCATCCTCTACTACGACGCCCTGGCCTCCACCTCGACCGGCGAGGCGTCTGCCTTCTTCGAGCGCATGGGCGAGGAAGAAGAAGGCCACGCCGCCGCGATCCGCGCCATGCTGGCCGAGGCCGGCGCCGGGTAGCCGGGACTGCGGGCTGCCTGTTCCTAGGGCGGGTCCGGGCCTGCGCTCAAGCCACGTGCGCTCGGCGTCTTGTCGATCCCTTGCTGCAATCGGCGGTCGGCAGGCGGTGTCTTCCTCATGCCCAATCCACACGGAATGCTTGTCCCAGTGCTGGGAGCGGAAGACCCATGATGCAGTCGCGATCTACGAGCCGCGTTGTCCTTTCCATGACCCTTGTCATCGGGGTGTCGGCCTGTTTGTCCGGGGCTTCCACCGAAAACGACGGCGCGGGCGGCACCAGGGCCTCGGGCGGGACCGCGAGCACGGGCGGCACCACTTCCTCGGGCGGGATCGCGAGCGCGGGTGGCACCGGGGCCTCGGGCGGGACCACGAGCACGGGCGGCACCACCGGCGCGGGCGGCACCAGGGCCTCGGGTGGGACCACGAGCACGGGCGGCACCACCAGCTCAGGCGGCACCAGCGCCTCGGGCGGGAGCACAAGCGCGGGTGGCAGCGCCAGCTCGGGGGGCACCACCGGCGCGGGCGGCACCACCGGCAGCGGAGGCGCCCCTGCCACCGGAGGAGCGACGGGCAGAGCGGGTTCTTCGGGCAGAGTGACCTCGACAGGCAGGGGAGGCGCGATCGGCGTAGGTGGAGCACAGGGAACCGGCGGAACCCCAGGGACGGGCGGAACTCCAGGGACGGGCGGCTCGACGGTCACTGGGCTGGCGAAGTTCAGCTTCTTCGTCACCAGCATCGAGGCGATGCGCCGGCTTTCCAACAACCAAAATGGATTCGGCGGCGACCTGCGCTACGGAGAAGCGGACGGTCTGGCGGGCGCCGACAAGATCTGCACCGAGATTGCCGAGTCGAGCATGGCAGGCTCGTCCGCCAAGGTATGGCGCGCTTTTCTCAGCACCACGGCACCGGTAAACGCCGCTGACCGCGTCGGCAACGGTCCTTGGTACGACCGCATCGGGCGTCTCGTGGCCGACTCGAAAGCGAACCTGATCCAAACGCGTCCCAAGGCCGACGCGGCCATCGCCAATGATCTCCCCAACGAGAACGGCACTCCGAATCATCAGAACGTGGACAACCACGACGTACTGACCGGCTCCACGACCGCCGGGCAGATCGGCAACGCCACCACGACGAGCACCTGCAACGATTGGACCAGCACGTCCGTGTCCGGTGCCAAGCCGATCATCGGGCATTCGTGGCCGCGCAGCGGGGGCGGGGGCGGTGGCGACAGTGCCGCGCACTGGATCAACGCACACACGGCCGCGGGGTGCGCAGCCAGCGTGAACTTGAGCACCTCGATGGGCGGCGGCAGTGGCGGCGTGGGCGACGGCGGCGGGTACGGGGCCATCTACTGTTTCGCGCTATCGCCGTAGCCTCGGCTCGCTTCGTTGCGCCGCCAAGGTGTGTGTGGGTCCGCCGGGTCACCCAGGAAGAACACGGAGCAACAGAGCAGCAGAGGCGCCTACGAATGTCGGCCTCCTTTTCCGGCTCCGTTTGTCCGTTTCTGCCTGTTCGTTCCGCCCCGACTGACCGGCACTGGGGCTACGACGAGCAGATCGAGATCCCCTGGTAGATCGTCGTGCTGGTCTCCCCGGCGCTGTACCAGGACTTGCCGTCCGCGGAGAAGGTGAGCCCCTCGCTCTGCGGCTCGCTGGCCGAAGGAAGCTCGACCGGGGCGGCGCCGAAGGTGGTCGCCCACGTGCTGCCGCGACACCACAACCAGATCGCGGTGTAGGTACGCAGGATGATGCTGTCACCGCTCGGAGAGATGTCGCCCGCCGACACCAACGCGCTCTGCGCTCCGGAGCTGCCGAGCGACAGCGTGGCCACGAGCTCGAGGACCGTGGGGGTGTCGGTTGGCGTGGCGCCCGCGGCGCGGAACACTTGCGAAGCCCCGCTGGTTTCCTTGGTGACGATGAGGAGGTCCCCGCTGGCCGGGTCCACAAGGAGGGTTTCGGCGTCGTGCGCCTTGTCGGGATAGGTGAAGCGGAGGCGCTGCCAAGCGCTCAAGGTCTGGGGTCCCACCGGCGCCGTCACCTCGACCTCGGGCTCGGACACGCGATAGATCCGGATTTCGTCTCTGGCGTTCCCGCTGCCGGTTCTCGCAGCGTTGTCCCCGATGTCGCCCACGTACACGAAGGTGCCCGGGCTCGGCCCTGGCCCGACGGCGATGTCCTCCCAGTCCGTCGTGCCGGCGCCAGCGAGCGTGAAGGTGCCGAGCGATGCTCCGGCGACGCTCATGGCGTAGAAGACGGCGCCGGCGCCGGAATCTGCATGCGCGTAAAGGACACCGGGATGCGCCCGGCTGGCGACTATGCCGGAAAGCTCCGTGAGACCCGAGACGGCGATCTGGCCCGCCTTGCTGGGCGCGCCGAATTGCCTGCAGCAGGTGGCGGCCGTGCCCGTCGCGCCGCCGTTGCCTGGAGCGCCGCCGGTCATGGTGGCAACGCCACCATCGCGGCCGGTCGTGCCACCGCCGGTCGCGGAGGCGCCGCCCAGGCCACCGCCGGTCCGGCCCCCCGTGGCCACACCGCCGGTCCCCGCGCCACCGGTTGCCAGGCCGCCTTGGCCGGAGCTGGCGGTGCCTCGTCCGCCCGTCGCGATACCGCCACCCTCGCCCGCCAGGCTCTGCCCGCCGGTTGCGTTGCTACCGCCGCTGGCTCTGCCCGCCTGCCCGCCGGCGCCGCCCCCTGCCGAGGCGGAGACGGTTGCTCCGCCAGAACCGGAAGCAATCTGGCCACCCCGGCCTCCTAGGTTGCTGCCCGTCGCGCCGCCGTTACCCGGCGCGCCGCCGGCGGTCGTCTGGCCACCAGACGATGTCGTGGAGGCTGCATCGTTCGTCTGGCCCCCCGCGCCAGAGGAGCCGCACGCGTCGAGCAGCATCAGGAACCAGGCCAGGCAAAGAGGAGCCATCGTCGCTCGCTGGCTTGGCGCCGAGCCCGAAGTGGTGTTGCAGCAGGATAGGCCAATCCTCATGGCGTGCCTTGTGTGACACCGGCCAGGGCTCTCCGATTGCGGGCAGCCGCGCGGAGAAGACGGAAGGATGGTGTTTCTTGCTCTGTCACCAAGACGTCACGTCCATGTCGATTTCATGCCACGGCGACTCGGCATCCTAGAGGCATGAAGAAGACGAAGATTTGGAGCAGGGAAAGAACCCGGGGGCTGCTCGGCGGGCCCGAGGGTTGCAGCGTCAAGGGATGTGCAGCACGTCCCACCCTCGTCATGACTGGCGACGAATCGGGCACGACCCGCATGTGCCTGCGCCACGCGGAGGCCTGGAGCGAGTCCAGCCTGTGCAAGGACGTCGCCCAGCACAACAGCGGCGCGAGCCACCTCGCTCTCTCGACCTGGCTCGACATCGCCCAGGCCGGGGGCTTGGCCGCGGATCTGGCGTAGCCTCATGGGCCCAGGATGAAGTCGTTGTCCTGGTCGGTTCGGTACCGATCGAGAAACGGCGAGTAGGTCTGCACGACGACCCTGCCGTCCGGCTCGAAGGTCAGAAGTCGCAGATAGCCGTAGCCGCCGTACGCTTCGTGCTGGTAGTCGGCCAGCAGCTGATGCACGGGCGGCGCCCCTGGCCGCTCGCTGGTGAGCCGGGCCTGGGCGTGCATGTGCCCACACAGCACGAACCGGATCTGCGGTCTTCCGGCGATGAGCTTCTGCCACATCTCCTCGGCGTCGTTCACGCCGCCGAGGCGGCCGTCGATGTCGTAGTCGTGCGGGTTCGAGTATTGGTCGGTGCGGTTGGCGGCGTCGAAGCGCGTGCCGTCCACGAAGAGGTACGCGTGCGTGACGAGGATGGCATGGGCGGCCGGGTTCGCCGCGAGAACCTCCGCGACCCAGCTCAGGACGTTGTCTCTCGGTCCGAACTCCAACGCGAAGATGAGCCAGGTCTGGCCATTGCCCCAGAACTTGTACGCCGCGTTGACCGCCGAATCCGGGTCGAGCATGGCCACGAATCCGAGCTGGTTTGCCACCCGGCTCGGCGGGAACCGGGCATCGAATCCCGAGGTGTCGCGGCTCTCCACGCCGCCGCCGCCCGGGTAGTCGTGATTGCCCAAGGCCAGCGCGTAGGGCACCCGCTCGTCGAGCAGCCGAAAGCCGTGGTCCACGGTCCGCCATTCCTCCTCGGTCGCATCGTTCGTGATGTCTCCCTCGTGCACGACGTATTTGATGTTGAGGGCGGCGGCTTTGTCCCTGATCCAGTACGCCTGCGCGTAGAACATCTCCGGGTAGGGGAGCACGATGCCTTGGGTGTCGGGCAAGGCGACCAGCGTGAAGCGCTCTCCCGGCGGCGTCTCGCCGTCCCGGCCCGCATCGGCGCGCGGGAAGTGCGGGTGGAACTCCCCGCAGCCGGCGGCAGAGAGAACGCCGAGCAGGAGTCGTAGCCCGATCGACCGCCGTAGGCGCCAGGTCATGAACGCATCATGTTCGCTGGACATCGTTTTTTCTACTCGGCCCAAGGCGCAAGGCCGCACGCCGGCCGGTAGGTCCATTCTGGCCGATAGCCGGCGCCGGCGCCCGCCCGCACCTGCACCGCGAGCCGGGCGGGCAGCGGTGGTTTGACCGCCGACGTGCGAGACCGGTTGGGCTGGGCCGCGAGAAACCGTTGCACCTGGTCGCGCTCGGGTGACGGCGGCAGGAGAGCGCCGAGCTCGCGGCACACCCGCTCGCCTTGTGCGGTCAGGGCCAGGGCAGGCCGGCGGTCGAGATCGACGTGTCCTTGGCCCACAAGCGAGAACACCGGCATGGTGATCGCCACGCGCGGCAGCTCCCAACGCGAGCCGTACGCGGCCGGCACGAGGTTCGACAAGAGCGAAAAAGAGCGGCCGAGCACCGCCTTCGAGCCGGCCGGAGCTCCAAGCGGCCAACCGTCGAAGACGAACTGCACGCGGCCGCGGGGCGGCTCGGCCGGATCGTCCGGCACGTCGAGCGAGATTCCGCCCGCCACCTGGGCGCCAGCGAACGCCTCGCCCAAGTCCCAGCCGAAGCGACCGAGCAGCGGTCGCACCGGCTGATGGAGCACATTGAGCAGCCAGCGCGCCGCGCCGCCGGCCGGCGGAAAGCACGAGAGCTGCAGCCGCGCCGACGCGACCTCGCCGCCCCAGCCAATCACGAACATGTCCTTGCGCGGCTCGATGAAAAGACGCACGTCCGGCCAGTCAAGCCCGCCCGCGTGCGCCCGTTCCGCCTCGACCAGCAGGGACGGCCCGGCGGCCTCCACCGTGACACCGTCGAAGGCGATCCTGCCGAGCACGCGGTGCTCGTAGATGACGGCGAGGTCGGTCACCGCAACCTCGGCGAGCTCGACCCGCAAGGCTCGCGTGATCGCCGCCAGCAGTGGCACGGGCTCCCCGCGCAGGCGAACGTGCGCTTGGGAGACCGTCACCTGCGGCGAAACGAACGGCCAGTGGTCGAAGCGCAGCATGCCCATCTCGACCGTGACGCCCGGAGCGTCCCGTAGCGACAGCTTCGCGCTGCGCCAGCTCGACGAGAACCAGCCCTCTTCCTTCTTCCCACTCTCGAGCAATAGGCCGTGCCTAGCCGCGGCGGCGATCAGCCGCGTGGGAGAACCACGATGCGGCCCGAAGACAAACCACAGCGTCCCGGCCGTTCCCAGCATGAACAGCAAAGTGATCGGCATCACCCGAGCCAAGCGGGTCCGCGCATCGGCACGCCA
>JAFGPX010000126.1 GCA_016935975.1 Deltaproteobacteria bacterium
CCAGCCGATCCATCCGTCGAAAGGCCCTGCGGTGACACGTAGATTGCGTCCGGCATGCGGGATTTCAGACCGTACATAGTCAGGGATCCCTCCGCGGTACCGCCCAGCGGGTGGAACTGGAAGACAAGGCGATAGGGCGTCGTCGGATTGTAGTTGCTCGGCAGCTCCACGTAAAAGGTCCGCTGCGTGCCGCCGACATCAAGGCTGCACTTGGTTCCGGACTTGCCACAATCGGACGTGGTCTTCGTGCCGCAAGTTATGGCGCCGCCGCTGCCGCCCGTCGAGACTGGTCCACCGTCGACACCCCCCCTACCGCCGGTACCCACGCGGCCTCCTGTGCCTGCTCCACCGGTCCCCGCAGGGAGGTCTCGACCGCCATCCCTGGCCATCGTGCCGCCGGTGCCAGTAACACCTCCGCTGCTGACTGTGCTGCCAGTAGTGCCACCCCTGCCCACACGTCCGCCCATGAGGGTGGGGTGGCTCGACCTGCCTCCCGAGCCGACTTGGCCGCCAGTGCTTGTCACTCCGCCTGAGGTACCGATGCCGCCGGTGCCAACCTTACCGGCCGAGCCAATTGCGCCCCCCGAGCCGGCTTGGCCGCCGCCAGCGGCCGCTCCCCCGGAGGTACCTCCAGAGCTCGTCGTTCCACCGCTACCGACAGCCCCGGTGGTCGAATTGTCACAGCCGCTGAGAGCGATGCCCAGTATCCCGGCGACCAACATCGTTGCTGACAGATGCCCTGTTCTCATCGATGCACCCCTCTCTATAGGCGGACACCTTGTGACTGATGCTGTTCGTCAGTCGCATGGGACTCGCGAATTGGTCCAATAGTGAAGCATCTTGGCGCGTAGAATGGCCAACCTGATGCATTGCAAATCGAAGGCGTGCGCTTGCACGAGGATTTCCCCGTGATCCGCGAAGACCCCGTACGCACGGGGGATCGTGAGCATTCCGGGCTGGGGTAGGGTGGCGGACCCATGCGTCTTCTCGTGTCCAATTCTGCGTCCACCTGCCCGGGGTAGCAAACCGTAGCCAACACGAGCTCGGGGGCGCGGCTTATCGAGCACAGGGGGGAATCTACCCCTTCGGCAGCCCCGTGGCGTGGCTTCCTTTAAGCTCACCCCCTCTTCCTCATCCCCCGCCTCCCGGTCGGACACCATCTTGTGCCGAAACTGGATCTGACGAAATCGCCAAGAAGGCCTCGCGCAGGGCGAGCTGCCCGAGGGCGCGCACCTGTGCTCGCCCCATCCCGGGAAGCGCCGGCTATCCCAGCCGAAGTAGCTCTCGCCAAGCGCGTGCCGGTGGTCGTTCCAAGTGCCATTAGCGCATCGCTACAATAGATGCTCAAGGTGTCCCGATAGCGGATCTTGTCAACTGGCCCCCATACCCGGCTTGTACTGACCCGTGCGAGGTCGCCGCGCTCCTTGGCGTGACGCTTGAGCAATACACGGCGGGCAAGATGACCTACGACCTGCGCCGTCTCCGCCTGCGGGGCCTCATCGCCCGCATCCCAGGCACCCAGCGCTACATCGTGACCACCTACGGTCTCAAGGTCGCCTTCTTCTACTCCAAGGTCTACATCCGCATCCTACGTCCCGGCTGGGCCGCACTCACCGACGACAAACGCGTCGACATCCCCTGCCCCATAGGCGCGATCCTCAACAAGCTCGACGCCGAAGTCGACCGCCTTTGCAGCGACGCCCAACTGAGAGCTGCCGCTTGAAACCTGTCTCAAGCCCCTTTGTGTGACCCCATGAAGGGGTCTAGTCTCCCTGCGGGTAGACGAACTCGAACACCACGGACCCGGCGCCATCGGGGGGCAGCGCGATCTCCGCACGCAGCTGCTCGACCGGTTGGCCGGCCGCGGCCTGGACGAGGAAAATGCGACGGAGGGCCGCCTCAGCCCTGGCGCCAAGGACGAAGGGGATGGGCGCGTTCACCACGCAGTCGAGTTGTCCCTCCTTGAGGGTGGCCGACACGGTGAGCTGTCCGACGCCCTTGGGAGCGATGGCACAACACTGCTGGCAAAACGCCCGCTGAAGCGCGCCGAGGCGCAGGTGGTGATCGAGCTCCGAGGTCTCTGTGGTGCGGGCGATGTCCGTGATCCCGAGCGGCGAGCGCGCAAGCAGCTCGGCCTGCAACGCGTCGGGCTCGCCTGCCTCGCATTGTAGGAGCTCGTCCTCGGTGATACCGATCAACTCGAAGAAGGAGATACTGCCGGTGCGACTGCGGATGTCGGGAAGCTGCGGATCCGCAATCAGATAGTAGCCTTTGAGCACGGTCGGTGGGTTGCCGCCGGTGATGACCGTCCGCCGCCGGATATAGTGACCCGTGCCCAGCTTCATGCGCGCCTTGAGGATTCCCCAGCCGAGCTCCTGCAGGGCATGAACGGGCCACACCGGGGCCTCGGTTTCGTCCGCGGCTCGGGCGAGTCGGAAGGTGAGTTCGTAGCCGAGTCCGCTCGACGTCGCTCCCGGCACAGCATCGACCTTCCCGGGATCCGCAAGGCCGCTGGTGACGTAGTGCCAGTGGGGAGCCTCGTCAGTGCACAGGTAGGCGCGCACCTTCTCCAGGGGATCCTCGCCTCCCTCGGCCCAGGTTTGTCGCACGCCCCAGCCGAATGGGCGAGCGGCGCCAATCCGTGCGGTGAACGCCGCTTCGACGGCAGCCGCGGCGCTGGGAGACCTTGGCGCCGCTTTCGCCTTGCTGGGCACGCTTGCCCTGGCCTTCGCGGTCGGCTTGGCCGAAACCTGGGCGGCCACTCTCACCTTGGTCTTGACGGTTGACTTGGCCACCTTCACCTTGGCCTTGGCGAGGACGCGCTTCGGGGCTTTCCGTTTCGCCCGTGCCTTCACCTTGGTCGCCTTCTTCTTGCCATCTGTGCGTCTGGTTCGCGCCTTCGTCGTCTTCTTCAGGCTCCCCCGTGCCTTTGGCTTCATGCGGGAAGCTTAGACGCCACCGAGAAGGGCCG
The DNA here is from genome assembly GCA_016935975.1 of Deltaproteobacteria bacterium. Taxonomy (GTDB): domain Bacteria; phylum Myxococcota_A; class Polyangia; order Fen-1088; family Fen-1088; genus Fen-1118. The sequence goes on from JAFGPX010000126.1 coordinate 2,972, forward strand.
TCAATGGCGATGGCCGGCCGACGACTCGGCACCCGTTGCCTGCTGCCCGCGAACAGCTCACTATGCCTGCATGGTCAGGTTTGGCCCAGGTTGCGCCCTGTACATCGCTTTGGCGGCCCTGTCTTGCGGCCGAACGCCCATCGACGAGGCTGCGGTTTCGCCGGGGCCAGGCTCGGCGCCGCCAGCCCACCCTCGCCAGCCGTGCTTCGCACCCGGCGACGAGAGCTACGCCTACTTCGAAGGCTCGGCGGTTCGCAATGGTTGCAGCCAAGACCAGGGCTGTATCGTCACCGGATGCTACGAATCGACCTGCGCGGCGGAGCCGATGCAGATCCCAGACACGCCCTTCTGCGAACAACGCCGCTACGCATCGGGCCTCACCCCGCTGTTTGGCAGCTGCGGCTGTCTTGCGGGCGAATGCCGATGGTACTTCGAGAACGACTACGACCGGCGCTGCGATACGGATGCCGATTGTCGAGGCTTGGGTCCTCCACCCGAAGGAGTCCATTCGAAAAGTTACTGGTGGTGCAGCGACGGGTCTTGCCGGTACCCCTGAAAAGCGCGGCAGACAAACCTCTGATGTCCGCCGGCAGAGCCGGAGACAAAGCGAGCGTACGCCGGTTGGACGAAACGATCACGCGGCGGTGCCAGCGTGCTGGTGCCGGCGGTTGCTGCTCAGAAGCGCGCAGCCAGGATGGTGCTTTCGCCGACCGCAGTGGCCCCGATTGGCTCCGCCGAGGTGGCGATGAAGAGGTTGCCCGGCGGCAGGAAGGCCAGGCCCCGCGGATGGCCGAGCTGCGCGGGCAGCGGCCCCAAGCGGATGCCACATTCCCCCGGGGCTCCGACCACCGTGGTCACGGCGCCGGTGGCGGCAGCGAGCTTGCGGATCGAACAGTTGTCGGCGTCGGCCACGAAGAAGTTGCCCTCGCCGTCGCTGGCGATGCCCATCGGACGGTTGAAGCGAGCGGTGGAGCCGACCCCGTCATCGCTGCCGGCCACTCCCGGCGAGCCGGCCACCGTGGTCACGGCGCCGCTGCCCACCCTGATCCGGCGCACGGTGTGGTTCGCGGTGTCGGTCACGAGCAGGTTGCCCGCGCCATCGCTCGCCACGCCCCACGGCGAAGCGAAGCGCGCAGCCTCGCCCACCCCGTCCGAGCTGCCCGCGGCTCCCGGCGAGCCGGCCAGGGTGGTGACCGTGCGGTTGGCGATGGCCAGGTGCCGAATCGTGTGCTGGGCCGAGTCGGCAAAGAAGAGGTTGTCTGCGCCGTCGCTGACCACCCCCGCGGGACCCCGTTCGACGTCGACCGCCC